>JAIEEQ010000007.1 GCA_029067355.1 Anaeroplasmataceae bacterium | reverse complement strand
AAAAAAGATAGCCCTAAGGGACTATCCTAGTTTCATCATTTTATAGCGCTTCACGATAGATTTTCAATGCCATTGCTTCATCGATTTCTATTACATCTCGTATAATTCTTGTATGATGAAATGTAACATTTACTGCTAGTTTTTTGATATCATCTTCTGTAATATTGACTTCCTTTAAAGTTACGGGCATCCCTATTTCCTTAAAAAAATCTTTTAATTTTTGGATACCTTTTTCTATATCTAAATCCTCATTACCACTTGGTGCAATCTCCATAACCTCATAGACAAAACGCTTAAACCGATCCTTCGCAAAGGGATATGCATGCTTTGCCCATGCAGGCCATAAAATGGCTAATCCTGCACCATGAGCAATCTCATCAAACATCCCACTGAGCTCATGCTCTAGCTGATGAACTGACATTACAAATGCTCTTCCACAGGAGGTTAAGCCATTGTGAGATAAACTATTTGCCCAAAGAAGGGTTGCTCTTGCTTCATAGTTCTTTGGTTCCTTGATAGCAACTTTTCCAGCTTGATAAACTGCTTTTAACAACCCAATTGCTATGGAATCTGTTGGCTCAGTTACCTCTCCAATTGAAATGAATCGCTCTAAGGTATGCATCATAATATCCACAATTCCACAGGCGGTTTGATAGGCTGAAACTGTATAGGTTAATTCAGGATTTAAAACTGCAAATTTTGGTCGATTGAAAGGGCTATTGAAGCCTCTTTTTTCCTTAGTTTTTTCGTTGGTAATCACACAGGAATCTGACATATCTGAGCCACTTGCTGCCAGGGTCAAAATGACACCTAAAGGAAGGGCATTTCTTGGGGTCTTTTCATGGGTAGAAAACAGCCATGGAGAATGCTCTACAAACGCTCCAACAGCAATTGATTTTGCTGAGTCTATAACAGAACCTCCTCCAATTGCTAATATAAAATCCACCTGCTCCTTTTTGACAAGTTCAACTCCCTTTTCCACTAAGGATAATTTAGGATTTGGATCAACCCCACCAAGCTCCACATACTTAATTTCAGCCTTTTCTAAGTATGTTTTAATTTTCTCTAAAAGTCCACTTTTTATGATAGAGATTTTTCCATAATGCAAAAGGATTTTTTTCGCATTAAATTTGGTTAAAATTTCTCCTATTTTCTGCTCTTCATTTTTGCCAAAAAATACCTTTGTTGGAGTATGAAAAATAAAGGAATTCATTACCTTAAATCCTCTAAAAAGCTAGTGCCAATTCGTTGGTCCTCTACACCAAAATTTTGAGCAATTGTCTGTCCTAAATCTGCAAAGGTTTTACGAGTCCCAAGATCTCCTGCTTTAAGCTTTTTACCATAAACAAAAATAGGAACATACTCTCTTGTATGGTCAGTACCTGTCCAAGTCGGATCGTTTCCATGATCTGCTGTAATCATCAATAAGTCATCATCCTTCATAAGCGGTAAAAAGGTAGCTAAATCAGCGTCAAACTCCTCTAGACAACTCTTGTATCCTAAAGGATCTCTACGATGTCCATACAAGGCATCAAAGTCAACCAAATTAACAAAACAAAGCCCAGTAAAATCCTTGTTTGCTATTTGATTTAGGATCTCCATACCATTGTGATTTGAAACGGTTTTATAAGCTTCTGTAATCCCACAGGTATTAAATATATCATTAATCTTTCCAATAGAAATAACGTCAAATTTAGCCTGTTTTAAAGCATCTAACGTTGTTTCATGAGAAGGTGACAATGCATAATCATGACGATTTGGAGTACGCTTAAAGGTGTCCTTGCTTTCTCCTAGGAATGGTCTTGCTATAATTCTTCCCACCTTATACTTTTCATCCAAGCAGATTTCTCTTGCTATCTTACAGCAGCGATAAAGCTCCTCTAACCCAAAATAGGTTTCATGACACGCAATTTGAAGCACACTATCTGCAGAGGTATATACAATCATAGCTCCTGTTTTAATATGCTCTTCTCCCAATTCCTTTAATATTTCTGTGCCACTGGCTGCCTTATTTCCAATAATTTTATGACCTGTTTTTTCCTCTAGCAAATCAATAAGCTCCTTAGGAAAGCCTGTATCTGTAAAGGTTTTAAACGGCTGAGTGGTATGAATGCCAACCATCTCAAAATGACCTGTCATTGTATCCTTTCCTGTTGAAAGCTCATCTGCCTTTCCATAATAGGCAATGGGCTTTTTATTTGGCTTTACACCTATAATCTTTGTCAAATTTCCATAACCAAAGGACTCCAAGGTTGGCAGTTTTATGCCGTTTGTAGCCTCTGCAATATGAGAAATGGTATTTGCACCATCATCTCCATATAAATGGCTCAGAGGGGCTGTTCCGCACCCAACAGAGTCCATTACTACTAAAAATACTCTTTTAAACATGTTCTATTCTCCTTCTTTTTTATTTTTTATAGCTAAAGGATGAGTATGTTCATACATTTCCTTTAATCTCAAACGATCAATATGGGTATAAATCTGGGTAGTTGAAATATCTTCATGGCCTAAAAGCTCCTGAACAATCCTCAAATCAGTTCCTCCCTCTAATAGATGCGTTGCAAAGCTATGGCGAATGGTATGAGGTGATATTTCCTTTTCAATTCCATTATCTGCCGCCAGCTTTACAATGTATTTATAAAGTGCTTGCCTTGAAATCGGATTGCCCTGATAATTGTAAAACAAAGTGTTGCCAGGCTTTTTAGATAAAAAGGGTCGTCCCTTCTCAATATAGTTTCTTAAAGCGATAACTGCCATTTCACCTAGAGGTACCATTCTTTCCTTATTCCCTTTCCCAATTACCACTATATATTTTTCTCTCAAATGAATATCTGCAATACTTAGATGAACTAACTCACTAATTCTCAAACCTGAAGCATAAAGCGTTTCTATCATCGCCTTATTTCTAAGTCCTAAAGGAGTATCCGTTTCAATCGATTCAAGCATTTTAGCAATCTCTTCCTTGCTGAGGACAACAGGTAAAGGCTTAGAAGGCTTAGGCAAATCAATAAACTTAGCTGGATCCTCATCCGTTATTTTTTCTGAGTACAGAAACTTGTGAAATTCCTTTATTGCTATAATTTTTCTTGAAATCGTCTGTTTAGAAAATTCAGCACGTCTTAAGGAAGCTATATAACGATTGATGTGCTCCTCTGTAACGGTAGCTATATCTGAGCGATTCTGATATTTTATTAAAAATTCTCCATATAGCTCTAAATCCGTCATATAGGCTGCTATTGTATTAGGACTCAGCCGTTTGTCAGTCTGCAAGTAATACTTAAAATCTGAAAATTCATAAAAGCTAACTTCTCTATTCTTCATCCTCAGCACCTCCTACAAAAGCTTCAAAGACTAAATTGCCTAACCATATTTTATCCTCTTTTATCCGAATGAGGCCGTTTTTTTCCTCAATCAACCCTTTTTTAAACAAAGAAACTAAGTCAAAATCATCTTTTGGATATGTTTTAAATCGTTGAAAATAGTCATCCACAGATATTCCATTTAGTTTTCTTAAGCCAAGCATCATAAACTCTTTTTTTGCCTCTTTAGAGGAAATAGGTGTACAAATCCTTTCCTCATTCCTATAATATTTCACCAAAGAGCTTGGATTTTGAATTCTTTTATGCTGAAAATAGCTACAAGCACTAGCACCTATTCCAAGGTATTCAAAGCAGCTCCAGTAGCCAAGATTATGAGTCGATTCATAGCCCTTCTTCGCATAATTACTGATTTCATAGTGAATAAACTGCCTCTTTTTTAGTTTTTTAGTCAAATAATTTGCCATATCCACAACAGAATCATCATCAGGCAATTGAGTTTGACTATGTTTCAGTTCATAGGAAAGAATTGTTTTTTCTTCTACTATCAGACTATAATATGAGATATGAGGAACATCTAGATGAAGAATCTTTTTCACATCTTGTTTTACATCCTTCAAGGTCTGTCCTGGAAGACCATACATCATATCTAAATTGATATTTGTTATTCCGCATTTTTTTAAAAGCTTTACTGCTTCTTTGACAATTTGTTCTGTATGATTCCGCCGAATAATCTGAATTAGTTTTGGATTTAAGGTCTGCACACCTATACTTATCCGGTTGATACCATATCGTTTAAAAAGGGATACCTGTTCTTCTGTTAAAAGCTCTGGATTGATTTCTATGGTATTTTCCTTGCTTCTAGATAAATATGGCTTTAATGCCTGAAATAAGCGTTCCAATTGGGATAAAGAAAGACTATTAGGAGTTCCTCCTCCAATATAGACACTTTCCGTTTTCAAAGCCCATTTAGAAGAGAACCAATCCTGCTTTTCATAGCTAGAGAGTTCCTTTAAAAGATGCTCCATATAGATTTCCTTTGTTTCCCTTTTCGCCAATTGCTTGGGAAAATCACAATAGGAACAAATGCTATTACAAAATGGAATATGAATATAGATTCCATTCATTAAATAAGGCCTCCAAATATATGCTTTGCATTCTTATACAGAATATGCTCCTTTTCGTCATCAGTAAATAAAGAGCTGTTTTCTATGTAGGAATATGCCTCTTCATAGCTACAATAGTTCATAGCTGCTGGAAAATCACTTCCCCATAAAATTTTATCCACTCCCACGACATCAATTGCTTTACGTATATATTCCTGTGCCTCTAAAAAAGGATAGGGCTGTTTTGTATTATTTGGAAGACTTGCGATATCAAAATAAACATTTTCCAAATGGAGAAGAGCAAGGTTTTCCTCCAAAATTTCCATTTGCTCATGCTGAGGAGCAGTCAAATGACAAATAATAAAGGTTACCTCTGGATACTTTAAGATTGCTTGGCGTAATGCCTTGACCTGATAGCAATTGTTAAACGGGCGTCCAATATCCATAAAACAGATGAGATTATGATCCTTTGCCATTTGATAAACCTCATGCATAACCTCTCCGTTTAAATCAACTGTTGGATGATTTGCCATAAGACCAGATCCATTCGACACCTCCATTTTTAGAACCTTTATTCCTAAATCATCAAAAAGATGCTTTATGATTAACTGCTTGTTTCTAAAAAAAGGATCATAGGTTCCAGCTGGAATAATGAAATCTGGATATTTTAAGGAAGCCTCATAGGTATAAATATTTTGAAATCCTGCATAATTTCCTTGTAGACATACACAAAACTCTACATCATTCTCCTTTAATACCTGAGTTAATACCTCTGGTGTTAATTCCTTATCACCATATTGACTTGGAATCAATTGTATAATCTTGCCACTTGCATATATAGCCTTTCCTCCACCAATAGGTGTAAGCTCACCTTCTGAGCCTATCCCACAAATATTTCCAATCAAATGCGTATGAACATCAATCTTTTTCATAAAAATCACCATTTCTATTATAACATAATAGAACTCTTTTTTCTTCTTTTTTTAAAAGAAAAGCATATAAAAGCACTTTATTATTTACTTTTATATTTTTTTTGTCTATAATTGTATTGATATTTTAATAGGAGGAAATTATGAAAAAGCTAGTTCAAGAATTTAAAGCTTTTGTTTTACGTGGTAACGTCCTTGATATGGCTGTTGGTGTTATTGTTGGTGGTGCATTTAATACCATAGTTACAACGTTAAACAAAAACATTCTTATGCCAGTAGTGAACTGGGGATTATCACATATTCCTGGTATGTCCTCTGGACTTTACACAATCCTGCCAAATTCTAAGCTTGCTGATGCTTCTACTGCTGCTGATGCAGTAATTTTAGGCCCTAACGGAAAGTCATACACAGTTTTAAATTATATTGACTGGAGTGCTTTCATTGAATCTATCCTAAACTTCTTCTTTATTGCATTAACTTTATTTATTATCCTAAAGGTATTTTCTACCTTAAGTGCAAAACGAAAAGCATTTGAAGAGGGATTAAAGGCAAAGAAGGAAGCTGAAGAAAAGGTTGAGGAAGTCAAGGAAGAGATTATTGAAGAGGTTTCTGTATCTGTTGAGGAACCTGCTGATCCTGTTAAGGATCCTGTTGTACTTCTTTTAGAAGAAATTAGAGATAGCTTAAAGGCAAAGGAAGAAAAACCAAAAAAGGCAACACCTAAATCAAAATCAGTAAAAAAAGACACTGAATAAAATTAGAAGAGTAAACCTCTTCTTTTTTGTTATATAAAAATGCTCAAGCCTTACGCTTGAGCATCCTTCTTTTGTTCGCTAATATAACTAAATACGAGATAAGCTATCATCACCAAACCAAGAATCCCAACATAAAGGTATTCTTGATTTTCAATAAAAGGCTTATTTTTGGCTATTGCCTTAAAAAATACTCCTAATGGATAAAAGGAAATCAGGACAGAAATAGCTCCAAATGTTCCATAATAAGCCACCTGTAAAGGCTTATTCCTTTTAAGAGCATAAACACTATAACTTCCATAAATCAGCAAGGCAAGACCACAGAACATAAGTACAACAGAATCCATATCTGCATCAAATCCGCCTTCATAAGGCTCAATACTTAAGGAAAACAGAGTTATAGAAATAGCAATCAGAATAATTGCAAAAAGAATGATAAGGCTTCTTTTAATGAATTCACTATTCTTCTTTAGATGCTTCATGCTCTATAACCTCCTTATTTTTTGATTGCTCATTAACTTCAATAAATTGTGGATAAAATCGCACTAAAACCACCATGATTGCTCCACATAAGACAATATTTGGAAGGCTATAAGCTCCATTATAAATAAAGGAATATAGCCATGAGGTATCTGCAATATTCATAAAGCTTGACCCCTGATTTAGCCAAAAAACACCTCCAGCAATCACATGACAGGCATACTTAAGCAAGCCTGCAACTGTACACCCTACCACCATCCAAAGTATTTTTCTACTTCTTTTTTCACTAGAATGATATAGCCCTGCAAAACAGCCTGCAAAGCCTACAACAGTATAAGCTAAAATATAATCTAGCATAATTTGTAAAAATGGTCCCATTACCCGCAAGAATCCATTTTCAAAGGAGGCTGCATTAATCACATAAATACCTCCAAGCATTTGCACAAGGCTCACAATAAGACCACAAAGAATCCCTGGCAGTAGGCCTCTACGATAGCTAATCAAAAATATAGGTAGCATCGCAAGACCAATAGAGCCTCCACTTGCAAATACACCTCTCCAGATTCCACCCTGAAGAGCATCGAGTGCAAAAGCTAATGCTGCAAAAATTGCAACCTCTGCAAGCACTCTAGTACTAAACTTTTGTTTTTTCATTTCTTTCTCCTTTTTAATAAAAAAATGTCCGCTAGGACAAGCATAAAAAAGAATATGAATGAGATATGTTCCTCATATTATTCCCTACGCTAGCATTACCTAGATCAGGTTAAGGGTAGATCCTTATCCTCTCAGGCTTTCGCCTCCCCTTAATATGACACATTAAGTATACACTATTTCCTATTATAAAACAAGAAAAATTAATTTTTTTCTTAAATTTATTGATATATCTATTTTTCTTTACAAAAAAAGATTCTACTATAATCAGTAGAATCTAATTCAATATGTTTTGATTATTTCTCATATACTAATTCTATGTCTGATTTTTTTGATAATTTGTATTGAGATAAACCTAAATATGTACCAAATAAAATTCCTAATAAAAGAAGGATGAACAAAGCGTAAGCATAATTAAAATATAAATACGCTGTTGAGCACATTTTTCTTTCTATAAAAGCATGGTTTATATAAAGTAAAGATAGAGATAGGCCAACTAAAGAAAGAACAAACGCAATTAAAATAGATAGCATATTATCCCCTATGAATAGCTTACTGATACTTCTACTATTTAATCCCATTGCTTTGAGAATTCCAATTTCTCTTCTTTTTATTAAAATGCTATTTGTAATTAAAGAAAAATCAAACAAAATTAAAATAATAAATACGCTGATAAATATTATCACAAAAATTCCAATGAATAATGTCATCATAGCTGTCATACTATAAAGCTCTGAACTAATCGTCATAAAATGAAAATAATTCAGTTGTTCAAGAGTTTTAATTAAAGAGGCATTAGGATGAGTAAGAGAAATACCATATTGTGGATTAAAATTCAACTCAATGATATCCTCAAATTGCTCTAAAGAAACGATAAAGTCGATTTCTGGATCCGTTATTATTCCCCGAATTATAAATTCTCTTTCTTCTTTTTTTTCTTGAAATAAAACTTGAATCGTTTTTCCAATAGAATTAGAAAAATCTTCTTTGAAATGATTTTCTAAAAAGGACTGATTGATAAGGATTTCATTTTTAGATAATTGTTTTAGATTTTCTTCTAAATGAATTTGAAGCGTTGAAATTGTATATCCAGTACTAGTATTAAAACGACAATCAATATTTATTTTTTGTTTTTTTAGACTTTCATACCTTTTAATATGATTAAAAGTTTCTGTGTTACAATAAATTCTGGAATAGATTTCATCAAAATCTAATTGATCTTCCCTATAAACCACTGGGCTCTTCACTATATCAACAATATGACATGGAGCATCATTGATTTCAACATCCATTCCAACGAATTGTTCTAAAGAAATATCCCTTTTAAAAATAATTTTTTCTGCCAAATAAGAACTTATATAAATAGAATTACTATTTCCCCTTTGATCACTTGAAAAATAATCTGTTACATAAATTCCATTAAGCTGTTCACTAAATATTGTATCTTTAGAAATCATATAGGGTTTTCTCACAACTAAAGTTTTATCCTTAATAAAATTTGTTTCTTCTTCAATTAAAGAAATAGATTTTCGTTGCATAAAAGAATCTTCAGTAGGAAAAAAATCTATATTATCTAGTCCAGCTTCTTCAAAGCCTTTTGCATAAGACTGATAAGAATCATTACTTATAAATGCCAAACACAAGAGAAAAGTCAAGAAAATAACAAATAACAATATGGTATTTAGTGTAAATCTTCCAAATGATTTTTTTATTCTTTTTAATGAAATATATAATGCCGTTTTAAAGGAAAGATGAGGCTTTAGCGTTGTGTTCTCTGATTCCTCTCCTTGGAAGGTCGTTCCTTTGCTTTCTTCAATTCTTCCATGGTTTAAATAAATCACTTGATCTGCAATATTCTCAAACAATTGCTTTTCATGAGACACTACAATAACTAATTTTCTTTGAGAAATTTTCTTTAATAGCTGGGCTACTAAAACTGAATTTTCTTCATCTAAATTTCCTGTTGGTTCATCTGCAAATAATACTTTTTTATCCAGTAGCAAAGCTCTAGCAATTGCAACTCTTTGCTTTTGTCCGCCACTTAAATTATAAACCTTTTTTGAAAGAGGTACATCAATTAAATTTAACTCATCAAGAATGTCTTGTATTTTCTTTTCATCCACAGCTACTGCCAAGGATAGGTTATCTAAAACAGATAAATCTTCAATAAGCTGATAATCTTGAAATACAAAAGAGGCATCATTTTTTCCAATACCAGTAATACTTCCTTCAGTCAATTCATCTAATCCTGATAAACAATTTAAAAAACTTGTTTTTCCACTACCAGAAGATCCCAATATGACAACTAGACCCGCTGAATTGAATTCTAAATTAATCTCTTCAAAGGCGCATTTCACCTCTGATTTATTTTTATATACTTTCTTTGCATTTTTTACTTCTATCATAGTTTATCTCCCTTAAATACTATTACAAATCATAAGTTCTTGAATAGGTATCCTTTAAGGATTCACACCCATTGCATCCCCAAATAACACAAGCATATTTTCTTATAGCCCCTGTGTATTCGATTTTAAAATGAAGCTTTTCTTCTAATCTTTCTGTATAATTTTCTAATTCAAAAACCGCAGTAGTATGCAATATGAAATTTCCTCTATACGGATATGAAGTATTCAATTTTTTATCTGCCTGTTTTGCAAAAGTTATTTTTGAAGTTAATTTATTATCTATTGATTTTGTTACATAATTTACATTTCCTATACTATAATTTGTAGTCCATATAACACCAAATGAGAAATCTAAATCAGTCCCAACAGAAACTTCTATATCATTAACTGAAAAATTAATATCTTTGCTTTTGTTCACTCCAATGCCTAGAGATATAGATTTGGATTCTGATGATGTGTTTTCTCCAAAAAAATCAGATTCAGGAGCATACCTCACAAGTCTTAGGTTATCCATAGAATCATCCATATATCCTTCAATTTCTAGATTCATGTAGTCGTTTACCATTCTATAATATCCGCCTTTCAATGAATTTAGATTTGAGCTAACCAATGTTTCAGTTAAAACATAATAAACCATAGATTTCCCAATTTGCTGTTTATATACAGCTGACCACATATCTATATTGCCATATTCCCATTTTTCACCAGCAATTGTTTTGCTCGTTTCATCTTTATCATTCACATATTTTAAACCCTCTACTTTAAATTCCTTCAACATAGCAGTAGTTTCAGTTGCTGAAGCTTTGTTTATAAAGATTACTGTAAAAAATAAACACAAAATGCAAATCATCCCTATTTTTTTAATCATATCTTCTCCCCCCCTTACTTATTTTACTCTACTATTATAGAAGATAAAATCCAAATAAAAAATGACACCTCGCAAATGTTATACTCCATTCAAAAGAAAAAGTATGTCAAAATTTGTTGAAACTTAAAAAAATTAAGTGCTTTTAGCAATATATCCATTTATGCTTCATAGTTTTCTATAATCTTTTTTGCAACCTCTTGACATGCCTTTTCATCAACCAAATTTCCTGTATTCATTATAAAGGTACCACCCCATTCAACTTCTCCTTCATATTTAGGACATAGATGAAAATGAAGATGTCCTAAGGTATCTCCATAAGCACCATAATTAATTCGATCTGGATGATATGCCTTTTGGATTGCCTTTGCAACATCAGCTACATCCTTCATAAAGGCATTTCTATCCTTTTCACTCAAATCCTGAATTTCTGCCACATGGTCCTTCTTATAGGCTACAACCATACGCCCTTTGTGCGTTTGATCCTTAAAAACGATTACCTCAGAAACCTCTGTTTCAAAGGCTAAATATCCAAATTTTGCAAGTGGATCTCCATAATTACAATATGGGCAATTTTCTTTTTTCATCATTTTTCTCCTTTTTTCTTAATCATCCGTAGAAAGAATCGCTAAGAAAGCATCCTGTGGTACATCAACACTTCCGATTGCCTTCATCTTCTTCTTTCCTTCCTTCTGTTTTTCTAATAGTTTTTTCTTTCTAGATATATCCCCACCATAACACTTAGCAAGGACATCCTTTCTTAATGCTTTAATATCACTTCTTGCGATGACCTTGTGGTTAATCACTGCCTGAACTGGGATTTCAAACAAATGTCTAGGAATAATTTCCTTAAGCTTTTCTACTATAACCTTCCCACGATTATAGGCAAAATCCTTGTGAACAATAGTGGAAAGTGCATCTACTACATCTCCATTTAACATAATATCCATTTTTACAAGTTTTGAAGCCTCATAATCACCTAATTCATAATCAAAGGAGGCATAGCCCTTTGTATAGCTTTTGAGTTTATCAAAAAAATCAAAGACAATTTCTAAAAGAGGGATATTATAATGAATAACCACTCTAGTTTCTTCAATATATTGCATATCAATGAAGATTCCTCTCTTTTTTTGACACAAATCCATTACAGCACCAACATACTCTGTTGGTGACATAATTGTTGCTTTAACAAAAGGCTCTTCAATTCTATCAATCGTCTGTATACTTGGAAGTCCACTAGGATTATCAATTTCAATCATACTTCCATCTGTTAAATAAACATGGTAGGAAACAGATGGAGCTGTCGCAATAAGCTCTATACCAAATTCACGAGAAATTCGCTCCTTGATAATATCCATATGCAAAAGTCCTAAAAATCCCGTCCGAAAGCCAAACCCCAATGCCTGAGAGGTTTCTGGTTCAAATACTAAGGCTGCATCAGAAAGTTTTAATTTGTCTAAGGCATCCCTTAAATCATTATATTGCTTAGAATCAATAGGATATAATCCACAAAACACCATAGGATTCAATTTACGATATCCCTCTAGAGGCTCTTCTGCAAACTGATTTAAGGTGGTTATGGTGTCACCAACTCGCACATCAGAAATATCTTTAATAGAGGCGGTTATATAACCAACATCACCAGCCATCAAATAATCTCTTTGAACCTCTTTTGGAGTCCTTACCCCTAATTCTACTACCTGATATCTAGCTTTAGAGGACATAAACTCTATCGTATCTCCCTTTCGGATAATACCCTCCTTAACACAAACCAATACAACTACTCCACGATAGGCATCAAAGGCACTGTCAAAGATAAGAGCCTTGGTAGGTGCTAAAATATCTCCTTTTGGAGGAGCAACATAGGATACAACCTGTTCTAATATATCACGAACTCCAACACCCGTCTTTGCAGAAGCCAATACCGCCTCAAAGGCTGGAATTCCAATCACATCCTCAATTTCCTGCTTCGCACGCTCTGGATCAGCAGAGGGCAAATCTATTTTATTAATTAAAGGAAGAATCTCTAGATTATTGTCTAATGCCAAATAAACGTTTGCTAGAGTTTGAGCCTCTACTCCCTGAGTGGCATCCACTACAAGAATAGCTCCCTCACATGCCGCAAGACTTCTAGAAACCTCATAGGTAAAGTCAACATGACCTGGCGTATCAATCAAATGAAACTCATATTCCAAACCATTATTTGCCTTATAAATCATACTCACTGAATTTAGCTTAATGGTAATTCCACGTTCGCGTTCTAATTCCATAGAATCTAAGATTTGCTCCTGCATCTGACGTTTTTCTACGGATTCACATATTTCTAGAATTCGATCAGCTAAAGTGGATTTTCCATGATCAATATGAGCGATAATACAAAAATTCCGAATCATTTTCTGACGCTCTTTCATTTTTTCTATATCCTTCATATCATCACTTCCTAACTCTTTATATATTCTATCAAAAATAGGTTATTTTTTCAATAAATAAGAAAAATTCCTCCAAAATTAGAGGAATTCTATCTTATTTGCCTATTCACCAAAGCCTACCTTCACATTTCCAGCTGATACTTTATATAGAATTTGAGTATCTGCACTACCCTCACCATTTATAGTATATAGGCTTCTACTTCTCGCTAAGGTCATATTCATATTTCCAGCATCTAGCTTGAGTTCTCCATAGAATAGAATATCTCCTGCTAATGACAGATTGCCAGCATTAAGCTTTGCATATATCGTGGTAAATATTGAATCTAAAATCCTTACATTCCCGGCATTTGCTAAAATAGTCGCATTATCAATATTTGAATTTTCAATTCTTAGATTTCCTGCCTTAGCTTCAATCTTTCCTATATCTGTATGAACTGAATTTATAGTTACATTACCAGCAGAGGATTTTATGCTTAAGCTTGAAAGATTAGAATTTTCTATTTTTAAATTTCCCGCATTAACATCTAAGGTAGTTTCAGAAACAGTTAAATTTCTTAAACCAACATTTCCAGCAGCAGCATTAATTCCAAGACCTTCAAGAGGGGAATTAATAGATAATACTGCTTTTTTCTTATTTATATAGAAAGTAAAGAAAGTAAGAGACCGATTTTGCACAATGGATAGCTCCTTTAGCTCTTCATCATACTGAATTTCATAGGATACGCTTTTTCCCTCATAATAGGTAAAGGTATTTTCTCCCTCCTGATAAACAATATCAATATTTTCATCTGCACCATCATAATGAATCTTAACAATTTCTCCAAAGGTTTGTTCTTTTTCCTCTAGGGTTGGATCAGAAAAAAGACCATTCACCTCTTCATTAAAATCAATCTGAGTACTTGCCACTGCTGTCATACCTATACCACATACAGCAAAAATGATTCCTGTAATTAGAAAGCCCTTAATTTTCATAAGTCGTTTTCCTCCTTCCACCAAACAGCCATTTAAAGAATGATATAATCATATGTCCTATAAAAACAATAATCTTCATTAAAAGTGGTCCTACGATTAATACAATTCCAATAAGTGTAACTCCTACTCCAATTTTAAATAATGCTTGAGCCCAAGAGCTTGCAAAGAAGGTGCATCCATGCCAAATACAGACAACACCGCCCGCAAAGCATCCAATTCCCGCACTCGCAATAACAACGATTCCACTAAACAACAAGGCAAAGATTGTAATCCATAAAGGAAATAAGCAAATCAACAAAACTAAGCCAACTCCAATTTTTCCACTAGAGCGTTTCTTTTTATGATCTGTTTTTCTTTCCTCTTCTCTTCTTTTATGATATGTTCTATCCTCATCTTCCTCCTCATAACGGATTTTTCTTCTATGAGAGGGATCAACTCTTCTAGCTATATCCTCAATTTCACCTAAATCATAAATGACATTTCCCTCAGTTTTTCCTGTCTTTTCTATTGTATCTTCTATGAGCTCATCATAATAATCCAATATATCATTTCTCTCATCCCGATCCAAATGGGACAATTCATTTCCCAAACGTCTTAAAAATTCTCTTTTTCTCATTTACTTCCCCTTCCTCTTGATGAAATCATAAACTCTTTCCATGTCCTTCCATTCATCAATAAATTCCTTTATTCTTTTTTCTCCAAGCCGAGTTATTTCATAATACTTCCGAATTCGACCATTAAAATCCTTTGAAAATGTTCTAAGCATATCCTGAGCCTCTAATCTTCGAAGAATGGGATATAGGGTAGACTCTGAAATTTCAATTAACTCAGAAATATCATTGATAATCTTGTAACCATAGGAGGGTTCCTTACGTAAGCTTGCAAGAACACACACTTCTACGATTCCTTTTTTTATCTGAACATTCATCTCATCCCTCCTAAATACTATGTAATGCATAGTATGAAGTCTAAAAAAATATACAAAAATATTTTTTCACTTATAGTATACTATGCATAGTATAGTATGTCAATGCTTTTTTTTAAAAAAAATATAAAAACGCGAAGACTATTTCGCGTTTATACAATGCTATTTAAATGAATTGGCTCTACTTTATATGTTTCATCCTCAAATAAAGTGATGAGAGTGGCACCTCTTTGTTCTGTCTTACTCTCAATTCCTGGGTAGGCCAGATAATCAATACTCAGTCCATAGGAAAGGAAAATTCCTTTATAGGATAAGGCAATATTATTTAAGTGGTCATGCCCACAAAACATAGCCTTTGTACTTCCTAATTCAACAGCTATTTCAAATAATTTGCTGTGATATTTTGAATCACAAATCTCCTCATTTTTTTCGCCAATTTTTCCAAAGTGATAAATCACTTCCTTGCTGTTTTGCTTATATAGGGTATATGCCTCCTTATATTCATTTAATGGCATGTGAAAGAATGCCATAGACGAGATTAAGCGTCCTTCCTTATCAGATAAATCCTGAATACCTTTCTTATACCAGTCAACCTGATCATCATGAATATAATCATATTGATTGATTCCTTTGTCAATATAGGAGTTAGAATCCAATAAAAATAACGCTTGAATTAGCTGATCGTTTTTTCCTCGAATCTCAATAATCTGGTTATTTCTTCCATAAATATCTGGCTGCTTATATGGATATAGAAGATTTCTTGAATTTTTAAATGATAATTGCTGAAACAATTTATCTACTTCCTTTTCAGATAATACGGCTAACGATTCTGTGTCATGATTTCCATAGGTAAACGCCCATGGAATACCTGTATTTCTCATAAAGGAAGCAAATTGCATAATGGGAGCATTATTATTAAAGGAAAAAGACATAATGCCTAAGGGGAAAACCAAGTCCCCAGTTACAATAACAAGGTCAGGCTTTGTATATTCTATAAGCTTATAGACTGCCTGTAATGCCTTTGTATCCTTCTGAATAGAAAAATTACTTCCTCCCAAATGAATATCTGTGAGCTGAAGAAGCTTAAATTCTTCTTCTTGGGTTGTGATGGTATAAATAGCACTTTCCTCATCATACTTAATTTTTTTAGGAGTTACTTCTATTGCTGAAACCTGATTGATATACGGCTGAAGGAGCCAAGAATCTCCTCGCATAGATACATAGCAGATTGTCAAAAGAGAAATGGTTCCCACAAAAGAAACTCTAAGCTTATTGAATCTCAAATTCACATTAGGAATTCTTTTTCTGAATTTTAAAATATAAAATAAAGCAAGGCCAAAATAAAGAACACCAAAAATAATCAGTAAAAGACTTCCCACATCTCCTCGAACCCAGCCAATCACAAAGCCGATAATCAGCCAGTACAAAGAAGCAAAACCAAGAATATAAAGCAAATGTCTCTTAAAGTCCTTCACACGAGAATTTCCCATTAAAAAATGGTAATAAAAATTATAGCAGATATTCTTTATGATACAAAATATAAGGATTTCAACTAAAGACAAGCTAGTTAAAAACTGACTTAATACCTCATCTCCTTTAACATTGGAAAGAAAAATTATACATATTCCCATTGCTAAAGCAAATATCCCCAAAATAAAGGAATTGATTGTCTTTTTAAAATAGGAGGAGGATTGAGATATAATAAATTCACAAACCTCATAGGAGTATTTTTGATCCCGAATCAACCATTTCTTAAACCAAATGATGAAGCAGATAGGAAAGATGAGGCAGATTACAATAGGAATCAAATAAACAGGCTCTAAAACCCAGAATAATAAAACAAAATAAGAAATTGCAATTGTAGAAAAAAAACTAAATAAAAGAATGAGAATTCTTGATAGGATATGATGCTTTTTAAAAGTTCTCATATCTGAAATTCCATCCTTCTGTGTCCACGTTTCAATCTCCTCAAGGCTGTATCCAGCCAAGAGTCCAACACTCTGAATCGTAGAAAATTCCTGCAACAGATAAGAATATGCTAAGAGCTCATCTCTGTACTCATCCAGTTTTTTTTCATATTCATTCTCTAACGAGCTTACAATCCTAGAACGAATTTCTATAAATTGATTTGTATATGCAATATTTTGAAATAGATGATCTACGATTTCTTTAACATTCATCTTGCCTTTTCTCCTTGATAAATTGAAATAATTATAACATACTCCCTATAAAAAGAAAAGTTGAATAAAAAAGAAAAAAGAGGAAAAATCCTCTTTTTTAGCAGTCTATAAGCCATGTTCTGTACCTTTATAAGGTGGTAACTATTTATCTGCAAATTCCTTTGCCCTTAGGATAGCTTCATTTCGCCTCCTAAAGCTCCCCTACCAAAATTTGGGTTTCTAGCTTGAGGGGTTTACCAACGTTTCATTTCTAAATTTCTCTAGAACTCGTTTCTGTGGCACGTTATAGAATACGCCATATCCAATGGACTTAGGCCTCTTCCGCCGTCATATTTCTATGCCTTAGCTTATTTTTTGGCTAAGCACAAACACTACAATCCTCTCAGATTGTGCTAGCATGGACTTTCCTAACCTACGATAGGCTCAGTTACCCAACTGCCTTATTAAGTATAGCACTATTCATAAAAAAAAACAAGGAAAGAATCAATAGTTTCATTTTTCTCCATTTAGAAAATTTACTTTTCACTTCACTATACCCTTTTTTCTTCCTTAAGCATCTTTGTAAAGGCTGTTCGTTTTTTAAGGCAATACACTTTAAAATGTGAGCTCAGCAGATTAAAAAAATGAGCTCTACATTTTAGAACTCATTTTTTACAGAAGAACTATTCTCCTGTTTTTTTATTCTCATTTCTTTTTTGTGCGTCTTTTAAAGCATCCTTACGAGAAAGATCAATTTGTCCCTTTTCATTTACACCAATACATTTTACAATGATTTCGTCATTTAAAGAAACTACATCCTCTGGCTTTTCTACTCTTTCTAAAGCTAGCTTAGAAATATGGCATAAGCCTTCAGCACCTTCCCAAAGCTCTACAAATACCCCATATTTTTCAATTCTTGTAACTCGACCCGTGTAGATTGCTCCTACCTCAGCTTCTCGAATAGAATCTAAAATATATTGCAGACATGCCTTTGCAGTATCCATATTTTCATGCATAACATATAGTCTACCATCTTGCTCAAGATCAATCTTAACATTATCAAATCGTTCAATAGTAGCATTAATTGTTTTACCACCTGCACCAATGACATCCTTTATCTTATCTGGATTAATCTTAGCCGTAACAACCTTAGGTGCATATTTAGATAACTCCTTACGTACCTCAGAAATTGTTGTATTCATATGGTCTAGAATTTCTAAACGTCCCTGCTTCGCCTGATATAGAGCTTCCTTTAGAATTTCATAGGTAATTCCTTTAATTTTTATATCCATTTGAAGTGCTGTAATACCCTCACGTGTACCTGCAACCTTAAAGTCCATATCTCCTAAATGGTCCTCTAAGCCCTGAATATCTGTCAGAATTGTATAATCATCTCCATAGGTAATTAATCCCATCGCAATTCCTGCAACAGGAGCCTTAATTGGAACACCAGCAGCCATTAAAGCCAATGTACCTGAACAAATGGTTGCTTGAGAGGATGAACCATTAGACTCTAAAATTTCAGAAACGACACGAATGGTATAAGGAAACTCATCCTCATTAGGAATGACATAGGATAATGCGCGCTCTCCTAAGGCACCATGTCCAATCTCACGACGTCCTGGAGCTCCATAGCGACCTGTTTCTCCAACAGAGAACTGTGGAAAGTTATAGTGAAGCATAAATCTCTTATTTGATTCTTCTCCTAAACCATCAATAATTTGACTATCAATCAATGAGCCTAAAGTTACTGTTCCTAAACTTTGAGTTTGACCTCTTGTGAATAATGCAGAACCATGAACACGTGGTAAAACATCAACTCGACTAGAAAGTGGACGAATTTCATCTACCTTACGACCATCTGGACGAATCTTATCCACAGAAATCAAACGACGAACTTCAGTATGAAGAATTTCATCTAAAGTATATTGAACATGACGCAAATACTCCTTCTTTTCATCTGCATCTACGACCTTGATTCCTTCAATTTCCTTAATAAATACCTTTTCATCAAAGTGAGCAAGTGTTTCTTCATTGATTGCGTCAATTGCTGCATAACGCTCAAGCTTATCTTCTATACGAATGGCTTCTACCAAACGCTTTTCCGCATATCCCTTAACCTCTTTCATAATCGTAGGATTTACTTCAAATAGCTCTACTTCAACCTTTTCTTTACCACAGGCCTTGACAATCTCCTTTTGGAAATCACAAAGTCTTTGGATTTCAGCATGACCAAATTTTAAAGCCTCCCACATATCATCCTCACTAACAAAACGAGCCCCTGCCTCAACCATATTGATTGCTGTATGTGTACCAGCAACTGTCAAATTGATATCTGATTTTTCAAGCTCCTCTGGCGTCGGATTCAAGATTAGCTTTCCATCAACCTTCCCCACTACAACACCTGCAATAGGTCCCTCAAACGGAATATCTGAAATCATTAATGCAAGAGATGATCCAAGCATTGCTGCCATAGCTGTTGAACAATCTGGATCACTAGATAATACTGTGTTTACGACCTGTACCTCATTTCTAAACCCCTCAGCAAATAAAGGTCTGATTGGACGGTCAATTAAACGTGAAACTAAAGTTTCATGCTCAGAAGGTCTTCCTTCTCTTCTTAAAAATCCACCTGGAATTTTTCCAGCTGCATATAATTTTTCTTGGTATAATACCATTAATGGGAAAAAGTCTGCGGTTGATGCTACATTATTAGAACAAACTGCTGATAAAACCGTGCTATCCCCGTAAGTTACAAGACAAGCTCCATTCGCTTGCTTCGCAACCTCTCCGATTTCTACTACAAGAGGACGTCCTGCCCAGTTGTACTCGAAGCGTTTTACTTCACTCATTTTAATTTCTCCTTAAAATTCTTTCTTCTTTTTATTCATAACAAAACTATTATATCATAAAATGTTTTAAAATAAACAAAATATTTTAAAAATCAATCTTTCCCCTGTAAATTAAGTCCTTCATATGCTACAATTAACTCTTGATTCAATATAAAATAGTTCAATCGGCTTTGTGCCTCTTCTAATAGTCCTAAAACAAGCCTAGACTGATATTTTCCTGATAAATCAATTAAAATGTCCTTAAGAAGCTTAAAATCTTCTATGGTAATATCTTTTTGAATGTATATGATAAAAGACTCCTTATTTTTAGATAAAAAGTTTAAAAATACGATTCTTTTTTGAGGATTCAACTGATATTCCTTTGCTTTTTTTCTATATTTTTTTATAAAACTTATATAGGCAGATTTCTTGTTTTTTATTTGAAGTCTATATAAATGAATCAAAAAGTAAATGAACAAAGCAGCACAACTCAAAATGACAATTGCAGGCGTTGCCTTATTTCTGTGAATTATGGCAAAAAGGATAAGAACCATTGGGAAAAGGTAATGCACTCCTCGATTAATCCAGATAATTCTTTTTTCTACTTTTGATTTCTTCCAAAGGTTTCTGTTTAAAAACTTCACAATATAAAGCAATAATAATATAATAAAATAACCTATAACTAGACCCACATAAAGTGTCTTTTTAAACCAAAAAGACATAACCAGCAAGACAAAGGTTGCTGAAAAAATCAGTGTAGCTAGCAAATATTTGAGAATTTTTTTCGCTTTTGTATTAGCTTCTATATAAGAAGAAAAATTCGCAAAAGCAGCAGAAATTAGTTCAGCTAAAATTTCTCCAAAAAGCTCAATAATCAGCTCAATGACAAGCTCTAGTAAAGCCTCCATCAAATCCCCCTCCTAAACAAAAAAGAAAAAGGTACTATATCAGTACCCATTAACGACGTAAGCCAAGCTTTTTAATTAATTCTTCATAAGCCTTTAAGTCTTTTTTCTTTAAATAATCTAATAAAGCTCTTCTTTGACCAATCTTACACATTAATCCACGTTTAGAATGAAAATCATGGATATGCTTTTCAAAATGAGCATTTAAAAGATTGATCTCCTCAGTTAAAATTGCAACTTGAACCTCAGTTGAACCTGTGTCCTTTGCATTTTTACCATAAGTCTTTACTAATTCTGCTTTTCTTTCCTTAGTTAACATTGCTTCTTCCTCCTTTTTGAATATACGCGAATATCCTAGTATAGGAATGAGGACTTCCATATACAAAGAAATCGACCTTAAATATTATAGCATAATTATAAAAAATTTCAAGTTTTTTTTATTATTTCGTGAAATTCATATTTGAAGAAAGCTGATAACATTGAGAACGGTCTTTTTTTAATTGTTCAATCAGCTCCTTTTTTGAAGAAAAAGCAACTTCTGGACGGATTCTTTCATGAAAAAATACTTCTACTTGCATGGTATAGATATCTGCATCTAATCCAAAAATATTAACCTCTAGCTTTCGCTCAAAGGAATAATTAAAGGTTGGATTATTTCCAATATTGCACATTCCATAATAAAAGATATGGTTGATTTCAACTGTTACAAAATAAACTCCATTTGCAGGTATATAATAATTTTTATAATCAACATTTGCTGTTGGAAAGCCAATTAATCGACCATTTTGCGTACCATAAATCACATTGCCACGAATGGAAAAGGTTCTTCCAAGCATACGATTTACTTTAGATATATTTCCTAAGGATAAAAGCTCTCGAATATACGTTGAAGATACACGTACATCATCAAAAATATACTTCTTCACCTCATAGAATTCAAATTCCTTTGCTAAATCCAAGATGGTTCCTTCTGCTTTTCTAGCAAATGTAAAATCATAGCCACAAACACAGGATTTAATATTAAGACGTTTCATCCAAAGGATAAAGGTTTCTTTGCTGAGCTTCGCAATATCCTCATTAAATTCAAAAATAATCAAATAATCAATTCCCATACGAGAAAACAAATCTGCTTTATGCTGAATTGGAGTAATCAGCTTATAATCAGGTATTTTCTTAAGAAATACAGAGGGGTGAGGATAAAACGTTAAAACCGCTGATTTATATCCGTGACGCTTACATTCTTCAATTAATTTTTGATGACCCAGATGTACACCATCAAAATTCCCAATAGCGGCACAAAGAGGCTCTGGTATCAACTCATGATCATTGTCTTTAATATGTATGGTTTTCATAAGCTCATCCTTCACTTTCTTTAAATATCACTACGGGCTTATATTGGTATTCTGCCACAGGCTCATATATTGCTATTATAACACCTTTATAGGTAATGTAAAATGGCTTTGTCGTTTTTATTTGACGTTCATCTAAAACTACGCCATTTTTCACAAGCCTAGCTACAAATTCATTAACCTCTAGGTACTCAAACTCTCTAAAAATATCCTCAATCGAATAAAGATGCTCCTTGGTTATTTCCTCTAGTAAGACAGAGGTTCCAATAGAAAAGCATCCACTTTTTAATCTCCTTAGCTCCTTTATAATAGCACATCCACCCAAGGCTTGTCCTAAATCTCTGGCAAATGAACGAACATAAAAGCCCTTAGAGCATAAAATTCTAATATCAACCTCTAAAAAACCATCTACTTTTTCAAGACTTGAAATCCGTTCAAGTCTCTTGATCTGTACACTTCTTGGAGCCACTTCTACTGACTTATGCTCTCGTTCATATTGATAAAGCTTTTTCCCAGCCACCTTAATTGCAGAAACCATAGGAGGAATTTGATAAGTCTGTTTTTTTAGCTTGTCTAACGCTAGTTCAAGCTCTTGCAAGGTGAAATCCATCAAAATTTCCTTAGTGATTGTGCCATAGCAATCTAAAGTATTTGAATCCTTTCCAAATACAATTGTTGTTTCATACTCCTTTTCTTGTTCATCAAGCAAGCGAATTAGCTTCGTAGCTTCACCACAGGCAACAACTAGTACTCCCGTAGCGTCAGGATCTAGTGTTCCAGTATGACCACATCGCTTCAGTTGAAATTGCCTCTTTATTTTCGCAACAACTCCTTGGGAAGTAATTCCTTTAGGCTTATCTATAATAAAAAATCCATTCATAGCTATAAGACCTCCTAACTCACATCAAGATAATGAATTTCACACATTCCTTATTCTCAATTCGTAAAAACCTACCCCTATTATCATTTCAAATACCTAGTTTTGAAAACTAGATGCGTTTTGAAAAATTATTTCTGTATAATAGTTTCAGAAACCATAATATACGATTAAAATTAACAAAAATACAAATTATTTATATCATTACATTTAGTTTTATTAACTATATGAATTTTGAAATATTTTTTTATGCTGGAGATATAGTAGACCTCCTGCCAAAGCCACCAAAATACCTTGTGTAAACAAATAAGAAACCCAAACTCCTGATAACTTCATAGGTAAGCAAAATATCAGCAATCCTAAAGGAATTAGAACAAATGGTTCAATCATAACTAAAATATTAGCATATAGTTTAGAATTTATGGCATAAAGATAGCTTGATACCACCTTAACAAGAGAGACACAAAGAGCAGCAATACTATAATATATAAGTCCATCCTTATAATACTTTGTTGAAAGATTAGACAAATTGTATAGTTCTCCTAGCTGGTTTTGAAAAATAAGCATAAAAGCTACACAAATTCCACATATTCCAAAACTGATACCTAAACAATACTTTAACATTCTTTTATTGCTTTTATAATCTGAAACAGCCTGATTATAGGAAAATAACGGCTGAATTGAATCTCCAACTGCACAAGCAATGGCAATGATGATATAGGACAAATAGGAAAGGAGCGTGTAGGCAGCAACTGCCTCATCTCTTCCATAATAGGAACAAACAAGGTTTGTAATAATGATGGCAATAGAAAAGGAATAAGCTAAAATAAAGGGAGCAAGGCTTGTCTTAAATAGCTCTACAATATCCTTTTTCATAAATAATGGCTTTTTTAGTTCCTTAAAGTAGGCAAGCATACAAATCAAACACGACACAACCTGAGCCAGTACAGAGGCTAAGGCCGCACCAGCTAAATCCATATCTGCAACAAAAATCAAGACATAATCCAAAATTAAATTTGTAAATACAGCTGATAAGGAGGCACAGGCAGCCCGTTTTACCTTACCAGAATTTTTAAGTAAAGGCAGTAAAGCCATACCTAGCATTTGAAAAACAGAGCCCATAAGGATAATCGTCAGATAGCTTTTTGCATAAGAAAATGACTCCTCAGTAGTTCCTAGGATATGCAAAAGCGGTGTTTCTATTGCATAAAAGAGAATACCAAATCCTACTCCTAAAATAAGAACCATGATAAGCACTGTACTTTTTATACGATTGGCATGTGCTACATCTTTTTTACCCAATAAATTTTGAACTAAAATTCCACCCGCAAGGCCCATTGCAGTTCCAATAGATTGTAAAAAGGAGGTTACTGGCCAAGTAATATTAATTGCTGCAAGTCCAGAATCTCCAATTTTTTGACCAATAAATATACCATCAACAATGGCATACATACTCATAAGAACACTGGCAATCAAGGAAGGAACTAAATAGCTTGCAAACTTTTTCATTTACCGCCTGTCCTCCTTTGACTGGATTACAAGGACACAGCCTCCCTTAATTGTTACTATTCCTCTACTTTCCTTTAATTCATTTGAAATAGTTAGTGGATCCGTATTTTTTAAGCTGTAATTTGTTAAAGGATAGCTAAATCCTTCTAAGGAAATCATTGTATCCTGCAAAGCAAAAAAGGAAATAAACTTATATTCTGTCTTCTTTATACTGAAGGAAGAATCCATAATATACATATGGGAATTATTATCTAGCATTTCAACATTATGGTGGGTCTCCATCAGCATTAAATTTGCAATAAAATGCTCAATTCTTTTCCCTTGGATTCCCCCTAAAATAATAATTCTGGTTGCATCCTTGCAAAGCTTAAGGGCCGCTCCTGTATCTGTATCATTCTTATGCTCAGGTAATTGAATTACCTGAGTTTTAGAACGAATATAGTTTAGATCTTCTTCATCAACAGAGTCAAAATCTCCAATAGCAACGTCAAGAGAAATTCCATTTCTTAAAGCTACCAAGGCCCCCTCGTCAACCCCTATGATGTATTTTCCTTTAAAATTAAATTTGCTAAAATCCATATCATGTCCAATAATCAAGACATACTCCATATCCTATTCCATCCTTTCTGATAACCATTTCTTCAAAGAAAAATAGTCCAAATTCCCATCCTTCCTTGATATAACCTGCTGGTTTTTAATCAACAAGTAAGAAGGCATTTTCACTACATTAAAATCCTTTTTCATTTGTGAATACTTGGTTGTATTCACCTTATATATGGTTAAATTTTTAAAATCCAGATTCAACTTTAATAGTCGATCTGCCAAAATATTGCATCTCGAATTCCAGGAAGCATAAAAATAATATAAGCCATCTGCCAAATTCGAGCCATTATATTCATAAATCAATGGTATCCGTCCTTATTTTAATTTAACGACAGTTACACCATTTAAGCCTTCTCCTTCTTGACCGTAACGATAACTCTTAGCATACGGACAATGCTTCAAGTACTCCCAAACCGCCTTACGAATCGTTCCTGTACCAAAGCCATGAATAATAGAAACGGATTCTAGGTTTCCTAAAATGGCTTGATCCATATAGGAATCCATGAGCTCCTTAACCTCATCATACCGTTTTCCTCTTAAATCTAAGGATAGACTTGCATGGGAAGCTGGATTATATCCACTCATCCTTGCCTTTTTTTGAGGCTTTTCCTTTGGCTTTGTCGCCTTGACCAAATCCTTTTTATCAAAATCCATGCTAAATTGTCCCATTTGCACAGTAAAGCGATCCTTTTTTAGCTTAGCAATTGTTCCATACTGCTCATAGGGCTTTATAAAGACATAATCTCCAGCTAGCAATACCTCATCAAAAAGCTCCTCTTTCGTTTCTTGAACGCCTAGCTTATTTAGCTGATGCTTCAGATTTGCAAGCTCATGATCCTTATATTCACCATTCGTTTTTTCTTTAAGCGCTCTAAGAATTTCTTTAGCTTCCTCTGTTGTTTTTTCAATAATCTGCTTGGCTTCTATATGGGAGGCCTCTAAAATCTTATCTCTTTGCTTTGTCAAGTGCAGCCTTTCTAAAGAAAGCTTTTGATTTAAACTATCGTACATTTCTATTTTATGCGATAGTTCCTCCTCTTGAGCCCTTAATTTTGTAATTTCTTCCTCCATATACTCCATCATCTTTGATGAATTGGAAGGGTTTAAGCTTTCAATATAGCTCTTACTTGCAGAAATAATCTTCTCTGGAATTCCAAGCCTGCTGGCAATTTCTATCGCATTAGACTTCCCAGGAACTCCGATTAATAGTCGATAAGTTGGAAGTAAAGTATTTGAATTAAATTCTACGGATGCATTTAAAACATCCTGTTCTTGATAAGCATACGCCTTTAAATCGCTATAATGGGTAGTTACCAGAAGTCTTGCTCCACGGCGCTTTAAATAGTCAATCATAGCAATCGCAAGACTGCTTCCTTCCTTAGGATCTGTTCCACTTCCTAATTCATCTAAAAGCACAAGAGAGGAAAAAGTTGCTTTAGAAAGAATTTCATTCATTTTCTTCATATGGGCAGAAAAGGTTGATAGGGACTGGGCAATGGATTGTTCATCTCCAATATCAACCAAAATCTCAGAAAATGTACTCAAGGTAGAGTCTTTGCTACAAGGAAGCATCATTCCACACATCATCATAGCATGAAGCAAGCCTACTGTTTTTAAGGCTACCGTTTTTCCTCCTGTATTAGGTCCAGTAATAATAATTGTGTTGTACTTATCTCCAAGCTCAATGTCTATGGGAACTACATATTTGGGATCTAATAGAGGATGCTTTGCCTTTTTTATAGTAAAATATTGATTTGAAACAATATTTACAGGATGATACTCTAGCTCACGAGCCATCAATGCTTTTGCAAAAATAACATCTAAATTGGTTAAAGCCTCTACATTCTTTCTTAAAATCTCAGCTTCTGCTCCCACAAGAAGACTTAGATTTCTTAAAATGGTTTGCTCTTCTTTTTTCTCCATTGCCAAATAACTATCAATTTGATTCGCAAACTCAATTGTTGCTGAAGGCTCTATATAGCAGGTTGTATTAGAAGAAGAAATGTCATGTATAATTCCCTTAAAGGTATTTTTATATTCGATTTTTACAGGTAAGCACATCCGATTGTTTCTGATTGAAATTAAGTTTTCTGTAAGCATGGATGCTTTAGAGGATAATAGCTCCTGCAACTTACTTCTAAGACGATTTTGAAGAGAAACAATGCTTCTTCTGATGGTAAATAATTCCTTTGATGCATTGTCATTAATTCTTCCATCTACGTCAATAGCAAGGGTTATACTTGCCTTCAAGGATGGAAGCAGGGCTAAAGCTTCTCTATATTTTTTCAAAGCTGTTCCTTCTATTTTCACTGCATCTAGGCTCTTAAAATATCGTAAAACATTAGCAGTACAATCAATCAGTCCTACCACATTTAAAAGCTCATGAGCTTCTAAGACTCCACCAATAGTAGCACGCTCTATGCTACCTTTAACCTCATAAAGACCTCCAAGCGGAATATCAGAAAGCTTGACAATTGCATCAAAGGCCTCCTTCGTTTCTTGATTTAATTCTAAAACCTGTTCATAATCAAAGGTAGGAGCCAAGGTATCCAGTATTGTTTTTGCATAGCTTGTTTTTGTGTATGATTTTAATTTTTCTACAACTTCAAAAAACTCCAATGCCTCCAAATCATAGGACATCTTACTCACTCCTTTCTTAGTTAAATCTCTAATAATTCAATTTCCTCTACTAGACGCTTATAGGAAATTACCTTAGCCCCATAAACATCTGTATCTGGATAAACAAAAACCATTTCACATTCATTAATCACCTTAAGAAGAGCAGTAACATTTGGATAAATGATGAAAAGCTTGTGCTCTTTTTTTCTTGCATGATTCAAATCTAGACGCATTAATGGCTCTACTCCTTCAACAAAAACCATAGTTTCATTTCGATCACTAAGTTTCCGAAGCTGCCATTTGATTGCGTTATTAATACATATTTCTTGATTACTGAAATTAGGAATCACTTTTATGTAATAGATACTATTGGCATCCTCAAAATAAAAGTCGTGGGTATCCTTTTTCACATACTCTATTGTATAATCTGTGATCCCTTTGGCTCTACACGCATTGCTAAAAAGCTTAATTATATCATTTCTTCGCTTCTGTATGCGACTTTTCTTAACAAAAATTGTAACTAAAATCACAATCAAAACAGCAAATATTACTCCTAATATCCAATAAAATAATTCCATAATTTCACCTCTTGTTCTTAAAATACCAGCATGTAAATTTTATAAATAACAGCAAATATCCAATTGCACCTAGAATTAAAAAAGAAATTCCAGCATACATCAGGCTATAATTTTTTAATAAAGATGCTCCTATAATACCTCCAATGCCTATAAAAAAGAAGATAAAGCACAGAAACAAACTAACAATGATACTGCTCTTCATAATGCTTTATATCCTCATTTACAAGCTGCATTATTTTACTTCCTAATTCCGTTGTATTCATAAGAGAATACTCCTCTTCTTTCATTGCTGGATGAAAAATAATTGTTATTTTAACTCGTTTCAATAGGGTTTTTCTTTTCTTTGTATTAGAGCTTCCAATGATGGTTACAGGAAGTAATAAAGCTCCACTTTTCATAACAAGCTTATAGGCACCTGCTCTTAAATTCACCATCTCCTCTGTATCTCGTGTCTTAATTCCTCCCTCAGGAAAGATAATATAAGACATCCCTGCCTTTACTGCTCGAATGGCTTCAATCATTGCTTTTGCTGCTGCACGATCATTATCCCTATCTAAGGCAATTGCCCCAAAAACTTTCTGGCATTGCTTTATTACAGGAATTTTAAACAGACTCTTTTTCCCAATAGCTGAGCAGGTTCTATGAAGTGCACAATAAAGAGCCACAGGATCAATATCAGATTTATGATTCGCATAGCATACAAAGGTTTCCTTAGGAATGTATTGCTTTCCTATCACCTTAATTTTAATATTGCATAAAATGATAACCATCTGACAGACCTGATACAAAATATGATGACGTATCTTTCCCTTAGGATCTGTTCTCATCCAAAACAAAAAGGCAATAAAAACAAAGCCTGCAAAGGTCAAAAAGGATAGCAATAAACCTAGAGGTGCCCATAAAAAATAGAACCATAAGGATAGTCCTGTATAATAAAATGCATAGCTGTATCCAGCAGCTAAAACTAAAAGAATACTTAATAAAATCATACTATCTAAACTCTTTCATAAATCGTATATCGAACAAGCTCTGTTTCCTTTTCCCAAATGAGTTGGTATGAATTCAAATCCAAAGGAGGAAAATAAACATCACCATCATACTTTTCTTTTATCCAAGAAATATAGAGCTGGTCTGCGTAGGGTAAGCTTAGCTTATAGATGGTTGCACCGCCAACCACCCACAAATCTTCCCTTGTTTCCTTAAGAAAAGATGTAACATCTTGAATAACGATTCCATCCTCAATAGCAAATGATGAATCTAAAGAGGCAACATAAATTTTTCCATAGGGAAGTGGCCTGTTTTTATAATATCCCTTTAGGGAATGATAGGTTGCTTCTCCCATCAATACAGCCTGTCCTTTTGTTTTTTCTTTATAATAAAGCAAATCCTCTTTGATATGCCAAGGGATTCTATTTTCCTTTCCAATGACTTGCTCTTCTGTCATTGCCCATATTAATTGTATCATTACACCGCAACCTTTCCCTTGATACCCTTATGAGGATCATAGCCTTCAAGCTCAAAGTCCTCATAAACAAAATCATAGATAGATTTTACATTTGGATTGATTTTCATTTTTGGTAAAGCTCTAGGCTCTCTTTTCAACTGCTTGTTTATTTGCTCAAGGTGATTTAAATAAATATGAGCATCTCCAATAGTATGAACAAATGTGCCAAGTTCTAAGCCACAAACCTGTGCAATCATCATAGTAAATAAGGCATAACTTGCAATATTAAAGGGGACTCCTAAAAAAACATCTGCACTTCTTTGATAAAGTTGACAAGATAGCTGATGATTATTAACATAAAACTGCATAAAACAATGACATGGTGGTAACGCCATATCCTCTATTTCCGCAGGATTCCAAGCAGAAATAATTAAGCGTCTAGAGGATGGATTCTTTTGAATCTCCTTGATTAGCCATTCTAGCTGATCAACTCCATTAAAGTTTCTCCATTGTTTTCCATAGACTGGTCCTAAATTCCCCCAAGCCTTTGAAAATGAGGAATCCTCCTTAATCCTTTGTGCAAATTCTTCAATGGTTTCACCCTTGAAATCTAAGGATTTCTGGTAGGAGGCATAAGGCCAATCATTCCAAATTCTAACATCATGATCTACTAGATATTTTATATTTGTATCTCCTGAAATAAACCATAAAAGTTCATAAATAATACTTTTCAAGTGAACTCTTTTTGTGGTTAAAAGAGGAAAGCCTTCTTTTAAATCAAATCGCATTTGATAACCAAAATAAGAAATTGTTCCTGTTCCTGTTCTGTCTTCCTTTTTCGTTCCTTTTTCTAGAATTGTTTTACATAGTTCTAAATACTGCTTCATTAAATATCACCTAGTTTCTATTATACAAAAAATATCCTTTTTTTTCAACAAAAGAAAAAGGATATCCATCTGATATCCTTATTTACTTATTTTAAATCACTTGTATCAATCTTACGATATTCAGCATGAGTTGCCTTGCCTAACGCAATTGTAACGATAATACCTTCAACATTGTCATCTTCTTCTAACTTCTTCTTTAAGTCATCCATCGTCTTACAGCCCTTAACAGAGATAATAACACCACTATTAAGAACAAGGATTTCTACACTCTCATCTCCTAAATCCTTACGAACCTGTTCAAGAGTAATTGGCTCATCTTTTGCAGCATTATTAATCTTGTCTGCATAGCTTTGTGACACATTAGAACATGCAACCATTAGAAATAAGCTTAAGCAAGCAACAAATGCACCAGCATATTTGAAAAATCTTTTCATAATTATTCTCCTTCCCAAAAAAAATTATTTACTTATATAGTATATTCCTTATTTTACAATTTGTAAATACTATAAGTAAATTTCTTGACAAGGAATTTCTAAACACTATAAGTTGATTTCCTTGCAGGGAATTTCTAAATAAATCTTTTCTAAGGAAATACGCTCTCTTTCCTCTTTTGTAAAAATAGAAACAATGACATCATTTAAATCTATTAATACCCAAGGTGTATTTTCTCCTTCTACTCCTCTGATTGCATAGCCAGCCTTTAAAGCCTCCTCCTTAATGTAGGAAACACCTGCCGTAGCCTGACGCTCTGAATCCACGCTGGATAGAATCATTGTATCAAAGAAAGGAGAAATCCCCTTTACATTATATTCTAAAACATGATTTGCCTTTACCTTTCCAAGACAATCATAAATAATCTCATTTAATGTCATACCTCACACAGCCTCTCATAATAATGATATACCTCAAGCTGCATCGGATGTGGCTTAAGGTTTTGTTTTTGCAAAAATTCTATGGTATATTTTGTAGAATAATAAATTGCTGAATTTAATTTTCCAGATAATAAAATTTCTCGGCAGGCAATACAATTTGGATACATCCTGTTTTCCTCAGTGTAATCACTGATTAAAATAATTTCTTCCAGCCTTGACATTCCCACACGTCCCCATACGTGGTTTCTAATCGCCTGATATACCTCTTCATCATTTCCAATATTCTTCTTATAATACTCCGCAGATGCATAGGAATGATAAAGTACAGGATAGTTTTGACAAACTGCTTTATCCTCCTCTCTTAAAAGCATATCCACCTGCTCCTTAGAATCATACTTACAAAAATCATGTAAGTAGGAAGCAAGCATCGCCTTCTTTACAGAAACATGATATTTTTTCGCTAAAGCCTTTGCCATCTTTGCAACACCAAGCGTATGCTGGTATCGCTCTAGCTGATTTGCATCTGTAAATTTTTTCTTTACCATTTTTCTTATTTTACCCAAAAATAGCATCTGTTATATAAACCTCCGTATTTTTTATATACTTTACAACCACCTTTGTATCTCCAATAATTTGAACAAAGCCAAAGCCCGAAAACCAGATATTCTTTTTTCCATGAATCTGAAAGGTTGTTGTTTCATACTCTATATTCTTTAGTTCCTCTAAAGAAGGAGGAGTTAACAATACTCCAAGCTGATTTTTTAAAAGCTCTTCAAGTCTAGCTGTTTTTGTTCTATGTAGATATAGCAAGCTTGATGCATATACGGTTGCTGAAACAGAGGGCTTAGAAGTGCTAAAGCTCAAAAAAGCAAGTCCGCCTAGGAAAATACTATTTTGATCAGTAATCTGATAAGTAACGGGCTTAATTTCTTTATTGGGAACAATGGCTTTATAGGAATCTGGAAAAAGCTGATTTAACGTATCCTTATCATTGATTAATCCAGGTGTATCAATTAAAGCACAATTATCTTCAAAATAAGGAATTCGTATCGCTTTTAACGTTGTTCCTGGGATTAAGGAGGTTGCAATAACATCCTCAGTAAGGCTGGTTGTTCTTTTTAACAACGCATTCATAATACTGGATTTTCCAACATTTGCAACACCAACAAAATAGACATCTCTTTCTTTTCTTGCTAAATCTATTGTAGCAACTAACTCATCTATATAAGCCCCATTTTTAGCAGAGGCTATACCAATGGCAAGCGGATAGAGCTCTTTCCTTTGACATTCTCTATTCATCCATTCTACAACCTTAGAAAGATTTGAGCTTTTTGGAAGCAAATCCACCTTATTTGCAACAACAATGACATCCTTTTTTCTTAATCGTTCAATCATTAATGGATGAAAGGTAGATTTAAAAGAAAAGATATCCACAATAAAAACCATCAGAGCTTTCTTTTTTACAACCTCATTGATAACCTCTTCATATTCCTGCCTACTAGCAACAATTTTAGGAAGCTCATTATAATGCATCATCCGAAAGCACCGCTTACAAATTTTCATATCCTCTGTTAAAACAGGAACAAATCCAGCCTTTTCTTTATCCTGTGTCTGCAATATTGCCCCACAGCCCTTACATATTCTACTCATCTTTGTCCACCACATACTGATCAAGATGTTGCTGATATAATCTTGGATGTCTTCTTTCAATTTGTGTCAAAAAGAATTTTTCTAGTTTCCGATTGATTTTTGTAGGGAAAATTTCTGTTTTTTTATCAATTGCCTTAACTAAAATCGTGTGGACGCCAAACCGCTTTGAGGCAAACACATCTGTCATCAGCTGATCTCCGATCTCTACAATTTCTTCTTTTTTGTATTCCCTGCTAGCTAGCTTTACAGCCTTTCTCATTCCAAAAAGCAAAGGCTTTTTAGCAAATTTAATAAAAGGAACATCCAACAAATTTGCAAAATGCTCTACCCGATCCTTTCTTGAATTTGAAACAACAATGATTTCAAAGCCCATTTCCTTTATTTTGTTTTTCCATACAAAAAGGGCTTCTGTTGGTTCATTTTCCAAATAAGAAATTAACGTATTGTCTAAATCTGTAAGAATAAGTCTAATTCCATCCGCATAAAGTTTACTGTATGGAATATCTTCTATCGTTTTATAGTAATCATCTGGAATCAATTTTTTTAGCATTTTTATTTACCTCTTCTTATATTATATCCTATTTCCATAATCTTTTAAATAAAGGAGTTTTAAAATGTTGTTTTTCTTGCTACCACTTTTTGGAGCCATCAAGAGTGAGTCCTATCCACAAAAGCTTTCAGACGAGGAGGAAAGGATGTATCTGATGCAATATGCCCAAACAAAAGATGAAACAGCAAGAGCTAAGCTCATTGAGCACAATTTAAGATTAGTCGCTCATATCGCTAAAAAGTATGAAAATACTCAGGAGGATAAGGACGATATTTTATCAATAGGAATTCTTGGGCTAATGAAGGCCGTAGATTCCTATCAGATCACTGCAAGCAATAAGCTTGCAACTTACGCTGCCCGCTGCATAGAAAATGAAATTCTGATGCATCTTCGGGCAAATAAAAACAAGAGAAATCTTATCTATCTGCAATCTCCAGTAGCTATGGATAAAGACGGAAATGAGGTAGAGCTTCTTGATTTAATAGAGGACAAAAACACTGATATTATGGCTGCCTATGAAAAAAAAGCAATGCATCAGGATTTAAATGAAGCCTTAAAGTCCTTAAATAGTCGAGAATACGAAATCATTTCTAGACGATATGGAATTGGCAGAGAGGGTCAAACTCAAAAGGAAATTGCTAAGGATATGAATATCTCTCGTAGCTATGTTTCTAGAATTGAGAAGCGAGCCTTATTAAAGCTATACTTCTTACTTAAAAAATAGGACACCTAAAAGTGTCCTACTTATTTTCTTTCAATCAGCTTTACTTTTAATTCCTTACCATTCTCCGTAGATATATGGAAAACATCTCCAACCTTATGTCCTAATACAGCTTTTCCAAGGGGTGAATCATTTGAAATCTTGCCAGCAAATGGGTCAGCCTCAATCGTACCAACAATCTGAAAGGTTGAAATACGCTTTAAATCCACATATTCTACTGTAACTGTATTTACATCCATAATTTTTGCATGCTTTAAAATATTTTCAATCTCTAAAATACGAGCTTCAATATTAGCCTGCTGTTCACGAGCTGAGGAATAGTCAGCATTCTCAGATAAATCTCCCTGCTCACGGGCTTCCTTGATGGCTTCACGGATTTGAATACGGTCAACTGTTTTTAATTTTTCTAATTCCTCTTGTAGGGCCTTCGCACCTGCATGGGATAACTCATATACTTCATCTTTATTCATTTTCGGATACCTCCATTAATTATGCTTAATTATTATACCTAAACTCGGACCAAAAATCAAGAAATTTTTTAAAACTACGCCCTTAATATTTTTCGTTATACTTAATTTTCCTCAATTCCTTTTGTACACTTCTATACTTTGGGTATCGTTCTTCTAAATAATCATAAAATTCCTTCTGATGATTTTGATATTTGAAATGTGCACATTCATGATATATTACTGAAAGAATATATTTAAGATCATATTTAGCAAGACGAGTAGAAAGAATAATTTTCCTTCTTTTAGGGAAGCATTCTCCATAATATCCTTTCACCCGTTTATAAGAAAATTCAACAGAGTCTTCTATCTGAAATTTAGCTAAAATATCACTTGAATAGGTTTCGACAACCTTCTTGAGCGTATTTGTATATAATACTTCTACTAGCCTTTGAACAGCTAGAGGATGATTACACATAACTACAATTTCATCATCTTTAATGTAAATAGATTCTGAAGAGGAATCTAAAATGAGTAAAGAATAGGATTTTCCTAAATAGTGAATTTGATTGTCTATTTTCTTAGATTCCATCATATATTTCATTATGTAGTTATAGTTTTTCAAAATCATATCCTCTATCTTTTTTGAGGATAGCTTTACAGGTGTGGTAATGTAAATCACACCCTCTCGAATCCGCATATATATTTTACGATTCATCCGTTTATAGGATACTTCAACCTTAAAATTATGCTGATTCACTTCTACAATTATCATTAAATCACCACCAGAAAGGAGCCAAGCAGATGCTTACAACAAACACAACTATTTCAGAGGTATTTATGCAGTCCTTAAATAATGCATACGGCTCAAAGCGTAACTTTGAAAAGGAACTCGTTTACAAAGCTTACCAATATGGAAACAAAGGTAGATTATACTTTGGAATTAACAAGCTTTTAAATTTTACGATGTATCCTGCCTGCTTAAAGGAGGAAAACAACAATTCAATTCCTCTTCTTGAATGCAATTTAGATGCTTGCGATATTGCAAATTTCATTGAAGACATTGACTATACAAAGCTCTCCACTGCCTATTTAAAGGTAAGAAGCTTAATTCAGTCGTAAGAGGTCATTCTTTTCTAAAGGATATTCTGTATATACATAAATAATCTGTCTAGGATGTCTTGCTGCATCTAGGCTTTGATAATCCTTGTCAAATATTTCTTTGATTTGGATAACATCATTATGATGCGGTCCAAATACTTCAAGGCTACTATGAGGAATAAAGTAGTTTCTTTGTTCTATGGTAGCCTTTTTTGTAGTTTTATCATAATCTAAAACAATCCCCACAAAATCCTTATTTGGAATAGAGGCATCTAGGTCATAGAGCTGCTGTTCTATTGTAGGAATACCAAATAAAAATCCCGTAGAGGTAAGTCTGTTTTCAGCCTTATTGATTAAGGACTCGTAAAAGCTAAATTCCTTAAGCGAATGATTTGTAATGTCATCAATGAGCATTCGATAGGTCTTAACAATCGTTGCGATATAATGCAAGCTCTTCATTCTCCCCTCAATCTTGAAGGAATGAATTCCTAATTCCATAAGCTTTGGAATGGCCCGAATTGCACATAAATCCTTGCTGCTCATCGCAAAATAATCTCCATCTGGATTTTTCTTGATGTTTTCTTGATAAAGATTATAATTCCATCTACAACTATGAGCACAGCCTCCCCGGTTTGCATCTCGATTAGTCATATTGTTAGAAAGCATACATCTGCCAGAATAGGAAACACACATCCCGCCATGAATGAAGACCTCTAAATCAAGCTGTGTGTCCTTTTTCACAAGTTCAATTTCTTCTAAGGTTAATTCACGTCCTAAAACAACACGATGAACTCCAAGCTCTTGGTAAAAGGCAACTGCCTCTTGGTTTAAGCAGGAGGTCTGAGTAGAAACATGAGCCTCCATAGAGGTATGCTCTACAACAAGCTTTAGGATATGAATGGAGGAGGCAATCACCGCATCAACTCCAGCAGCCTCTAAAGCCTTAAGATATTCTAAAATTTGTTCTGTATCCTGCTCATGCATAACAATATTACAGGTAACATGGACCTTTGCGTGATGCTGATGAGCAAATAAACAGCCCTCTTTAATATCATTTATAGAGAAATTAGACGCTCTAGATCGTAGGGAAAATTTAAGACCTCCAATAAATACAGCATTTGCTCCATATAATACTGCAATCTTTAATTTTTCTAGATCCCCTGCTGGAGCAAGTAATTCAACCATTTAAAATTCCTCCTTTACATAGATGCTATCTTGATAAGCAAAGCCATCATGAACAGGAAGATTTAAGGAGTCCAAGGCTTCTACTGCTGTTTTCTTATTTTTTCCTTTACGAACTGCATCAAATAGCCTTAAAACCTCAATAAACGTCTCATCTTGGATACCAAAACCATCCATGTATGCATACTCTAAATTTATTTTATTCAGTTCATTTAATAGGCAGATGATATGACTTCTATAAATTTTAGTTCCTAAGCTATTTTCTACAATAGGGAAGGTATCCTTTCTTGTTGCCTCTTCAATTGTCAAATGATTCATAGGAAAGGAGGCTTCTATTTTATTTTGATATAGTGTAACAAGCCTTCTTCTGGTATGAAGCATTCCTCTATATCCAAACACCTGCAAGAATGCTTTTATTTCAGCTGAGACAATCATTTGTCTTGTATCCGCAAGTGTTATTTCATTACTTAATCCAATAGAAGCAAAGCCATACTCCTGATATATTTTCGCATCTAGTCGATTCGTAATCATTGTTATCGGGTCGTAAATGGTACGTTCAATCAGTCCCATTGCCTTTAGAATATGTGCAAGTCCTATATCAGTAATATAATAATAGCAGCCTAGATCCCTTGTACGCATAATTTTGCTTTTATATTCCTTTAGCATAGAGGGAAAAATCATCTCACAAAGATTATAGATAGGAAGCAAGCCAAGCTCAGCTACTAAAGCAATATCCTTTTCTATGGTTACACCATCATCTAATAGTATTGCATCTACATAAGAAGCCACCTCATTAAGCTTGCCTATATCAGAAAGTCTACATACTAGCCTCATTCATTTCAACTCCTAATTCCTTGAGATACTCATTTACCTGCTTTCGCTTTGTAAACCGATATCCAGATTTTGCAGAAGCTATAATTTGCTTATGCTTCTTCTTTTTTTGTCTTGTTCTGCCCTTGAAAAAAACCCACTTTAAAAATTCTAAATCTAGCTTTTCCATACAACCATCTGCCATATCTGGGCGTGTCTTATGCTTGAAAGTATGATATCTGTGAACTACATTTTTAAGACAAACAAACCGATTTAAAACCAAATCAATTACAACATCAGCTTCTAAAAAACGTTCCTCACAGATTCTTAAATAATTCCCCTCTATAATCCAAGCCTCATGATTTTCTAAAAAGGAGGAGACAATAGCGGTCATTTCTTCATCTTTACGCTTCACCCAGTTTGGCTTAAACTGAACAGTATCTAAATATAACACATCAATTCCATAAAACTCAGATAGCCTTCTTGCTAGGGTTGATTTTCCACTGCCTGAAAAGCCTATAATCGCAATCTTCATATAATCCTCCACATAAATGTCAAAAACCATGAGATTCTCATGGTATTTTTTTAATATCTAAAGTTACCCTTTCCTTTGCCCTTTCCCTTATAGGCTTTTGGCTGAGCCATACCAGAATAGTTCCCGTTTTTCATTTGAGATTGCATCCGTTTAGCATCAGCTTCAGACATATGATTCATCTGCTTCATAGTTTTTTTCATCTGTTCTAAGGAATTTCTCAGCTGATTCACCTCTTGAATCGTTCTTCCAGAACCCTTGGCAATGCGTTCTCTACGCTTATAATCTTTATCAATAAGCTCAGGATGAGCTCTTTCCTTTTCTGTCATAGAAAAAATAATGCATTCAATTTTATCAAGTGCATGATCATCAATATTTGATATAGCCTGCTTCATATTTCTCATACCAGGAAGAAAGCCTAAAATTTTGGACAATGACCCCATACGCTTAATCATCTTAAACTGCTTGAGCATATCATTATAATTGAATGAATTGCTCATCATCTTTTCAGCCATCGACTTCATTTCATCCTCATCAATATTTTCTGTAACTGTATCAATTAAGGACAAAACATCTCCCATACCTAAAATACGATCCGCTAAACGATCTGGATAAAAAATCTCCATAGCATCAAGCTTCTCACCAGTTGACATAATCTTGATAGGTATCCCCGTCATTTCCTTTATAGACAAAGCAGCACCACCACGAGTATCACCATCAAGCTTCGTCAAAATACAACCTGTAATATGAAGCTTTTCATGAAAGGCTAAAGCTACATTTACAGCATTCTGACCTGCCATAGCATCTACGGTTAAAAGTATTTCATGCGGATTTGCTATTTTTTCAATATCCTTTAGCTCATCCATTAACTCTTCATTGATTTCTAGTCGACCTGCTGTATCAATAAATATGAGATTGTATCCCTCATCCTTAGCCTTCTTCAAGCCCTCCGTTACAATTTTTTGAGCAGAAACCTTGGTTCCCATTTCAAAAACAGGGACATCAATTTGCTTTCCTAAGGTAACTAACTGATCCACAGCCGCAGGACGATAAATGTCAGCAGCAATCAACATTGGCTTTTTCTTTAATTTCTTCCGATAAAACAATGCCATTTTTCCAACAGCTGTTGTTTTACCAGCACCCTGAAGACCAACAGCCATAACCACAGTCATACCACTAGAGGCAAAGGATAGCTCCACAGCCTCATCTCCAAGAGTCTTTTTTAGCTCCTCACGAACAATCTTAACTACCTGCTGTCCAGGGTTTAATCCCTTAAGAATGTTTTCCCCAAGAGCCTGCTCCTTGATGTTTGCCAAAAATTTCTTGACAACCTTATAGTTCACATCAGCCTCTAGTAAAGAAAGGCGTACCTCTCTAAGCATTTCATCAATATCATTTTCATTTAATTTACCCTTACCCGTCAATCGGCGTAAGCCCATCTGCAATCGTGAGCTTAAATTATCAAATGCCATACGATCACTCCTTCAATATCATTCTTATTTCTTCTTTTAAATCTAAGGACATCTTCACTTGCTCAATCCTTTGAATTTTTTTAACAATATGAAGCTTTTCCTCATATTCCACTAAAATCTGATTCACTCTTTTTATTTGATCAAAAACAGCATTTCTAGAAACATCAAAATTAAGAGCTATCTCAGAAATTGATAAATCCTCAAAATAATAATTCTCAAAGTATTGTCTTTGCTTTTCTGTAAGTAGAACACCATAGGTATCATAAAATCCTATGATTTCTTCACGCTTCTCAATAGTCATCGCTCTATTCCTCAAAGAAATCAGCAAATAGTCCATATAGATACTGTTCAATATCAAAAACCTCAAGATCCTCTACTGTTTCTCCTAAGCCAATATATTTGATTGGAATTCCCATTTCATGACGAATAGCAAGAACAATACCTCCCTTAGAGGTACCATCAAGCTTAGTAAGAATCACACCTGTTACATCTGTGGCTTCCTTGAAGGCTTTGGCTTGGGACATACCATTTTGTCCCGTCGTTGCATCTATAACAAGTAGCGTTTCATCTGGAGCTTGTGGACAGACATTTTCTATCACTCGCTTCATTTTTGCAAGCTCATTCATAAGATTTACCTTGTTTTGCAGACGACCTGCTGTATCACAAAGCAGTAAATCATATTTTTCATTTTTAGCCTTTTTGCAGGCTTCAAAAATAACACTTGAAGGATCAGCACCTGCCTCCTTCGTAACAATATCAACACCAATACGCTTTGCCCAAACACAGAGCTGTTCAATGGCACCAGCCCTGAATGTATCCCCTGCCGCAAGCAAAACCTTCTTTCCTTGCTTTTTATAGGCATAGGCTATTTTTGCAATGGAGGTCGTCTTTCCTACTCCATTAACTCCCACAAAAAGAACAACAGATAGGTCATCCTTTTTAAGCTTCAAATTCGCATTAACAATTTCTCCATTCAGATAAATTTCAAACATTTTATCCATAATCATTTCTTGGAGTAATAGCGGATCCTCTATTTTCTTATGATAAACCTCTTCTCTTAATTCCTCAATAAAATCAACGACAGTATCAACTCCAATATCTGCCATAATAAAGACTTCTTCTAGCTCATCAAAAAGTTCATCATCAATTTTTGTGCTTTTAGATAGGATTTCCCTAAGACCTGCTAAAGCACCCTCTCTTGTCTTATGCAAGCCTAGTTTATATTTTTTACTTTTTTCCTTGTCTTTTCTTTTAAATAAATCAAAGAAACCCATAAAATCAACTCCATATCCTTTATGAATTATATCATAATCAAGTATAGTTTTTCAAGAAATACAACCCTCAAAATAAAGAAACACCTGCTATTTTAATAAACCCAATTCAAATTTTAAATCCTGTTCCTCTAAATCTGGATACTTCCTGCATAAATAATATGCCTTGGATAGCTGTTCTTCATTCCCACGAAGATACTGAATAAAAGCAAAAGAACATTTCCTCTTCTCTAAAAACGCAATTAGCCAATCAAACTCCTCATCTGAAAGATAAGCTAAATTAGAAGGAATAGGCTCTCTTTGATCTTCAAATAAATCCTTATACTGCTTAAAAAAGCTATACCACACAATAGAATTCTCTAAGGTATACCATTCCTGCTGTTTAACTGGTATTTCATCTAAATTATATACCCTTGCTCCTTCTAAGCTCAAGAAAAATGGAGAGTGCGTTGCAATAATAAATTGACAATTACAATACTGGTAAGAGGATAGAATTAGGTTTCTTAATTCAATTTGAAACAAAGGAGAAAGACAGTTTTCAGGCTCATCTAAGAGATATATTCCATCATTTTCTATTTGATCGGTATAATACTGAATGGCTGTTTCCCCATTAGAATACTGACTCTTTTTTTTAGAAACCTTACTTTCAATAAAACGCTTTTTAGAAGAACGCATCAAATTGTAATCCTTTAAACGCTCAAAATCCTGCATACTTCTGTAATAATAGCCTTCCTTTAAAAGCTCTTCTCCTGCTGCCTTAACCTCTTGTGTTTTTGATAAAACACTTAGATTGAATTCCTTTTTTGAATCTAAAGATTTAAATATATCATCACTGGTAATTAGCTTGCGATGGAAAGGAAGGGCTAAAGGCTTTCCATTTTCATCTAGTTCCATGGTCAAATTGATCGTTTCCACACATTCATCAAAGAGCTTATGTAGGGATCCACCATTTGGACCAACAACCCACTCCTCATCCTTAAAGAATCTAGTCCTTCTTTCACAAGAAATTTTTTCTGCAAGTAAGTTTAAAAGTGTGGATTTTCCACTCCCATTATTTCCATAAAAAATTGTAATATTTGAAAAATCCATCTCTTCAATATTCAGTTTAGATAATACCTTTGCAGGATAATAATTATGAATACAGGTTTTTTTAGTAAAATAGGAAAATCCAGGAAAGTAAGCACTCTTTAAAAACATAAAAATCACCTCAAGCCTGCTTACTCTCATTTTACTACAAGTAGGCTTCTTTTTCCATAAAAAAGAAAAGCTGTGAAGAAAATTTCTTCAACAGCTATTATTTAATCTTTTCAATTTCTTCTTCACTCATTATATTCTTACATCTTGGATAGTTAGAACAGCCATAAAAGGTATTTCCTTTGTTTTTTCCCTTTGTAGCTACACGCTTAACCATATGTCCCTTTCCACATTTTGGACAAAGAATGCTTTCTTCTAAAGCTTCCTCTTTCTTATCACAATGCTTTGAGCAATATAATGTCCCATCCTTATCCTCTAGCATAATGCTTCCACACTTTGGACAATGATGGTTTGTTGGAGGATCATTAAAAATCATCTTACAGGTTGGATAATGATTGCAGGCATAAAATATGCTTCCTTTATTCTTGCCTGTTCTTGCAATACGCTCTACTATATGTCCTTCCTTACATTCAGGACAAATAATTCCAGTATCAATAGGCTCCTGATCCTGTTCTTCCTTTTGAACATATCGGCAATTTGGATAATTACTACAAGATACAAATTCCCCAAACTTAGACTTACGAATTACAAGAATATTTCCACATTCAGGACAAATTTGATCTGTTGGAATGGGATAGATGGCTTCCATCTTATCCATAGCAACATCATAAAGCGGAATAAACTCTTGATAAAAGGATTCTAGCTCAGAAAGTCTATCCTTTTCCCCCTTTGCTACCTCATCTAAGTAGGTTTCCATATCCGCAGTATAGGATACATTAATAATAGAACTGAAAAACTGATCTAGCTTTTCAGTTGTAAGAATTCCTTGTTCCGTAGGAATAAGACTCTTCTTCTCAAGCTTAATATAATCTCTTTCTCGAAGGGTAAGAATAGTTTGAGCATATGTTGATGGTCTTCCTATTCCTAAAGCCTCCATCTCTTTTATAATAGTTGCTTCTGTATATCTTGACTTAGGCTGAGTTTCCTTATCTAAAATGATAATGTCCTCTGCATTAAATCCAGCTCCTAAAGTGAAATTAGGTAAGAGGGTGTTTTCATCCTCTTCTGTTTTGCCATAGGCCTTTAAATATCCATCAAATTCCATAGTCTGTCCTGTTATTGCCCAAAGAGAATTTGTATTTGTAAATTCCACACGTACAGAATTAAATCGTGCTGGTGCCATTAAAGAAGCAATAGACCGACTATAAATTAAACGATAAAGCTGATATTCTTCTTCTGTAACATAGGGCTGAATCATTTCTGGAGTACGTTCTACTGAAGTAGGACGAATGGCCTCATGGGCATCCTGCATATTCTTAGCTGTCTTAATTTTCACGGCTCCTAAATATTTATCCCCATAGTTTTGGCGAATATACTGATGAGCATGGTCAACAAACTGATCTGCAAGACGAGTTGAATCTGTACGCATATAGGTAATCAATCCGACTTCCTCATTTTGAATCGTCTTTCCTTCATATAATCCTTGTGCAATTCTCATTGTTTTGCTTGGAGAAAAGCCAAGCTTATTGGATGCGTCCTGCTGTAAGGTTGAGGTTGTAAAAGCAGGGTAACTATTTCTATGAACCAGCTTATTTGCTATGTTGCTTACAATAAAGCTCATTAGCTTAGGCTGTAATACCTCTAAATCCTTTCGATTCAAAATTCGATTCTTAGAATCAACAGGAGCTCCATTTAATTCTACTAGCTTCAGCTTAAAGGTTTTAAAGATGGCCTCCATTTCATAATATGGTACAGATACAAAGGCCTGTATTTCCTTTTCAAGATCTACAATTAGCTTTAAAACAACACTTTGAACTCGACCAGCACTCTTTGACCCAATCTTTTTATGAAGAAGCTTAGAAAGCTTAAATCCTAAAATACGATCTATCATACGTCTACATTCCTGAGAATCAACCATTTTTAAATCAATTTGATGAGGATTTTCAAGTGCGTTTCTAACTGCTGTTTTTGTGATTTCATGGAATTCAATTCGATTTAAATCCTCCAAATCCAAATCCAAGGCTTTCGCAAGATGATAAGCGATTGCCTCTCCTTCACGGTCAGGGTCGGTTGCAAGATATACTTTCTTATCCTTACAGCTATTTTTTAGAAATTCAACAAGGTCTTCCTTTTCCTTTAAAATTTTGTAATTTGGCTTAAAGCCCTGTTCAATATCTATTCCAAGTCCGTCCTTGCCTGTTGTAGCAAGATCACATATATGCCCCTTTGAGGAAAGTACCAAATATCCCTTTCCGACATAAGAGCCTATGGTTTTAGACTTACTTGGAGATTCTACAATAATAACATTTTGCAATGATATCACGTCCTTACAATTTTAAAGTTTAGTTCAAAATGAATGGATTGTCAATAGATTTTTTTCATTTCCAAAAAAATGCACAGCCTCTTTTTATATAAAAAGAAAAGCCTAATCTTCTTTTCTAAAAGATTAAGGCTCTTACTCTGTTTCATCAAATTGGAAAGACATTTGCTTTGAAAAATATTTAGAAACTGGAGCATAGGTTTTTCTATGAATCGCACAAGGACCATACTTCTCTAAGGCCTCTAAATGTGTCTTTGTTCCATAGCCCTTATGCTTCTTAAACCCATAATTTGGATACTTTACATCCATCTTTTCCATAAACTCATCTCTTGTTACCTTAGCTAAAATACTTGCTGCTGCAACGCTTGCACATCTGGCATCTCCATGAATAATTGAATTGTGCGGTATCTTTAGTTCACCCAAAGGCATTGCATCAATTAAAGCATAGTCAGGAGCATTCTTTAAACCTTGGATAGCCTCAAGCATTCCTTTCTTGGTTGCCTGATAAATATTTAGTGAATCAATCTCCTTTTCACTAATAAAAACAATTTTATAATCAATTGCATTTTTAACAATCACCTTGTAAAGCTCTGCTCTTTTTTTAGCTGACAACTGCTTAGAATCATTGATTCCTTCTATACGTAGAAAAGGGGGAAGAATACAGGAGGCAACAACAACAGGTCCTGCAAGAGGTCCACGTCCAGCCTCGTCAACCCCACAGATCATATGATATCCCTCATCGTATAGCTTTTCTTCAAATTCATATAAATTAATCTTGTGGTTGCTCATAGCTCATCGCTCCTATCTTCATTCCTCTAAGTTCATTTAAAAACATTCGGTTCGTACGCTCTATATCCACCATTCCTCCCTTGGATAAAAATCCTCGATTTCTACCAATATTCTCCTGCATTTCTGAAGGTGTACCTATGGTAATTTTATAGCGTTTTTCTAACAGGGAAGGATAATGAAACGAAATATATTCTAGGCTTGCCAGCACTAAAGCATTTAAATCAAGGATTTCATCCTTAATTGAGCCACACATAGCCAGTTTTAAGCCAACCATTTGATCTTCAAATTTTGGCCATAAAATACCTGGTGTATCTAAAAAATATAAATCCTCTGTAATCTTAATCCAGGTTTGATTCTTCGTTACTCCTGGACGATCTCCTACTGTTGTTGCCTTACGCTTTGCCATTGTATTAATCAATGTGGATTTTCCAACATTAGGAATACCTAAAATCATGGCCTTGATAGATTTAGAGGCAATCCCCTTAGCCCTTCTTTTTTCAAAAACATCCTTCAATGCCAAATTAGCAGACCGAAGAATTTCCTTTATATGATATCCTGTAATTGAATCAATATCTAAAGAAATAATTCCCTTTTGAGCATAAAAATCCATCCATTTTTTTGTAACCATGGGGTCTGCTAGACTGCTTTTGCATAACAAAATCAATCGGGGTTTATTTCCAACAATTTCAGAAATCATTGGGTTTGTTGAAGAAAAAGGAATTCTAGCGTCCTTTAATTCAATCACTAAATCAACCAATTTTATCTTTTCACTTATCTCTCTTCTGGCTTTGGCCATATGGCCTGGAAACCACTGAATGGTTTGCATACTATCACCCTATCTATAATTTGGTTCTGGATTACCAATTTTTGTAAATGGGTAGAAACGGAATAAGACTTTCCCAATTACTTCACTTTCATCAATAAATCCGAAGGCTCTTGAATCATAGCTTCCACCAGGTGTCCGGTTGTCTCCAAAAACCATAATCTTATCCTTTGGAACAGTAAAATATAACCGATAATCTAATTCTAAGGAACGTAACAAAATATTATACTGGCTTCTGCTAATTGTTTCTACATATTCATTATTCACATAAAGACTGCCTGTTGTCATCGTTTCAACCACATAGGTAACAGCATCATTTTCCTTTGCTACAATACGCTTAATGAAAAATCTTGATTCCTTAGAAGTTTGATCTACATATTTTGCAGAATCAAAGACAATTACATCTCCATCCTTTGGAGAATATCCTATATTCCAAAGAAGTACACGATCTCCATCATGATAGGTATTTTCCATAGAGTTTCCAGCAATATTACAGGGTGTGATTAGAATCATTATAATGAAAAATAAACACACGAAGGTTGATAATACAAAAACAACAAAATCGTAAACGGAATAAATTTGGTAAGCCCTTCTTAAGGTTTTAATATCTGTTAAGCTAGCACTGGATTTAAAGATGAATGAGCCTAAAGAAATCACTACACAAATTCCAATTGTAGTACCTAAAATGATGTAATAAGTAATATGCCCTAAAATCTTCTCAGATGAAAAAATAGCATTTGAGGTGAGTGCTGCAAGCTTTGTTATCCGATTATGATTTACTAAAGAAAAAATCAAAAGAATCAGCATTCCAAAGACTCTTAATATAGGATTATAGATTAACTTTTTAAATATGAGCTCATTATTTTCCTCTACATAAATCTCATGAGACATCTCTGACTTCAATTTTTTCTTTTGCCTTCTGTTCATTTATACCCTTTTCCTTTTTAAAGTACATCGTCAAACATTTCCTTTAAACGGTAGGAATCGACTAAAATCTCTCTACCCTTTGTACCATTTTTAGGAGATACGATACCTCTTTCTTCTAGAATAGCTACAATTCTAGACGCTCTATTAAATCCTAGACCAAAGCTGTTCTGAATAGAATTTATAGAGCACATTCCAGATTCAATACAATATAATGCAATTTGATATAGAAGGTCTTCAGATTCTTGAATAGAATCTCTACCATTTCCTGATGCACCTGCACCACCTGAGGCCTTCTTTCTTAACTCCTCATGAGTAAATAGGAAATCTGGTTCAAAATGCTCACAAATATAATCGCAGATTGATCCAATTTCATCATCTGAGATGTATGCTCCTTGAACACGCTCTGGTAGTCCATTGTTCTTGATAAGCATATCTCCACGACCTAACAGACTCTCTGCTCCCTGCTCATCTAAGATAATACGAGAATCTGCATCTGTCGCAACTCTAAAGGCAATACGACAGGTAATGTTTGCCTTAATTGTACCACTAACCACATTTACTGTTGGACGCTGAGTAGCCAAAATAATATGAATTCCTGCCGCTCTGGCCTTTTGAGCCAAACGAACAATAGCATCGTTTGCTTCTACACCACATTGCATAATTAAATCATTAAACTCGTCAACCACTATAACAATAAATGGAAGATTTTCCATTTCTGGCTTCATTTCTCTTTTTCTATTATAATCCTCAATATTTCTCACTCTAGAAATAGCCAAAAGCTCATATCTTCTTTCCATTTCTGCAACAGCCCATTTTAATGCTTCTGTCGCAATCACAGGATCATCTATGACTGGCGTAGCTAAATGAGGAAGGTTATTATAGAATGAAAGCTCAACCTTCTTTGGATCAACTAAAATTAACTTTAATTGATCTGGGGAATTCTTAATTAAAAGAGAAACTAGAAGTGTATTGATACATACTGATTTTCCAGATTTAGTTGCTCCTGCAATTAATGCATGTGGCATATCAATAATGTTTTGGAAAACAGGTGTGCCATCAATATCCTTTCCCATCGCAATTAACAAGTTCTTCTTACTTTGAATATAATCGTCTGTCAAAATATCTCCATAGGCCACCATATCCGCTTGTTCATTTGGAACTTCAATACCAACTGTATTTTTCCCAGGAATTGGGGCTTGAATACGCATAGATTTCGCTTTTAATGCCATTTGAATATTATCATAAATGCTGTTAATCTTTTTTACATTAACATTCTGAGCTAGCATAATTTCATAACGCGTAAAGGCAGGTCCCTTTGTATATGTAATGACCTCACCATCAATTCCAAAGGCCTGAAGCTGTTGATTGATGATTTCCTTCTTTTCTTCTAGCCATGCTGGCATCTCATCTAAGGAACCATCGCTCTTTGGAAAAAGCTCCTTATACGGGATATGGTATGTATCATATTTTGGCTTTTTTGGTTGCTCAACTGGCTTAGAAGGCTGAGCTACTGGCTCTGGTTTTCTTACCTCCTCTGCCACACGCTCTTCAAGTACTGCCTCATCAATCTCTTTCGCAATATATTCTTCCTTAGGAGAAATTGAAATCTCTTCAATTTTTTCTATTGGCTTAGCCTCTTGCTGAATGATTTTAGGCTCCTTAGGTAACGGCTGCTGAGGCTTAGGCTCCATTCTCTGATACTCATAGTTATGAATTGGAGTAGGCTCTGGACGTGGAAGCTTCGCATCAAAGCTATTGTACTCATAAGGTTCATCCTCCTCTTCATCCGCAACAGATATATGAATCTTAAACTCTGTATCCTCATCCAAATAAGAAAAAGGCTGTTCTAGAGGAACTTCCTCAAATACAGGCGACTCTGAAATAATAGGCTCATCTATATTTTTAAGATCCTCTCCTGTGGTAAAGAAGGTGCTTAAGGTTTTATTCTCCTTGATGGGCTCTGAAGCAACCTGCTCTACTTTTTTCGTATAATCTGTTCCTCGCTTTTCCTCTTCAGTCAACTGCTTATTCACATAACTAAACTCATAATACTTTGTTCCATGACGAGCAATTAATTCCTCATCAGAAATATGCTTCTCATCTCTAATATAATCATAGCCATAATCTACATCAATCTTTCCACTATTGTCCACATAATGCATACGGTCTACTACATGAGTTCCATGCATTGGAGAAACAATTTGGCTTCTTTGAAATTTTGTTTTTCCTTTAATCAAGCCTTCTAAGGTATAACTAATCTGGGGGATACTAAATTTCTCATCTAATTCTATGGTTTCTAGATTATTTTTCTTTTTTCTCATTGTTCAACCTCCATTTTTCTTTTCATTGGATATATTGGATTAAAGGTTATCCAATTTTCTTTTTCAAGCTGTTTAGAATAAACCTTTGTTTTAAGACGCTGTTTAGGTAAAACCTGCTCTGATGGAAGTTCTCCTTCCATCTCCATTACAGCATTTTTTAAAGAATCTGACATAGCATCCAATAAATCTTCTGTTCCTGTATCTAATTCAACATCCTTATTGAAAACCTTCTTAGAATAAATCTTATAGGTTTCCTCTCCCACAATAGAAATGATGACCAAGCAGATTTGATTCACTATCAAATTGATGATTCGATCCACAATTAGCTTTCTTCCCCATTTCAAGGGATTAATGATATCTAGCACATATTTTGCCTTATTCAAATTTTCACTGATTGTCTTTGTTGTTTGAAAGGCCTTTGATTCCTCAATGTCCTTCGTTTTTGAAGATAAATTTACAATCGTTGAAATCTTTAGCTTACGTAGCATTCGGATGCCTCTGTGATTCAAAAGCTCATCAACACGAGAGGTGATATATCCTGTTAAAAGAGTAATTTCATTTATGGATAATTCCAAAAATGGATGATTGCTATCAGGATAAAACCGAACAGCAATTCCATAGGCCAAATCACGACTTAAGCTATAACAATGGCTAATCCTAGAAACATCCTTACGAAGCGTTTTATCCTTAAAGGATTTCTGAGTTTGCAAAACCATATCCTTAACCTCTTGAGTCGTCAAATCGTCTGCTTCTGTCTTTGTAATAAAATTCTTTGTTCTTATGCTTGATATTACCGCAAGAGCATATACAAGTAAAAGTATAATAAAGCCCATCACAGCGCCAAGCAAAAAGCTAATGATTGTTGAAAAATCAATTTTAATAATACCTAAATCAATTAAAATGATCAGTTCCATTTTCAATCACCATACTTTCTTTATTATTATATAATAAACAAAGCATTTTTTAAAGTTTTTATTTACATTTTCTTTTAGGAATGCGATAATAAATTAGGTGATTTCAATGGAAATATATTTAGATTTAGAAAAAACACTTCTAAATGATGCAAATACACTATCAAAGGATGCACGTAAGATTTTAACGGATCTTTCTCTTAGTCATAGCATAACCATTCTTTCAACTGCTTGGCTATGGGAAATAAGAGATATCTTGGATATTCCTAATATTCAAATTGTTTCCACTGTGGAAAATAAGCTTTATGCTAACCACACCTATGATTATGCTCCATTAGAACTAAACCATCAGATGCTTCTGCCTCCATTTAAAGGAATTTACACCCTATATGCTGTTTTAGAGGATACCTGCTATGTTGTTTCCTATCAGGAACGTTTAAAAAACTTTTATCCAGGAAAAAAAATAAAGCTTTGCAGCCAGTTTCCAAAAGAAATTTCATCCTTTATCGCTGTACTATACCAAAAGGAAGAGGATTCATTTTTAAATAAAATAACAAACTATTCAATTCAGACCTTAGCTTCTGATGCTAAAAAAAAGATGCTTCTTATAACAAAAAATCCATCAACGAAGGCATCCTGGCTGAAAAAATTAAAAAAATCACCAGCCATTGGCATTGGTGATTCTATATCAGATTATGAATTCATTGGTCATTGTGAGGTACAGGTTGCAATGGAAAATGCGGATGAGGAATTAAAAAAACTCTGCAAGTATCAAACTCCTAAATCCAATCAGGAAAATGGAGCACTAGATTTTATTCTTTCGTATCTAAAACACCAGCAAGCTTAAGTAAATAGATGGCATTTGTCTTTTGGCATTTGCCATCTTTTATTTTATAATCAAACGTAATTTGATCTCCAACGTATTCCTCATCAAAATGGTAGTTTTTAATTTCTTCAACATCACAAAGCTCAAAATCATGAGTTGTAATCAAGAAATATACTCCCATCTTAGAAAGCTTATGAATGATTTCCTTTGCAGCATAAATTCTGTCCTTTGCATTTGTACCCTTAAAAATTTCATCCACTAAAACAAGCGTATCCCTAGAATGACTACATTCCATAATTTGCTTCATACGATGAACTTCTGCATAAAAGGTTGATATTCCCTCCTGTAACATATCGTTTGCCCGAAGGGAGGTAACGACCTGATACGTTCCTGTGCAAAATTCCTTTGCACACACAATACCACCTGCATTTGCTAAAATCTGATTTACTCCTAGCATTCTCATAAACGTAGTCTTTCCAGACATATTGCTGCCCGTTAAAATAATTCCTCCGCTAAAATGAAAGGAATTTGCTACACAGGATTTAACCAAAGGATGATATCCATCAACTATGGTAAAGCCACCTGTTTTTTGAGGTATACAATAGGTTTCCTGATCAATTCCGATGGTTGCTAATGACAATAATAGTTCTAATTCAGATAATGCATCTAAGCACTCCTCAATGGAATCTAAATGCTTTGTAAAGGAGTTAAAAAAGCCAGCTAGAATATAGTCTAAATAAAATAAACCATTTCCAACAATTGATAAAATAATATTTTTCCGATAGGAAAGCATTTCAAAAATACGGCTCAGCTTCACTAATGAATTATATTGTGCTTCTATTGTTTTTTGAAGATTTTTATAATAGGGGTCATCTAGTTCTATTTCTAAAACATCCTTTGCTAGTCTTTTATAAGCAGAAAGCAAATTGGCATATTTAGTAGAAGGAAACACAAATACTTCAGATTGAATACATCTTTTTGCAATCAAAAAATTAATTGGGATAAATAAGAATAGGAAATAAGGGTCAATGTGATGAATTAATAAAATTGTGAGAAAGACAGCTAAAATTCCATAGGATAGAGCACATAACAAAAAGCCATACCAAGGAATCTTAATTTTTGTTTTGGTAATTCCAAGCATTTCCTTTTCATCACAATCCTTTGCATCTGCTCCAATTAAGGAAATGGAAGCCTCTAGTCTCAAGACTGCCTCATCCTTTGATAGACTTGCAACACAGGCTGTAAATTGCTCTGATTTTTGTTCTGGAAAAGAAAGTTGCTTTGCAAGCTTACTTCTTCCCTCCTTAGATTTTGCAACACAGAGGTATTGATACAAGGATCTTGGTCCTAACAAGTCTAAATCCAATTCCTTATAATCCTTATAATCGATTAGTTCTCTTCCATCTGGAGTGAAGCTGTGATAGCTTAAATTTCGTCGGTTCTCATGCTTCTTGTAAACGAAAGATAGATTGGTTAACAGCTTGAGCTTATGATAAAGTGGACTTGTGAAAATAACACAAGCGATAAAGCAAAAAATACTTAAAAGGCTTAAGCTCAAATACAGGATAAACTGATCTAAGGTTATAAAGCAGACTACAAATATAACAATACATACAAAAATACAAAACCGAAGAAATGAGATTCTTTTTGTTATTTTTGTGATTTTATCTATTTCTTCCTTAAGCTGTTGGGCTTTACTTAAATCAATCATATATACCTCCAAAGCTTCTTATTGATAAGCTTTTTATAATTATAAAAATTAAACCTCAAAATGTCAACCTAAAATCAAGGATTTGATTTAAGAAAAAAAGGGAATTTTCATCCCTTATTCTTCCTCCATAGAAATAGGCTCTACCTTCCAGATATCTGCATTATATTGACGCATTGTACGATCTGTTGTAAAGAAGCCTGATTTAGCTACATTGACAATAGCCATATGAGTCCATTTTTTAACATCCTTATACAAATCATTAATTTTTTCCTGTGCTTTCACATAGGAATCAAAATCCTTTAAGGTAAGGTATGGATCACGATAAAGAAGATTATCACGAATATCCTTAAATTCATCAGGAGAAACATTCTCAAAAAAGCCATTTGTCAACTGATCAATAACCTCATGTAACACTGGATTATTTTCATAAATTTCCATTGGATTATAATTTCCGTGGGCGTATAAATCCGTAACCTCTTTGGCATTCATACCAAAAATTACAATGTTATCTTCTCCCACCAAATCTCCAATCTCGACATTAGCACCATCTAAAGTACCACAGGTAATTGCACCATTCATCATAAACTTCATATTTCCAGTTCCTGAAGCTTCCTTAGATGCTGTTGAAATCTGCTCAGAAACATTTGCTGCTGGCATAATAGTTTCTGCATAGGTAACATTATAGTTCACAACAAACACAACCTTTAAATAGGAGTTTGTTTCATAATCATTGTTTACCTTATCTGCAATTGTATTAATTAGCTTAATAATCTTCTTTGCGAAGGCATATCCAGGAGCACTCTTTGCACCAAAGATAAAGGTGTGAGGATGATAGTTCTTTCGATATTCCATATCATGCTTTAAGCGATTATATACATACATCACATGAAGGGCATTCATCAGCTGACGCTTATATTCATGAAGACGTTTTACCTGCACATCAAAAATAGAATTTGTATCTAAGCTTACGCCCTGAGATTTATAAATCATATTTGCCAAGGCTTCCTTACGAGCACGCTTCATCTTAATAAACTTATCTTGAAGCTTTGGATCATCTGCATAAGGGAGAAGCTTTTCTAATAAATCTGGATTCTTCACCCACTCTTCTCCGCAATATTCATTGAGGATTTGTACCAATTCAGGATTAATATGAAGACACCAGCGACGATGAGTAATACCATTTGTCTTGTTATTAAACTTTCCAGGATAATAATCATTAAATACCTTCATCTCAATATTTTTCAAGATTTCTGTATGTAAAGCTGCAACTCCATTGACGCTAAAGGAGCCTGCAATAGCCATATTAGCCATATGAATTGTGTTATCCTTAACAATAGCCATCTGGTAAATTTCAGGTGCATTCTCCCCATATCTTTGGGCAATCTCTATTAATAGACGACGATTAATCTCTTCTGTAATCGTAAATATTCTTGGTAATAATTTCTTAAACAAATGAACTGGCCACTTTTCTAATGCCTCAGCAAGAATGGTATGGTTTGTATAAGCACAGCAATGCTTTGTGATTCTCCATGCCTCATCCCATTCAATTCCCTCTTCATCAACTAAAATACGCATTAGCTCAGGTACAATCAAGGCTGGGTGAGTATCATTGATATGGAAGCAAAGCTTCTTATCTAAATTCTTGCAAGTCTTAAAAATGCTCTTATGGCGCTTAATTGCAGATTTAACTCCAGCAGAGACGAAGAAATATTGTTGCTTTAAGCGTAATAATTTTCCTTCCTCTGTATCATCATTTGGATATAGCATAGAAGATATCTCTCTAAGCTTCTTATGATATTCAAAGGCGTCATCTGGATAAACTGAGGCTGGCTCTGCACTCCATAGGCGAAGTGTATTTACAATGTGGTTTCCATCACCAATGATTGGAACATCATAAGGTACAGCCTTAACATATTCAGCATTTCTATGCTTTACAATAAGCTTTCCATTTTCACTAGAAATCTCAATATAGCCATAGAATGGGATTTCAACAGATTCATCATCCTTACGAATTTCCCATACATTAACGTCCTTTAACCAGCGGTCTGGATGCTCAACCTGGTATCCATTTCTAATTCCCTGCTCAAAAAAGCCATAGCGATAACGAATACAATTTCCATGAACTGGAAGCCCTAAGGAAGCAACAGAATCCATAAAGCAGGCCGCTAAGCGTCCTAATCCGCCATTTCCTAAGCCTGCATCCGTTTCCTGATGCTCTACCTCATTTAAATCAATTCCCAGCTCATCAAAGGCCTTTTTTACAATTGGATAAACTCCAGCATTCATTAGATTATTTGTAATCATACGACCCATTAAAAATTCCATAGAAAAATAATAAACCTGACGAGCCTTACGCTCTTTTGTTTTTTCTATGGTCGCATGCCAATCCTTAGCAATATATTGTCTAAGCATTTCTCCTAATACAACATATTGCTGATAGCTTGTAGACTCATTAAAGTTAACAGCATATTTATTCTCTACATTTTGAATAAAAGCTTGTTTAAAAGTTTTTACATCCTTAAAATTTGGATAATTCATATATTCTCCTCCAAAATCAAATTCCTGGTAAATTATACCATATTTAAAAAAACTGTTTCAACAGATAGTCCAAGAAAGCGTTTCATTATTTCACAATTGGTGAAATTTTAGGCTGTTTCGTTCTTGGCTTAACCTTCTTCTTTGCTTTTAAGATAGTAATTCCTAATGGTGGAATATTTAAAAATATAACATTTTTCTCATTCTTCCATAGCTCCTCCTGGCTTTTACAAACAACAGGATTGATACAATTTGAGCCACCGTAAATATCCCGATCACTATTTAAAATCTCTTGATAATCATATTTTCCTGGAACACCGATTTTGTAATTGTAATATGTATTTGGGGTACAGTTCATTACAATCAAATAATGATCATCCTTATTCTTCGCAAAACGAGCATAAATATACAAAGACTGGTCCATATTATCTGCATCAATATAGCGGAAGCCCTCTGAACTAAAATCTAATTCATATAAGCATTTGGAATTTTTATACAAGTTTGTCAAATCCATCATATAGTGATACGCAGAATCATGACTAGGAAATTGAAGCAAATGCCAGTCAAGACTCTTATTAAAGGCCCATTCACTATAAGGAGCAAGCTCTGTTCCCATAAACAAAAGCTTCTTTCCAGGATGAGTCATCATATAGCCCATAAGAAGACGGTAATTTGCAAACTGCTGCCAATAATCTCCAGGCATCTTATTCAAGATAGACCCCTTCATATGAACTACCTCATCGTGTGATAGAGGTAAAACAAATTGCTCATTATAATAATATACCATACTAAAGGTCAGCTGATGATGATGATATTTTCTATAAATTGGATCTAACTTAAAATACTTAAGTGTATCATTCATCCAGCCCATATCCCATTTGTAATTAAAGCCAATTCCTCCAATATCAGCAGGCTTTGTCACATTAGGAAAGCTTGAGGAATCCTCTGCCATTAGAAGAACTCTATCATCTTTACCAAATATCAGGGTTGAAAGCTCTCTTAAAAAGCTACAAGCCCCCTCGTTTACACCACGCTCTGGGTTTCCCATATGATATATTAGGTTGCTAACCGCATCCACACGAAAGCCATCAATATGAAAATAATTC
>JAIEEQ010000069.1:2065-9447 GCA_029067355.1 Anaeroplasmataceae bacterium | reverse complement strand
GGATAGAATATTATTTTTGATGAAAATAGTTTGTTATAAATAAAACAAAAAAAATGCCAAAAATTCAATGACATTTTAAATAAGAAATTTTTCTTTATGGAATAATCTTCAGATAATACGTTAAAAAAACAATACCTAACATTTTTGCACCTCCCAATTTTCTACTAATTATAGCATAATACGACAATATAAATCACTAACAGTTTTATTCGAAATATGTACAAAAAATTCTAACAAAGAAAAAACTGTGAATATTTTCACAGCCTATTTCTAGTCTATATCTTTAATCCCTTTAAAACATCATTAATATTGATGTTTGATACTAAGGAAGGGATGATATCAAAGAAATCCTCTTTAGGAGCTTTCTCCTCAAATTTTAATATAGTAATGTTTTCGTTTTTTATTTGCAGAATACAAATTGGTGTAATAAGCAGATTAATATTACTTCCATCTCCTGCGGTATCTTTAATGTCTGTATTTACATTAAAGAAGTTCACTTTCACTTTATATACAGGAACTATGCTTAAATTTTCTGTAATATCTTCTTTCTTTCCAAGCATAATTCTTTCATTTAACAATTTAGATACAAAATCTAAGTTTTCCAAATTTATTCAATCTCCAATTTAATTTTATAGGTTTTAAACCAATAATCTATCTGATAAAGGTAAGCTAAAAATGCTGTTTTTCGCATAAGCTGACCATACCACGGAACCTCTAGTTCCTCATCACTTTGCATAATATCTCTAATCTTATGAATATCAAAGATTTCATAAAGAATACTATTGCTATCTAGCAATACCTCTTCTAATAGCTTTACGACTCCCTTATGATATTCACTTGAATTACTCTTAGGATATGGACTCTTCTTCCGCTCAATAACCTCATCAATGACAGTTCCTTTATACGCATCTCTGAGAAGTTTCTTTTCAACCTTACTTCGATATTTATATTTGAATGGAACGTTATACAGAAAATCCACTAAATCCTTGTCACAGAAGGGTACTCGTACCTCAATACTTGCTCCCATAGTCAATCTATCTTTTCTATCTAAAAGGTTTGTCATAAAATATTTCATATTGATATAGCTTAACTGACGTTCTTTAATTGTTGTTTTAGAATCTGTTTTTAAAACTGGCGTTTCATTGATTGCCATATCAAATTCATCCATAACATACTTTTTTAAATTCAATAATCTTCTATATTTGTCAGTTAATAAGCTTTCCTTATAATCTAGGTTACGAATCCAAGGAAAAGTTGTTAGCTTTCTTTTTTTCTCGTAAAACCATGGATATCCTCCAAATACCTCATCTGCACATTCTCCTGACAACCCTAGTCTATGCTTATTTCTGATATTCTTGGCAAGGAAATACATAGAGGAATCTATATCGGTCATGCCTGGAACATCACGAATTAAAACTGCTTTTCTTAATCCTTCAATCAAGGATTTATTGTCTATCATTATATCATGTTGGTTTGAGCCTATGGCATCACTAACCAAATGAGTAAAATCAGAATCTCTTGAACGCTCAAAGTCATTTTCCTTAAACTCAGAATTTTCATAAGAAATACTATAAGTATCTAAGGATTCCTTATTCATCGCAACAATCGTAGAAATAATTGAAGAGTCTAGCCCCCCTGACAAAAAGGTTGATAAATCCACATCAGATATCATCTGCCTTTGAATTGCCCGATCCAGTAGAAACCTCACTCTTTTCTTAGTTTCTTCATAGGTCAGGTTAAACTCCTTTGCTTCTAATTGGTAATAGGTATGATCTTCAATTTCAGAGCCCTTTTTCCATTTGAGATAATGTCCTGGTCGTAGTTCATAAATCCCTTTAAATACTGTCTTCGCCTGACTATGAGATGGTCCCATACCTAACAGCTCACATAGTCCATCTTTATCCACCACGCGTTGATTTGTATATTCTAAAATGGATTTCATTTCTGAAGAAACAATGATATCTTTGTCTACAAAGGTATAATACAATGGTTTCACACCAAACATATCTCTTACAATCCACACCTCATCCATATGAGTATAGACAAAAGCAAATATACCATTTAATTCCTTAAAAATATCCTCTTTATACTTTATTAATAGATGCAATAGCAACAGAGTATCACTATTAAATTCTAAAGGAGCATCCAGCTTTTTAAGCAAATCATCCTGATTGTAGATTTCTCCATTATAAATCAAATGATCATTTAATATACTCATAGGCTGTTTTGCGTTTACCACATCACGTATGGCAAGACGCTTATGTCCAAATGAATGCTCTTTATTAAATAAAAATCCAGAGTCATCTGGTCCACGATGATTTAATAAATTACAAGCTCTAATAAATTTTTCCTCATCTGTATCTGAATAAAAATTACTCTTATAAAATATACCACACAATTTATACCACTTCCTATATTAGGGTATGAATATAAAAAAAAATTGTGACTTTTCTCCCAAAGAAAAAACGCATCAAATGATACGTTTATAAATAGGTTCTGATTTGGATGGTAAGTTTTTCCTCTAAATTAATAAGACGCTTGGCGATATCCTTTGTATATTCATCTGCTGCCTTATATTGATTTAAATAGCGATTGAGAGATTTTACACCCATATTACATCCATCTGTAATTAAATCTGCAATGGTTGTATCTGATTCCTTCATCATCAGTTTCATATTAGTTTTCATAAAAGACATTCCCTTAATCATAGGATTAGGGTTTTTTCCCTCATCCTGATATTTTTCTAAAAGCTCCTCAATTTCCTTCTTTAAGGTGTTGTGTTCATTTTTACACTCTGTTAATAGGGACTTAAAATCTTCATTTTTTACATAATCCTCTACTTCTGAAATCGCAGATACTCCCATTTTAATTCCTAAATCACATTCTCTTAATAATTTTATTGTGTCTGATTCTATCATTTTATTTCTCCTTTTCTTCTTTAATATTGTGTACGAATTCACTTATTTTATTAAAAAAAGTGAAATGACTATATTTCAATCATTCCACTTTTAGCTAACATTATAATTGCTTGAGTTCTACTTGTAACTCCTAACTTCCCAATCACATTTGAAATATGATTTCGTACCGTTTTATCACTGATATGAAGCTTTGTAGCAATTGTTTTTGTTGTTTCATTTTGAATCAATAATTTAAAAATTTCTAACTCTCTTGGAGTTAAGAAGTGACCGTTCATAGGAACCTCCATTATTTCCATTTTATATTATGCAAAATTGAATCGAATGGTTAATGGCTTTCTAAAGATTTTTCTACATCAATTAACTCAAAGCAATACTTTTACTTACAATCTAAATAAAAAAAGCTGAATCAATATTTAAACTGATTAAGCTTTTATTCAAGATTGGAATGAAAATAAGTATAAATTGTTTTAGCCAAAGGCTCAGGCATCTTAGCTTTGGTGAGTTCCTCAATTGAGGCTTCCTTAATGTGATCAATATTAACAAAATAGGTAAGAAGCTGTTCTTTTCTCTTTGGACCCAAACCTGGAATAGGATCTAATATGGAAGAAAATAATCCCTTTGCCTTATTGCTTCTAAAAAAACTAATGGCAAAATCATGAACTCTTTGAGAAATATCTGCAAGAAGCAAATAAATTGGTGAATTTTTATCTAAATCTATTAACCTATCTTCAAAAAATATTTTTGATGCCTTATGACGTTCATTTTTCTGGATTCCCATAACTGGAATCGTAAGATTTAAGCTATTTAAAACATCTAAGGCAGCATGGACTTGAATTTCTCCACCATCCATAACAATCAAGTCTGGAAATGTTCCCTCCTCCATCAAGATGCGAAAATATCTTCTATAAATGACCTCCTTCATAGATTCATAATCATTAGCCCCTACAACTGTTTTGATATGATACTTTCTAAACTCCTTAGGTGCAGGCTTTCCATTGATATAGCAAACCATTGCAGAAACTGGATATTCTCCATAAAGGTTTGAGTTATCAAAGGCCTCTATTCTTCTAGGGGATTTAATTCCTAGCAAATTTCCTAAGGCTTCAATGGTTTCCACCTTTTTTAAAACCTGATTACGATAAATGTTCCTTTTATTTTCTAAATTAAACTTTGCATTATCGTTTGCCATATCTAATATTTCTTTTTTCTTGCCTAGCTTTGCCTCATAGATTTCAACCTCAAGCACATCAGCTAGTAAAGCAGAATCAAAGGCCTTGAAGCAAATTTCCTTAGGCTTAGAATTGACCTCATAAAATTGCAAAAGGTAGTTGATTGTTTCATCCTCAAGGCTATCATATTTATTGATAATTGTTTGATGATTTTGTACAATATTACCTTGTCTAGTAATTATAATATTTATAGAAATGTCATCCTCATCTGCATAGATACCTATATAGTCTCGGCTAGTTAGGTCATTAATGGAAATCTTTTGCTTTGCAATAGTATCCTCAATAGCAATTTTCAAATCGCGATATTCTCTAGCCTTTTCGTACTCCAAGTGCTCTGACGCCTCAAGCATACGTGCTGTTATATCCTTTAGAACTTCTTTTGCATCGCCATTAAGAAAGCTTGCAACCTTCGTTTTATAGCTAGAATAATCTAGCTTTTCTTTATGAATACATGGTCCAAGGCATTGATGCATATGGTAATACAAGCATTCTTTTTTAGGTATAGTATAGCATTTTCTAAATGGATAAATCTGATTTAAAACATCTATTGTTGTACGAGCTGCCCGGACATTTGGATAAGGTCCAAAATATCTAGCCATATTTCTTTTTCTTTGATTTCTTGTGACAATTAACCTGGGGTTTTCTTCATTTGTTATAGCGATATAGGGATAAGTTTTATCATCCTTAAGCATGATATTGTATTTAGGATCATATTCCTTAATCATGTTAATTTCCAAAACAAAGGCCTCTAGCTCACTGGCAGTTATCACATAAGTAAAATCCCTAATTTCACTAACCAGTCTTGTCGTCTTTGCATTATGAGCTCCATGAAAATAGCTACGAACACGATTTTTAAGGTTCTTAGCTTTTCCTACATAAATGATTGTATTATTTTCATCACGCATCTGGTAGCATCCTGGACGATCTGGCAAAAGCTTTAGCTTTTCTTCAATGATAGACATCACTAATCATCCTCCTTGTTATCTGTATGCTTAGAAATGAATTCACTTATACTAAGACGCTTCTTTCCCTTCCCTACCTTGCGAAAAGAAAGATTAGGATATTTCTTTATTAATTCCTTCAATTTTAATGCTATTGCTGTATTAGAAAAATATTCCTTTGTTTCTGTTAATTTAGAAGAGGCATTTTGCTTAAGAGCTTGCCACTTATCTGAAGCATCCTCAGTAATTTGATTAATTTTTGAAACAAGCTTTGCGATATTGATATTCTTAATAGTAGAAAAAATAAAATCCACTAAAATTCCCACTCCTAGGATACAATCTATAATTACAAGAGAAATTGCACTCATCTCATTCATTAAGGATAAAATCAAGGGATGTAGTCCATAAATCACTAGCATAACTAAAGCTCCAAACATTAAGGAATTCCTCAAGCAAACACGTCCATTTATATTAAATTTCCGCTTAGAATAATCCCACCAGCGCATATGAAAAATCAATTCCATTGCATAGCTAGTCAAATATTCTAGGGTGGAGGTCAATAGGATGCCAAGAAGTAAAACAAAATACCAAAGATGGGCAATGGGCAACATCACTGCTAAAATTAGAATTGCTCCAAAGCCATAAATTGGACAAATAGGCATATACAAATAACCACGATTCACTAAATGCCTTTGACAAATTGAACAATAGGCAACCTCACATAAATATCCTAAAAAAGCATAGATAAAAAAACAAAAAATATATTGTTCAATTCCCATACAAACCACCTTCTTTTTTTAAAAAAAATAGGGTTAATAGCTTAGCTCAACTATTAACCACTTATTATTACTTAAATGTCATCTTAGTTTTGCCAACTAAAATTTCTTCTAAAGCCTGTCCTACTGGCTTAACACACATACCATCCTCATAGGATGTGAAATCTTCTTCTTCAATGATCTTTGCTCTTTTTGCAGCAGCATAGGCTAATTTATACTTAGAGTCAATTTTATCTAGTAAGGCGTCAACAGAAGGATAACGCATACCATCATAATTCTTTTTATTTGACATTTTCCTCTTCCTTTCAAATTCTAAAATAATTATAACATATTTCTTTAAAAAATAAAGAAATAAATTTAATTTTCTTCAATCAATTCCATATATTTATGGATAGAACGTTCTGTCTTAGCATGCTCTGCACGAATGATAGCCATAATTCGGTCAGCTGCATTATTTACCTCATCATTAACTACTATATAATCGTAACGATGAGCTAACTTAAATTCTCGATTGGCTTTTGCAATTCGTTCAGCAATAATTGGCTCTGATTCTGTACCTCTTTGCTTCAAACGATCATATAATGCTTTTTTTCCTGGTGGTACTATGAAAATCATCACGCAATCAGGCATCTTCTTTTTTACCTGCTGGGCTCCATCCACTTCAATTTCCAAAACAACTTCATTTCCTAAATCCAACTGCTCATTTACTTTATCTAATGGGGTTCCATAATAATTCCCAACAAATTCAGCAGTTTCTAAGAATTTGCCTGCTTTTTCTCTTTCTAAAAATTCGTCCTTTTCAACAAAATAATAATCTACTCCATCAATCTCGCCAGGACGTTTTTTTCTTGTCGTCATGGATACACTATAAACTAAATTATGATTAGGCATATTAAAAAGAGCTCTACGAACTGTTCCCTTGCCCACTCCAGATGGACCTGATATTACGACTAGCAACCCACGGTCATTTAGTTTCATTCCTACTACCTTCCCTTTTGTTTATTTTAACACTATCTGGATACAGATACAAGAAAAAATACAACAAAAGCGTTTTTATAATCCATCTATTTCACTTTCTAAGGCAAAAAGGCTATCTAAAAGAGTATCCAAGACAAATGAATCCATTTCTTGGAAAATGAAACGATATTCTAAAACAATAATTCCCATTGAAGAAATATAGGCCTTAAAAAATTTTGATTCCTGATTAAACTGATTCATTCGTTCATAGGAAAAGCCCTTTAGAGTATGCTCTGCTATATTTATATTAATACTACATAAGGAATCATCCATCGTTATATAAGGATACAACATGTATTCTTTGCCCTTAAAGTAAAGTTCTACTTGAATCAAAGCCTTATCCTCTTCGTAGGTATAAACAATATTTTTATTTTCAAAATACTGAAGCATTTTTACAATAAGTTTCTTTCTACCCCAAGCCATACCATCAGCCCCTTTTTCAATATTTTACCATACTTTCAAAAATAATAAAAGATTTATCCAATTTATATTCCATAAACT
>JAIEEQ010000069.1:0-2055 GCA_029067355.1 Anaeroplasmataceae bacterium | reverse complement strand
CCATAAACTTCTAAAAATGTGATATACTTAAGAAAGGTGATTGTTATGAGTTTTGATGGTATATTTCTACATAAAATAATTGAGGAATTAGAAATTGTAAAAACAGGAAGAATAACAAAGATTATGGAATCTGGAGATACTGATTTCATTTTTACCATTCGTACAAATCATCAAAACTATAACCTTTTAATCAGCTTATCCTGTGATTATGCAAGAATTCATTTTACAACAAAGTCTTATGATTTTCCAGCAACTCCAAAGAGCTTAACAATGTTCTTAAGAAAACACATTGAGGGCTATTTTATTGAGGATTTATACCAATATGGAAATGACAGGATTATCATTTTAAAGCTCTCTGGCTATAATGAAATGAAAGACTTGAATCATAAATACTTAATTTGTGAAATTATGGGACGCTATTCTAATCTCATCTTAACAGATGAAAATTATATCATATTAGAGGTATTAAAAAAGACTGGAATCACTGAATTTGGTAGAACTATGCTTTCTAATGCTTTGTATCACTTTCCAGAACAGATAAAATTGAATCCATATACCCTATCCCTAGAAGAAATGCTAGCCTTAAATTTATCTTCTCCTAAAGAGCTTTGTCAAGCCTTTGAGGGAATAGGAAGCAGTTTGGCAAGTGCTGCGTTTCTTAAAGAGAACGCCATCTTACATTTTTATAATCTTATTCATCAAAAAGCAAATCCTGTTCTTTTCTTAAATACCACTGGAAAAAAGGATTTCTACTGCTTTCCATTAGGCAACAATGACTATAAAAAATATTCAACTTTATCCACTCTTTTAGATGAATTTTATTTTGAGACTGATAATCAAGCTAAAATAAAATTAAAAACAAATGATTTAGAAAATTTCATTCAAAAACAAATAATAAAAAATGAAAAAAAAATAAAGAAATTATCTCAGGAAGCCTTAACCGCCTCTTCTGCTGAAGAATATAAGCTTAAAGGAGAATTATTGCTCAGCTATCCTCATTTAAAGGATAAGGAGGAAAGGATTTCTATTTGGAATTACTATACTCAAGAGGAAATCCTTATTGATTTAAATCCCAAATACGATGTAATAACTAATAGTCAAAAATATTATAAAAAATATCAAAAAGCAAAAACCGCCAAGCACTATATCCAAGAACAAATTAAGCTTGCAACATCTGAAATTGAATATTTTAAAGTTCTTCTTGAACAATTAAAATGTGCAAGCATTAATGACGCTTTAGAGATAAGACAGGAACTGGTAGATCATCATTATTTGTTAGATACTCAAAAGAAAAATACAAAAAAGAACAAACCAAATTATCTGACCTATCTTATTGACGGAGTTATAATCTATGTAGGAAAAAATAATTTGCAAAATGAGTATTTAACCCATAAACTGGCTAAAGCAACAGACTACTGGTTTCATATCCAAAATGCAAGCGGAAGCCATGTTATAGTTTGTTCAAATGAACTCACAGAAAATTTATGTCGAGTGGCAGCTATGCTTGCTGCAAATTATTCTTCCTTTAAGGAATCCTCTTCTATACCTGTTGATTATACCCAGGTGAAAAATATAAAGAAAATTCCTGGAAAAAAATCCTGCTTTGTTTCCTATACAAAGCAAAAAACAATTTATATAGATATAGATAAAACAATTATAGAAAATCTAAAGGTGAAAAAATGAATGCTTATCAACGATTTTCCTACTATTATGATGATATGTTTACAGAATTAGACTATACAGAGTGGCTCAAATTTATTGAACCCTATTTGAAGCCTGATTCTTCTATTTTAGATTTAGCCTGTGGCAGTGGAACTTTTGCTATACTTTTAAAATTAAAAAACTATGCAGTAGAAGGCTTAGACCTATCAGAATCCATTATAGAGGTAGCAAAGGAAAAAGCAAAAATGAATCATCTTTCTATTCCTTTTCATGTAGGAGATATGACTGATTTTTCTTTACATCAAAGCTTTGATGTAATTACCTGCTTTTTTGATTCCGTTAACTTTTTAAAAAGCAAGAATGAATTAAATTGCTTATTTTCTTGTGTGAAAT
>JAIEEQ010000068.1 GCA_029067355.1 Anaeroplasmataceae bacterium | reverse complement strand
TACACAAGAATTTTCAAGTACTTATGAAAATATATAAATGAATTTTTGAAAAAATTAATTCAAAGATAAAAGGGATAAGATATTACGATTTATTCTTCACTTTTTGTTTTGTTAATGGTCTAACAATCTACAAGTTTGTCGTGTGTATTGTTATTACTAAATCTTTTATTTATTACCGTTAAATTGTGTTTTATAGCTTAGAACTTCCTTGAAAATCCGCTTTTTTTCTTGAAAAAAACATACACTATATGATATAATCATATAGGTTACATTTATAAAAAACATCAAGGAATATAAAATAAAAAGGAGTTCATTATGGAAAAAGATTATAAGCATTATGATGCGGAAAATATTCAAATCCTAGAAGGCTTAGAAGCTGTTAGAAAACGTCCAGGAATGTACATCGGAACAACTGGTCCAGCTGGATTACATCATCTTGTATGGGAAATTGTTGATAATTCAATAGATGAAGCCTTAGCAGGCTTTGCTTCTCATATTGAAGTAGAAATTTTACCAGGAGATGTAATCAGTGTAACAGATGATGGTCGTGGTATGCCTGTTGATATTCATCCAAAAACTGGGAAAAGTGCAGTTGAAACCATTTTTACAGTATTACATGCTGGTGGTAAATTTGATGGCAGTTCCTATAAGGTTTCTGGTGGTTTACATGGTGTTGGTGCTTCTGTTGTTAATGCTTTATCAGAATGGCTAGAGGTTATTGTAAGCCGTAATGGAAAAAAATATAAGCAACGCTTTGAACGTGGTAAGGTAAAATACGAATTAAAGGAAATTGGTAATTCTAGACATACTGGAAGTCAGGTTATTTTTAAAGCGGATCCTGTTATGTTTACTGAAACTACTGTTTATACCTATGAAACCCTACGTCATAGAATTCAGCAACTCGCTTTTTTAAATCGTGGTATCAAATTGACTATAAGAGATAAGCGCGAGTCAGAGCCTATTGAAAATGTTTATTTTTATGAAGGTGGAATTAAGGAATACGTTGAATTTTTGAACTCTGGAAAAAAATTGATTGCTCCTAAGATTATTTATTGTGAAGGAGAAAAAGAAAATATCCAGGTTGAGGTAGCTCTTCAATATAATGATACCTATACGGCCCTAGTTTATTCCTTTACTAATAATATTCATACCCACGAAGGTGGAACCCACGAGGAAGGCTTTAGATTAGCTTTAACTCGTTGTATTAAGAATTATGCTACCTCCAATAATCTTTTAAAAAGAGATGAAGAAATTAACAATGAGGATGTTCGTGAAGGCTTGGTGGCTATTGTTTCCATTAAGCATCCAAATCCTCAGTTTGAGGGGCAAACGAAAACAAAGCTTGGAAATACTGAGGTAAGAGCGATTGTATCTCAGTTATTAGGAGAAACCTTAGAACGATACTTTTTAGAAAATCCAAATGATGCAAAAGCAATTATTGATAAATGCTTGCTGGCTTCTCGTGCGAGAATTGCCGCAAGAAAAGCTAGAGAGGCAACTCGTAGAAAATCTCCTTTAGATAATCTAAGCTTTGCTTCTAAATTAGCAGATTGTCGTTGTAAGGATCCTTCTAAATCAGAAATGTATATTGTAGAGGGAGATTCAGCAGGTGGTTCTGCAAAATCTGGTAGAGATAGTGAATATCAAGCTATATTACCGCTTCGTGGTAAAGTGTTAAATGTGCAGAAGGTTAGATTGGAAAGAGCCTTAAGCAATAATGAAATTTTATCAATGATTCAAGCCATTGGAACAGGAATTGGTGAAGAATTTGATATTACAAAGGCGAGATATCATAAGATAGTAATTATGACCGATGCCGACGTCGATGGAGAGCATATTTGTATCCTTCTATTAACCTTCTTTTTTAGATTTATGCCAGAGTTGATTGAAAAAGGATATATTTATGTGGCAAAGCCACCTCTATATAAAGCTCAGTTTGGTAAAGCCGTTCGATATGCTTATTCTGATGAAGAATTAGAAGACTTCAAACGTCAATTTCCAGAGCGTAAACCTGATGTACAACGCTATAAAGGTCTTGGTGAAATGGATCCAGAGCAATTATGGGAAACTACAATGGATCCAGCCTTAAGAACTCTAGTTCAGGTCCATTTAGAGGATGCTACTATTGCTAGTCAAACCTTTGAAATGCTGATGGGTGAAGATGTTGATCCACGTAAGGATTTCATTCAATCCAATGCGCATTATGCTAATAACTTAGATATTTATTAAGAAAGAGAGGTTTTTGAATATGGAAAAGGATAAAGAAAATTTTCTTGAATTAGAAAAACAGGAATTTGATCGAATTGAACAGTTAGATATCAACAATAAGGTAAAAACCTCCTTCTTAAACTATGCTATGTCTGTAATTATTGCCAGAGCTTTACCTGATGCCAGAGATGGATTAAAGCCTGTACAAAGACGTATTTTATATGGAATGAATGAGCTTAAAATATTTTCTAATGTTGCACATAAGAAATCAGCTCGTATTGTTGGTGATGTAATGGGTAAATATCACCCTCATGGAGATTCTTCTATTTATGATGCAATGGTGCGTATGGCTCAGCCTTTTAGTTATAGATATATATTAGTAGATGGTCATGGCAACTTTGGTAATGTTGATGGAGATGGTGCAGCAGCAATGCGTTATACTGAGGCACGTATGAGCAAAATTGCCATGGAAATGCTTAGAGATATTGATAGAAATACTGTAAATTTTGGAGATAACTATGATGCAACAGAACAGGAACCTGAGGTTTTGCCTGCTCGTTTTCCAAACTTGCTAGTTAATGGTGCGACAGGAATTGCCGTAGGTATGGCTACCAATATTCCCCCACATAATTTAGGAGAAGTTATTGATGGTGTTGTTGCGGTAATTCACAATCCAGAAATTACCAGTGAAGAATTAATGCAGTATATTCAGGGACCAGACTTTCCAACAGGAGGTCAAATTTTAGGTAGAACAGGCTTACGTAATGCCTATACAACAGGAAATGGATCAATTGTAATCCGTTCAAAGGCAGAGATTGTTCACTTAAAAAATGGAAAAAGTGAGATTATTGTTACTGAAATTCCTTATATGGTGAATAAAACTAAATTAATTGAACGTATTGCAGAAGTTGCTAAGAATAAAATTGTTGAAGGTATTACCGATTTAAGAGATGAATCTGGTCGTGGCGGTATTCGGATTGTAATAGAGCTTCGTAAGGATGTTAATGCAGAGGTTATGTTAAATAATCTTTATAAATATACTCAGCTTCAAACAGGCTTTGGAATGAATATGATATGCCTTGTGAATAATCGACCAAAGGCGATTACTCTTAAAGAGGCCTTAGAGGTATATTTGAAGCATCAAATGGAGGTTATTACAAGAAGAACTCAATTTGATTTGGATAAAGCCTTAGCTCGTATTCATATTTTGGATGGATATATCATTGCTCAAAATAATATTGAAAAGGTAATCAAGATTATTCGTCATACTACTGATGGAACAGAAAAAGAAAAATTAATGCAGCATTTCAAATTAGATGAAATACAAGCGCAAGCTATCTTAGATATGCAATTAAGAAGATTATCAGGCTTAAACAGAGAAAAAATTCTAGCAGAGCATGCAGATTTAACAAAGGCTTGTGAGGAATATCGTTCTATATTGGCTGATGATAATAAGAAAAAATCTATTATAGAAGCTGAATTATTAGAAATAAAGAACAAATATAATGATGCTCGTAAATCTGAAATTTGTTTAAGTCAGGATATTAGTATAGAAAATGAGGATTTAATACCACGTGAGGATGTTGTTATCACGATTACAACAAACGGATATGCAAAGCGTATGAAACAGGATGCTTATAAGGCCCAAAGTCGTGGTGGTGTTGGAATGAGTGGTATCAAAACCCATGAAAATGATGATGTAGAATTTATTATTCCAACAAGTACGCATAATTATATCCTGTTCTTTACTAACAAGGGTAGAGTTTATGCAATTAAAGGCTATCATATTCCAGAGGCCTCAAGAACAGCCAAGGGCTTACCTCTTGTAAATGTTTTAACCTTCCAAGAGGATGAAAAATTAGCTGCGATTACTTCTGTACCAACCTTAGATGATGATAATTCTTATTTATTCTTTGCCACAAAGAAAGGAATCATCAAGCGTACGATATTATCTCAATTCAAAAATATTCGTACGAATGGTATTATAGCAATTAATCTTCAAGAAAAAGATGAATTATTGCAGGTAGAGCTTACAGATGGACATCGAAATATAATATTAGGATCTTCAAATGGTAAAGCAATTCATTTTAAGGAAGAAGAAATTCGTCCTATTGGTAGAAGTGCAGCAGGAGTAAAGGGTATTACCTTATCAAAAACTGATCATTTGGTTGGTATGGCAGTAGTTACTGAAGAACAAGATGAAATTTTAATTGTTACTGAAAAAGGATTTGGAAAAAGATCTCATGCAGATGAATATAGAATCCAAGGTCGTGGTGGTATGGGCGTTAAAGCATTCAATGTCACTTCAAAAAATGGTAAGCTTGTTGCTTTAAGAAGTGTTAATGAAAATCAAGACTTAATTATTACTACTGACAAAGGCGTCATTATTCGTATGCATATTGATAAGATATCCTTAGCAGGAAGAAATACCCAGGGTGTAATATTAATCAAACTTAAGGATGATCAATCTATTGCTAATACTGCAATAGTAGAACGCCAGGCAGACGAAGAAGAATTTGAAACAGAAACAGAACAAGTAGAAGTATCAGAAGAAACTTCAACTCCAGAGGAAATGGCTCAAACTGAATAAGAAAAAAATAACAGGAACATTAGCTTTCCTGTTATTTTTTAATTGATTTTATCATATGAATGATTCATTGAGTGTAAAACCTTTATTATGCGAGTTAAATTATATTGATTTAAATCTTTTCCCAGTATATTTTGATAATTTTTTTCAAAGAAAAATTTTTTGCAGAAACTTAAATCTAGTATTCAATATTTTCAGATTACATTACTATAATAGACGAAACAAAATTTATAGGTAATGAAGTAGAAACACAAGAAAAATATGAAATGGGGTTGAATTTTTTAAATAAAACTATATCAATAACAAAAGAAGGTGAATTGAAAACTATATACTCTTATGTGGAAAATCGCTTTGATACCTATGAATAACTTTTTTCTCACTTTGATACATATTAACAATTTCACTTAAAATATCTAGATGAGTAAAATCCTTATGGTAAACCAGATTTAATTCTCGAATCATACTTAAATTTTCAATAGAAACACTTTTGAAATGATTTTTTTCAATATCTCTTAAGCAGGTACTTTTGGCTAAAATGGATACCCCATAATTATTTCTTACGAGATCTTTAATCATTGCAATATTATCTATTTGCATCATTACTTCAAAGTTATGAATGGATTCTCCTAAATTTTGTAACTGATGTTCAAATAGCTCTGTCGTGCCTGATTCTTCTGACCGAAGAATCAGTTTTTCATTTTTTAAATCCTCTAAGGATATAATCTTCTTTTTTGACAATGGATTATGGTTAGCTACCGCCAGAACTAAAGAGTCAGTGTCCAGCAAAATGTAGTTTAAGTGTTCATCCATAATTTTTCCATCTACAAAAGCAACGTCAATCTCAAAATTTTTTAATTTATTATAAAGATTTTTTATAGTATCAGAAATAATTGTTATATGTAAGTTTTCTTTCTCTAAAGAATATTTCGCTAAAATACGACTGATAATTCCACTTTCAGCAGAGGGAGTTAATCCTATATTTAACCGTTTTATATTATATTGGTTGTCCAGTAAAGATTGCTTAAGATTGGCATATATATTATTTAATCTTATGGCATATTTTACCACAATTTCCCCCTCGTTTGTTAGTTCTACACTATGATTCGTTCTTCTAAATAGCTTAACATTCAAATCATTTTCTAATTGCTTTATATGTAGACTTACTGCTGGCTGTGTTAAATTTAATTCCTCTGCTGCCTTAGAATAGTTTTTGGTTTCTACTACCTTGAGTAAAGTTTGTAATCTTTGTGTAATCATATGCCCTCCTGATATAAGTTTTTATTATAACTATACAAAATATTATAAGTTGATTTTAAACTGGTTTGAGCATAAAATCAAGAGCAAGAGAAAAAATAGTTATGAATTGAGGTTTTTATCATGGTGGATTTACAATTTTATGGGGACTTATCAACAACTTCTAAGGTTCTTATATCCTTAAGTATAATGTTGTTAACAGGTTTTTTAATGACGCGAATAACAAAAATATTTAAGCTTCCTAATGTCAGTGGATATATCATTGGAGGAATTCTTATAGGTCCATATTGTTTAAAGCTTGTTTCTGAAGAAATGGTTTCGCATATGGATTTTGTTAGTGATATTGCCTTAAGCTTTATCGCCTTTGGCGTTGGAAAATTTTTCAAAAAAGAGGTTTTAAAAAAAGCAGGAGCCAAAGTTATTGTTATTACGATATTTGAAGCCTTAATGGCTATGCTAGTTATTACCATTTCAATGCATTTCATATTTAAAATGTCTTGGCAATTTTCGTTAATATTAGGAGCCATTGCCTCAGCAACAGCCCCAGCATCTACAATGATGACCATTAAACAATATAAAGCAAAAGGGGAGTTTGTAGATGTCTTATTACAGGTAGTAGCCTTAGATGATATTGTTTGCTTACTTGCATTTAGTGTGGCAACGGCAATTGCTACGGCGTCAGAGGGAAGTTTTTCTGCAATGGATATCTTAAAGCCAATTGGATTTAATCTTTTATCTATTGTTATAGGTGTTGGTCTTGCTATTATTCTTCGTTTGATTTTAAATCCAAAGAGAAGTAAGGAAAATCGTTTGATTTTGGTTATTATGGCGTTACTATCTTTATGTGCCGTATGTTCTATTTTAAATGTTTCTCCATTGCTTGCCTGTATGATTTTTAGTACGGTTTATGTGAATATTACAGATGACACCTATTTGTTTCATCAAATTGATAATTTTACCCCACCTATTATGCTAATGTTCTTTGTGTTATCTGGAATGAAATTAAATTTAAAAACACTTTTAAGTGTAGGTGTAATTGGAGTAAGCTATTTCTTTATAAGAATTGTTGGTAAATATGCGGGATCCTTTTTAGGGTGTTTAATTACAAAACAACAGAAGGATGTAAAATATAACCTGGGCTTGGCCTTGATTCCTCAAGCTGGTGTTGCTATTGGACTTTCTGTATTGGGACAAAGACTATTGCCAACAGAATTAGGAAATCTTTTATCTACCATTATTTTAGCTTCCTCTGTCCTATATGAATTTGTAGGTCCATCCTGTGCTAAGGCGTCCTTGTTTCTATCTCATTCCATTGAGTGGGATAAGAAAAAGAGAAGTGAGGTAGATGTTATTGATGAAGAAACAAAGGCAAGCCTGGAACAGCTTGTTGCAGAATCAAATCAAAAATATCAAGAGAATTTAGATTTAGTCATTCCGGCTACAACTCATCTTGAAGAGAGAGTAGAAACTGGTGTAAGATTAAATAATAGGAGAATTGAAAGAAAAAAAGGTCCAATTCATTAGTATAAAAAAAGCCACCCTCTATTTCACAAAAAATAGAAGATGGCTTTTATATTATTTACTATCATAGATATTATCTATGGCTGCTATAAATGCAACTAAAAAGGCAGCATCCTCTTGATTGTCAACCTCTAGTTCAAAGGCGTCCTTTCCAAAAAGAGAAACTAATCTTTTAGAAATGGATCCAATCAGCTTTCCTTCTTCAAGGATGGAAAAATGCCATGCAATAATATCTCCCTCAACAGATAATGCTTTATGATATCCCTCAACAACAAAATTATGACGCAGCCCAAACTTTCGAGTTATTTTGGCTATGCGTTCATGATTGGCATCATAAATAAATGCTTTTGGAAGGAAATGGAAAAATTTTCTTCTAATATAGAATAGAGTATTACCATTTAAATCAGTTACTCTTCTTTTGTGAGTAGGAGAAAACGCCTTTCCCTTTACATATAAATAGGCTTTGCCGTTCTCATCTAAAACACTCATATTTCTACGAATAGATAAAATTTTATCCTTAATATATAATTTCATTTTTTATCCTCCTAGTTAATTATTTTATAAACGATTAAAAATGTAAGAGGTATTAATAAAATCCATGTTACAATTTTTAACCATTTTAGAAGCTTCATTTTTCTTTTTACTTTTTCATCAAAATAATATTTGTTTTCTAAAATATGAGCATCCTCAATACCAACCATTTCAATAGCGGGCTTATCAGGTGAAAATGAACAGAACTTTAGATTGATTTCCATGTCCCTTTTTATAGTAAGGTTAGCATTAAATAAAATACTTTTGTTTTTATAAGGATATCTTTTATCTAAAATCCCAAATAAGCTGATGATAAAAAAGAAATAGCAAAGCAATAATCCAAAGTTTGATTGTAAAGGATGATGATTCAGGATTTTAATATTTACTAATGAATCACAATCTGCCTTTGCGTATAGTTTTCCATTTTTCTTTTTAAGCATAATTTCTCTGTCATTAATAAATAAAATCGGCTGAAGTGATGAATATCCTTTAAACCATAAAGTTAGCTTAGGCATGAACACCACCCCCTCTTCCTCCAATAACAAGAAGAACTATTACAAGAACGAATAAAAGAGCACAAAGAATTAAATGAATTCTTGTTTTTCTATCTTTATAATTTGGAAGCATAAAAACAAATGCCAAGCCAATGAAAACTAGACTAATTCCTGCAACCATAGGGATATAGGTATTGGAGCGATTTAAAAAATCCTGAAAGGAATTGGTAACATCAAACAGCTTTCTAAAATCCTCTACAAAGAAAAGAGTACACAAGCTGATAAGCCCAATAACAATTAATACAACATAGACAACTAATACTAGGATTTGTGAGAAAAGAAGTGCAAGTATTAAGAACAATCCTATAAAGGATAATCGGAAAAGAATTGTTCCTAGATGTGCAATATTTCTACGTAATGAATAATTCATACTTGATTCTGTATTTGATTATGAAATCAAATAGTCCTCCTTTCTTCTTACGATGAGAAAAAATATTTACTTTACTACTGAAAAACTCTACTTTAAGAATAACATACTTTTTTTGTTTTGTCTAGAATATTTGTCTTTTAAATTTTCAATTAAAAAAAGAATTATC
>JAIEEQ010000067.1 GCA_029067355.1 Anaeroplasmataceae bacterium | reverse complement strand
TTCTGTTTTTTGTTCTTGATAGAATTATGAATTTACGATATAATATTTAAGAAGTTTAAATAATTTTTAATGTGTAAAGGATTTGAGTATGATGAAACGTTTATTAGCATTATGTTCTACTCTATGCTTAGGACTTCTTATTGTCCTAACGAGTTGTAATAATGGGGACAATTTACCAAAAATAGAAGGTTCGCTTCATGTGAACATTTTTAAAACGGCTTTGACAATTACAGCAAGCTATGTAGATAGTGATAATTATGATTTATATAATGATAGAGTAAAGGCTTATATTGCTGTAAGTAGCACAGGCGAAGAGGCTAAGGAAATTTCTCGTAAGGATGATACAATTACAAAGCCTGCCACAGAAGAAAAAAACTTGACTGGAAGCAAATTGGATTTTTCTAACTTGACAGCGGATACTACCTATTCCATTAAACTTGTTATTTCTTCTAAAGGAAAACAAAAAACTTTGACAACAAAAGAAGTGACGACGCTAAGCACAGGCTCTTCTGAAGAGGATCCAATTTTAATAGATAGTTTAGATATGCTTCTTGGTATGAATAAAACAAAGGATGCGTATTACAAGCTGACCACTGATATAGATTGTGGAGGAACATTAACTTCTATCTTTAATTCTAGCAGTAATTTTAGTGGAACATTTGATGGAAATGGACATAAGATTTATAATTACAAAATGGATAGTAATCAATATACAGGCTTATTTGGCTTTATGTCAGGTGCCACAGTAAAGAATTTGATTATTGAGGATGTACGCTATGATGCAACTCGTTCAAATACATTCTTAGGAGCATTGGCTGGATATGCAAAGCGTTGTGTGATTACTAATGTTAAAGTAAATAACTTTACAATATCTCATTCTGGACAGACAACCTCTTATGCATACATTGGAGGATTGGTTGGTCAAGCAATTAATTCAACAATTACAGATTGTTCTGTTGAAAATGTTAGTATCACTACTCCATCTGCACGCTTGAAGATGTATATTGGTGGCTTTATTGGAGAAAACAAGAATACTGCGATAACAAATTGTTATGTTACTGGTACTATTAATTCAACAATTTCGTATACTTCTAATAAGGATGGATGTTTATACGTTGGAGGCTTTAGCGGTGTAAATGATTCAGCTTTAGGAGTTTCAAAATGTTATGCTAAAGTAGATATTACTGTATCAGAGCCAGAAACTGTTACGTATACAGGAAAAGAAACCTTTAGAGCTTGTGTTGGAGGTTTTAATGGTGGGAATATTAATGATGCTTCTCGTTTTGAAAATTGTGCAAGTCTTGGAGATTTGGATATTTCAATAGTTCATGCTTATTTTGCATATGTTGGAGGATTTGCTGGTTATACAGATAATCAAAATATTTCTCATTTTGATAAGTGTGTATATATTCCAAAGGAAAAGGGTTTAACAGCTAAGTTTGCTGTTACACCTACTGAAGAAGATAAAAAAGTTGAACAAACTGCATTTATTTCCTTAGCAGTAGGAAAAATTGGAACGAAGAATGAAAATTCTCTTCACGTTATTGTATATAAGGAGCAAATTGAGATCACAAATCGTCATGAGAAATTAACTGAAACACCTTATGAAGTTAGTAATGATTTGAGTTCGTTTGATGAAGTAATTCGTAATTTGATTGTTGAAGCATAATCGGAGCATTCGCTCCTTTTTGTGCTAGTTATAGGAGATGAGAAAATGGGCCTAAAGATATATAATTCTTTATCTAATCAAGTAGAAGAATTTGTACCAATCCAGCCAGGAAAAGTGAATATGTATGTCTGTGGTCCAACAGTGTATAACCATATACATATTGGAAATGCACGACCCGTAGTATTCTATGATATGGTAAAAAACTATTTGACCTATCTTGGATATGAGGTTCATTTTGCATCAAATATAACTGATGTAGATGATAAAATCATTAAGCAGGCCTTGATGGAGCATAAAACAGAAAAAGAAATTGCAGATTATTATGAAAAAAGCTATTTTGACGCTGTGAACAAGCTAGGTAGCTCTAAGCCTGATTTTATTCCACATGCCACTGAATATATTCCAGAAATGATAGAGTTTATTGAAGAACTTATAAAAAATGGCTATGCCTATGAGGTGGATGGTGATGTTTTCTTCCGAGTAAAGAAAATTCTAAATTATGGATGTCTTTCTAACCAGGTAAGTGAAGACTTAGAACAAGGTGCTAGGATTTCAGTGAATGAGAAAAAGGAAAATCCTCTGGATTTCTCTTTGTGGAAAAAAACAGATGTTGGAATCAAATGGAGCTCTCCATTTGGAGAAGGACGGCCAGGTTGGCATACAGAATGTGTTGTAATGAATCATAAACTTTTTGGAAGTGAAATTGATATTCATGGGGGAGGAATGGATTTGAAATTTCCTCATCATGAAAATGAAATTGCTCAAAACGAGGCAATATATCATAACTCACTTGCAAAGTATTGGACACATGTTGGTCGTTTGGAATTTGAGGGGCAAAAAATGTCTAAGTCTTTGCATAATGTAATTTATGTGAAGGATTTGGAGAATAATAAAAAGGGAATGATTATGCGTATGGTTCTTATTTTTACACCGTATCGTAATAATTTTTCCTACTCTCAAGAAATATTTGATCAATATGAAAAGGTATTTGACAAATGGCAAAGAGCCTATCGACAAGGACTATATGAATTACAGCTTTCTGAGAGATTGAATCAACAGGAGCTTGATTTAGAAGCTATGAAGGTTTTTGAAGAATATATGAATCAAGACTTTAATGTACAGAATGTGATGATGCTTATTGAGAAGCTAGTAAAGGACTTGAATGTTTCCGTTAGAAGCAAAGCGTTTGAAGGCTTGGAAAAAACGTGGAATACTTTGCATAAAATTTTAAGTATTTTAGGAATCCAAATGTATGTAACTCCTATGAAAAATGATCAGCTTGAGGTATATAGAAACTGGAATGAAGCAAGAAAAAATAAAGACTTTGAGGCAGCAGATATATACAGACAGCAGCTTGTGAATTGGGGTATTTTCTGATGGAGGCTCATTTATATAATGGATTGAGCTTGGCCTATATAGGAGATGCAGTTTATGAAGTATATGTTAGAAAATATGCATTAGCTTTAGGAATAACTAAAGTTAATGAGTTACATAAAAAGGTGATTTGTTACACAAGTGCTATGGCACAGGCAAAGGCTATCCATTTCTTTTTGATGAATGGTTTGCTTTCAGAGGATGAGCTTGCAATTTTTAAGCGAGGAAGAAATTCTCATGTGCATACTAAAAGAAAAAATGTGGATTTGACGGATTATCTTGATTCAACAGGGTTTGAAGCCTTGCTTGGGTATTTGTATTTGAAGAATGAAATCAATCGATTAGAGGAGTTAATTCATCTTTCTCTAAAATTGAATTAGGAGGTAAATCTATGGCAACTTTTGATGATAAAAGTATTTTTAGCAGAAGAGAGATTAAAGAAGAAGCAAAGTCTTCCGCTTCTGAAGAAAAAGAAGAGCTATTAGAAGAAAATCAGGAAGAAATCTTGGAAGAAGAAGCAAGTGAAGAAATTCAGACAGACGTGTCTTCTGATGATTCTAGCATTGATGCTAAAGTTATTGGTGAAGAACTGATTGAAAGTGAAACGGTTCGCAAGCAACGAGAAAAAAAAGAAAAGAAAGAAAAGAAGCTTGCGGATAAAGCCTATGCGAAAATGGTTAAGAATCATCGTAAGACTTTAAAGAAAAATCCTGAAAATATTAAAAGATATGATACTGATATGGAAAAAGGTTTGCCAGATGAAATTGTTGAAAAACGTGTCTTAGACAATTTGGTAAACGTCACAAAAAAAGGGTCTACAAAATCACGGAAAAAGATTGTATTTTCAAACATTTTTACCTTTTTCAATATTTTGACCTTGACGATAGCAATTTGGTTAATGACGGTTCAGGCCTGGACGGATTTGGTTTTTCTATTTATTGTTACTGCAAACACAGTGATTGGAATCTACCAAGAATTAAAGGCAAAGAAAACAATTGATAAATTATCCTTACTTTCTGCCCCTAGTGCGGTGGTTATCCGAAATGGGTGTAAAAAGGAAATTAGTGTTAGTGAAGTTGTATTAGATGATTTATTAGTTTTAGAATCAGGAAATCAGATTTGTGCAGATAGTATAGTTGTTCGTGGTTCTGTGGAAGTAAATGAATCATTATTAACGGGTGAAAGTAATGCGATTATAAAGAAAGCAGGAGATTTGTTATTTTCAGGTTCCTTTGTCGTTTCTGGAAACTGCTGTGCCCGAGTAGATAAGGTTGGAAAAGATAATTATATTGAAAAGCTCTCTGCTCAGGCTAAATTATATCGTAAGCCAAATTCAGATTTGCTTAAATCCTTGAAATGGATTATTCGTGGTATGACACCAATTATTATTGTTACAGGAATTACATTATTTCTTCTGCAATATTTTAATCCAGATATAAGCTATGTTACTGCTGTTCGTAAAACAGCAGGAGCCATTATTGGTATGATTCCTTCAGGATTATGGCTACTTACTTCAATTGCGTTATTTGTAGGTGTAATAAAGCTTTCTCAAAGAAATGTACTTGTCCAAGAGCTATATTGTATTGAGATGTTAGCTAGAATTAATGTTTTATGTTTGGATAAAACAGGAACGATTACAGATGGAACTATGAGTGTCAAAAATGTAATTGATTATAATAGCTTTTTTGGACTTACGACAAATAATATTGTTTCAGCTATGTTAAATGCATTAAATGAAAGTAATTTGACAGCCGTAGCTCTACAAAAGGAATTTGGGTTAAATAAAAGAATAAAATATACAGAAACAATTCCTTTCAGTTCTCAAAGAAAGTTTAACGCTGTAACCTTTGATAAAATGGGAACCTTTGCTTTAGGTGCCCCTGAATTTGTACTAAGAGATCAATATGGTCAAGTGAAAAAGGAAGTACAGAAATATGCGGGTATGGGATATCGTGTACTTAGTTTGGCACATTTTAATGGAACAATAGAAGATCAAAAGTTGCCTAATAGTACTGCTGAAATTGTCTCCTTAATTTTAATTGAGGATAATATTAGACCAGATGCAATAGAAACGATAAATTATTTTAAAGAAAGCGGAGTTTCTGTTCGTGTAATTTCAGGTGATGATCCATTGACAGTTTCAAAGATTTCTGAGCGTGCAGGAATTGAAAATGCTACGGAGTATATATCTTTAGATGGACTATCTGATGCAGAGGTTGAGCGTGCAGCATTAAAATATACTGTATTTGGACGTGTTTCACCTTCACAAAAGAAATTGCTGGTCACTACTTTGAAAAATGATGGTAAAAAAGTAGCCATGACTGGTGATGGTGTTAATGATATTCTAGCTTTAAGAGAAGCAGATTGTTCTATTGCAATTGCCTCTGGTAGTGAGGCTGCTCGTAATGTGAGCCACTTGGTTCTATTAGATTCTAATTTTGATTCTATGCCAAAGGTGGTTTCTGAGGGTAGAAGAGTTATTAACAATGTTACCAATGTTGCCTCTTTGTTCTTGACAAAGACAATATTCTCTTTATTGTTGGCAATTCAAGCAATGATTAATGGTGGTGCTTATCCAATTTCAACAAATCAGCTTATTATGATTGATTTATTCGCAATTGGTATCCCATCCTTCTTCCTAGCTTTAGAAGCAAACAATAAAGAGGTGGATGGAAATTTCTTGGGTAATATTTTAAAGGGAGCTCTGCCGGGAGCCTTAACGATTATGATTATATCGTTACTGATTTTTGGTCTTTCTGGAAGTTTGGATTTGGATACCATTTCTATTCAGACCATCATTGGTATTGCAGCAACGCATACATGCTTGATGGTATTATTTAAGGTTAGTAAGCCGTTTAATACATTACGAAGAACTCTATGTGTTTGTTGTTATGGGGCGTTTTTGATTATAACCTTCCTGTTGCCACAATTTTTAGAGTTTAGACCTCTTGTTTCTTTCTCTCAATACTATAATTCAAATTTAAAGGAAGAAGTATTGACACTGGTTCCGGAAATTCGTCAAAGTGAAAATTACAACTATGTATTTAATGGTAGAGTTCTTTGGGATTATACGAAAAATCCAAGTGAAAGTAATATTACGATAACAAGCGTAGAGAATCGAGAAACAGGAAAGTTCTATTATAGCTTTAATGGAACTACGGTAGAAGAAGAGGTGGTTATTCCTCAGCTATCCTTTTCCTCTAGTGGCAATGTCGTTATAGGAGGATGTCAGGTATTTTATTATAGCCAGAGTGATTCTGATCGACAGGAAAAAATTTATATTACGTATGAGCCAGATTTTGAAAATATGTTTACTTTAAATGAAAATGGTTGTTTAGAATATCATAAAGGCGATATAACCTACCCTGTAATGCGTACCTTAACTGAAACCAATGAATATTATAATTTCTATAATAAGTATGGTGCTAATCGTACTCAGGATGTTCAGGTGTGCATAATGCCTACGGTTGAGCTTAAAAATGACCAGCTTACGATTATTCCTAGAAATATGAGTGTAAATACTTCTGAAGAAAGTATGAATAAAACCTATAAAACAACGTTAAACTCTCGAGATGAAATTGAATTGAAAATAGATACTACAACTCGAGAATTGCTGGTGAATGGGAAAAAGCTTGCTCCTACATTAGAGGATGGGACTCAGTCTACAAACACTTACAAGGTTGAAATGCCTACTCTATCCTTTGATAATGAGGGGAATGTTATAGTGAATGGTATTTATACAGAGGTTACTCTTGAGGATTTGGGTGTAGATGGAGATATTTCAGAGGTTTATAATCAATTAGATCTTAGCGTAATTCCTTATGTAGCATCCTATTATGTTAGAAACAACAATACTGTTTCTGTTTCTTCAAATGGTATCAATACAAGTGTTCGTTTATCTCATCCAAGTATATGTCCAGATGTTACTACATCAGAAAGCGGATATTGTGTAATTTCAGGATATTATACAAACTTTAAATATGGAAATTCTCAAAAACGCAAGGTGGATAGTAATTACAATCTAATTATAGATGGGGTGGTTACAGATTATCGTATTTCACCTAACTATGTATCAACAACAACAGGGGGAATGGTTACAGAATTAACCATCTCTGCTAAAATCTTCTTGTTTATGCTATGCTTGCTGTCTATTCCGTTGATGCGTTTACTTCAAGCCATCGTTCCTTGGATTAAACAGCAGGTAGCCTTAGTGCAAAGAATCTTATCTAAATTTTAATGTATGATTTTGTCAAATCTTGTCCATATTAAATATGGGTGGTAAAATGCAAGATGAATTTGATAAACCGCAAAGAGAATATAAACCTAGTTATTTTTTGCAACGGTGTGTAAAGGTTGAAGAATTTTATGATTATGAATTTGGAACAGAATTCTATGTTCTTGCTCCTGTTGATGTAAATGATTTATATACTCAAAATTAATAAAATACCTCTAAATTTTTATAGAGGTATTTTATTTTTGTTGTTTTTTTCTGTTGATTGGGTGATGATATTTTAAGCTTCCTTCTTGGAAAGTGTCTCGAGGATACCATGAAGCTTGGTTCCGCCTGAAGTAAGAGCGCTGATAACGTTC
>JAIEEQ010000066.1 GCA_029067355.1 Anaeroplasmataceae bacterium | reverse complement strand
GGTTTTTCAAGACAAGAAATTTAGTTAAAAAAAAAAGAAACCACACAGAACCACAAAAAAAATTTTAAATATTTTTCTCAAATTCCTTATAAAAATTTAATTTAGAAAATAAAAAGAATATTATGTAAAAATGATTTGTTGAAATTAATCAAAAAAATATTTGACAACAGTATTGTTTTTTGCTAAAATAGGATAGCGTGGTTTCGTAAGAAAGGTAGGTATGAAGCAATATGAAAAGAACTTATCAACCTAATAAACGTAAAAGAAAAGTTACTCACGGTTTCCGTGCAAGAATGGCTACTAAAAACGGCCGTCATGTATTAGCTCGTAGACGTAAAAAAGGTAGAAAACAATTAACTGTATAATTTCATAATAAATATTGACAAAACTAGTACAACCTGATCAAATTTTTAATTTTTTTGTGGCTGTACTTTTTATTTATTATAAATCTACAAGGTATAATCTATGAAAAAGCAATATCGCGTAAAGAAAAGTAAGGAAATTGAAGAAATTTTGAAAAATCATCGCTTTTCAAGCAATCCTTATTTTACAATTTATATTAAAGAACAACACGAAACCAACCATTTTCGTTATGCGATGAGTGTCGGAAAAAAAATAGGTAATGCTGTGGTTAGAAATCGAATAAAGCGTCAAATTCGAGCCATTGTTCGGAATTTTTGTGTGGTTTCCACAACAGACGTTTTTATTATTGCTAGAAATAATATTTTGAAATTGAATTTTCAGGAAATGGAAAGGGAACTCAAAGCTTTATTTCAAAAACAAAAACTATTTGTGAAAGGAGAACAAAATGGTTCAATTTTTAAATAGACATAAGTATAAGTTTATTATGCTCGGTTTCCTTTTTATTTTATTATTAGGATTAACGAGTTGTAGAACAAATTCCAATGAATGGACAATGAGGCCTTATGTGGATGGATGGGCAGGATATTCTGCTGATTTTCAATTCAGCTCCTCCTGGGAAGCTATGTGGGGCTGGCCAGTTTCAATTTTGTCATGGCCAATTGCTTGGATTTGTTCCCATATAGGAAAGGGATTAGGAAACTCTTTCTTTTGGGGTATTTTATTTACGACCTTAATTGTTAGAACTATCGCATGGCCAATTTATTCAAAACAAAATAATATGAGTTTAAAAATGACTCTGATGCAACCAGAAATGAATCGTATTCAAAGAAAGTATGGTAATCGTAAAGATCCTCAATCTCAGCAGCAAATGCAGATGGAAATGATGAAACTTTATAAAAAATACAAAATGAATCCATTAGGCTGTTTATTACCTATGTTCATTCAGTTTCCAATTTTTATGGCAATGTATGAGGTTGTTCGTCGAATCAATGCTACATCAACCGTTTCTGTGAATGGAGTAGATATTATTCAGTATGGAACCTTTGCTTTACAGAATACAAAATTATTTAATTTCTTTGAATTAAATACATCCTTCTTTGAAGCAACCGAAATTAAGGATAAAATATTTGCAGTTGTGATTGCTTTAGCCTTTGGAGGATTTACAATTTTATCTCAAAAATTGGCTCAAAGAAAGCCAAAGTATCTAAAGCAATATCAAAATAATCGAGTAACCAATTCTCAACAGGATCAGCAACAAAAACAAATGAAAATTATGTCCTATGTTATGAATATAATGTTTGTTTTTATGTCTCTATCTTCAACCTCTTTAGCTTTATATTGGTTAATTGGTGCGGTTTATCAATTGTTCCAAAGCTTTATCGGACGCAAATTAAATGAAATTAATTATTATAAGGCTCAAAAGAAGAGTACGGTATTATAGGAGGTTATGCTTATGCAAAAGAAAGTAGAAATCATTGCAAAAACTACTGAAGAGGCATTGGCTGAAGCAGTAAAAAAAATGCATTTATCTAGTGAAAAAATATTTATTAATGTTTTAGGAGAATTACCTGAAGGCTTTAATTGTGAAGCTTTAGTAGATGTAAATTTGACACTAGAAGGAAAAAAATATTTAGAAAACATTTTAAAATCCTTGAATATTGGTTATCAGATAGAAGCAAGATCTGTTGGAGATTCCCAAATCTATTTTAATATTGATAGTAATGAAAATCCTCTTTTAATCGGTGTAAAAGGAAAGACATTGGATGCTTTACAAATTCTTGTTCGTACATTAATTTCAACTTATACAAAGGATAAAATTGTTACAACGCTTGATATTGGTGCATATAAAAGTAATCGAGCTCATCAATTAGAAATCCTTGCTACAAAGACAGCTAAGGAAGTAGCCAAAACAAAAATTAGTGTGAAATTAAAACCAATGAACTCTTATGAAAGAAGAGTTATACATGAAAAGCTAAGTGATTGGCGTGATGTATATACTGAATCTGAGGGTGAAGGAGAAACAAGAGCTATTGTAATAAAGCCTAAAAAAAATTAATAAAATGATAAAAGCCAAAATATATTGATATTTCAATGCATTTTGGCTTTTTTGATATTTCGTTTAAAGGAGATTATTTTGTATTTTGATAAGGGTAATAATAGTTGATTTCTTCATCAAAGGTTACATAATTTAGGTAGATAGTTAATAATAAGTAGCGCATATTATTTGATGGATCTGAAATAATGATATGATCCTTTCCTGCTGCTTCTAGTTTCCCTTTAAATATTTTAGAACCCCATTGAGAATTTTCAAAATTCATATAAACAGAAACCGTTTTTCCTAAATTTAAACGTAGTATGTTTTCAATATAGGATTGTTCATCAGACATATCAGTGTTTTGTTGTTGATTTGGATAGTATCCTCCAATATAGCCACCACCGTAATAGCCATATGGATTGGGATTTGGGTAAAAATAATTCATTTTCTTTTTCCTTTCTTAATAACAATTTTCGTTTGGACTAGGAGCATAGAAGCAGTGTTGTTTATAAGCTCCACTTTGTTGTTGATTCCACCAAGTTTTGCGGCATTCCTCACCATGAGGATTATAAAACCATAGGGCATTCGTTGCAGGATGAAATTTTTCACCCTCTAGGATACGTTTGGCTAATTTTTTATCCACAGAACGAGCAGCTTGGTAGAAATATCCTTTGGAGGTTGCCTCAAATCCACCAGGCTTCTGCATCACTGCTTTTTCCACTGTGTTAATTTTTTTGAAGTCTAAACAATCCGCTACTGCTCGGTTTACACATACATTTCCTACCAGTAGCATTCCCATTTGCCCTTCTCCTTCCGCTTCTGCACGCATAAGCCTTGCTAATAGTTGCAATTCTTTATCGGTATAAGCTATTCTTGCCAGTTGAATCACTCCTTACAATTAAAATTATGAGCAAAGGAATTAAAATATAACTTTATTTTTTATTGACTTTTTTTCAATTTGATATACAATAAAAATAAAGATATAAAATCTGTGATGAGGATTGTTCTATTTAGAATCGCTTATAGAGAATCTATGGTTGGTGAAAATAGATAGCAATAAATAGAATGAAACACCTTTGAGAGATGGAAGAAATTAAGTAGACCCATCCGTTTTCTGCGTTAAAGAATTTGAGTGCTAGTGATTACACTAGAAGTAAGGTGGTACCACGGAAGAATTCGTCCTTAGCATTATGCTAAGGATTTTTATTTTAGGAGGAACTATGAGAACAAAACTAAAACAGCTATTTTTAAAATTTGAAGAGTTTAATGAACAAGAAATCACCATTATGGGGTGGGTAAAAACAAATCGCGCTCAGGCTCAATTTGGATTCTTAAATATAAATGATGGTACGTATTTTGATAATTTACAAGTTGTTTATGATGATAAATTAGATAATTTTGAGGAAATTTCTAAGTATCGTGTTGGGATGTCTGTTCAGGTAAAGGGTGTTGTTGTTTTAACTCCAAATATGAAACAGCCATTTGAAATTCATGCATCTTCTGTACATATGTTAGGAGATTGTCCTGAAACCTATCCAATTCAACCAAAACGCCATACAAGAGAATTTTTAAGAGAGGTAGCTCATTTGCGCCCTAGAACAAACCTCTTTACTGCTGTTTTCAGGATACGAAGTGTTGCAGCAATGGCAATTCATAAATATTTTCAGGATAATGGATATCTTTATGTACATACGCCTTTGATTACTTGTGCTGACTGTGAAGGCTCAGATCAAATGTTTAAAATTTCTACACTGAATTTTAATCATTTGCCTTATGACGAAGGAAAAGTTGATTTTTCTAAGGATTTATTTGGGAAACAAGCGTTTATAACTGGATCAGGACAACTTCATGGAGAAACCTTTGCTATGGCATTTAGTGATATATACACCTTTGGACCTACATTTAGAACAGAAAATTCTAATACAAAAACTCATGCTAATGAATTTTGGATGATAGAACCTGAAATGGCCTTTTGTGATTTAAACGGACTCATGGATATTGAAGAGGAAATGCTAAAATTTGTTGTGGATTATGTTTTAAAACAATGTCCATTAGAAATACAATTTTGTGATCAATTTGTAGCAAAAGGGTTAAAACAAAAATTAACCGATTTGTTAAATTCAAATTTTGTTAGAATATCTCATCACGAGGTTATTGATATTTTAAAAAAGGCTCCAGTAAAATGGGAATTTACTCCATCCTATGAGGATGATATTGCAAAAGAACATGAGAAGTATATTACAGAGCATTTTAATGGACCTGTATTTATTACAAATTGGCCAAAGGATATAAAAGCCTATTATATGAAGTTAAATCCAGATGGAAAAACGGTAGCTGCTGTTGATTTGGTTGTTCCGCAGGCTGGAGAATTAATGGGTGGATCTCAAAGAGAAGAGAATTTAGAAAAGCTTCTAGCTAGAATGGCAGAATTCCATATTGATCCAAAAGAAATTGATTGGTATTTGGATACAAGAAGGTATGGAGGTTGTGTTCATTCAGGCTTTGGAATGGGCTTTGAACGTTTGATTATGTATCTAACAGGAATAGAGAATATTCGAGATGTTATTCCTTTTCCTAGAACACCTAAAAATTGTGAATTTTAATAGATTAAAAGAAACTCTTTCATAGGAAAGGGTTTTATTTTCGTCTAAAAGTTACATTTTGTTTTTCAATTCCAAAAATTTATAAAAAAAGCTTGGCAAAAATACTTTTTTCTATTTTCTTTTTTGCTTGGCTATGTTACAATTAAAATAGAAAGAAATTTTTTGTTTGGTGTTTCTTTTTTATTGCTATTGCACATAAACAAAATTCTTCGTAAGAAAAAAATAAGGGGTTTAAAAATGAAGATTGTACTTAAGAATTTAACTAAAGTCTTTACTAACAAAAAGACTCAATCCGAAGTTAGAGCAGTTGATAATCTAGACATCGAGATTCCTGATGGAAAATTGGTTGGCTTATTAGGACCATCTGGATGTGGTAAATCTACAACATTGTTTATGATTAGTGGATTACAGGTTCCTACTTCTGGACAAATTTTCTTTGGTGATGCTGAGGTAACACATCTAGCAGCAGAAAAAAGAGGAATTGGATTAGTATTCCAAAACTACGCATTATACCCACATATGACAGTTTTGAAAAACATTACTTTCCCATTAACAAATCAAAAGGTTAGTAAAAAAATGGCAAATGATAGAGCTTTAGCAGTAGCAAAGCTTGTTCAAATTGACAATTTGCTTGACAGAAAGCCTGCTGAATTATCAGGAGGACAGCAGCAGAGAGTTGCTATTGCTCGTGCTCTTGTCAAAAATCCAAATGTGTTATTATTAGATGAACCATTGTCCAACCTAGATGCTCGTTTAAGATTACAAACAAGAGAGGAAATTAAAAGAATCCAGCGTGAAACTGGAGTAACTACAATTTTCGTTACTCATGACCAAGAGGAAGCAATGAGCATTTCTGATTTTATTGTGGTTATGAAAGAGGGAGTTGTGCAACAGGTAGATGAGCCACAGAGAGTTTATGATGATCCTGTGAACTTGTTTGTTGCTAAATTTTTAGGAACGCCTCCAATTAATATTTTTTCAGGAGAAATCAAAAATCACAAGGTTTATATTGGCAATGAAGCAATAATGGATACAGAATTTGCTGATCAAGAAATTTATGTTGGTATTCGTCCAGAAGGATTTATTGTTTCTGATAAGGGAGTATTTTCTTGTAATGTACAACAATTAGAGGTTATGGGTAGAGATATTTCTATTGTTGCTAAAAATGAACAATGTGAAAAGCCAACTCTACGTGCAATTGTTGATGTGGATACGAAGATTCCTGCAACTGGTGTTGTTAAATTCAATTTAAAACCAAGCAAAGTATTCTTATTTAATCGACAGACTGAAATTCGCTTAGGTAAGGAAGATTTATTTATAAAAGAGAAACAAAGTGAAGAAACTAATGATGAGGTTGACAAAACCTCAACTGAAGAATAAGAGGTGGGTTAAATGGAAGGATTAAACACCAAAAAGGCGTGGTTGTTTTTAGCTCCAGCCTTAATCCTTATGGCTATATTTACATTTTACCCTATGATTTCCACCATCGTTTATTCCTTTATAAATAATTATAATGGTATGGACGCTGCTTCTGGATATGCAGACTTTACGATTGGTGTTGAAAATTACCGAAAATTATTTGATGGAAGCGCATCTTCTATTAAATTTCTTAGGGCATTAGGAAATACAGCAATATTGGTTGTATTTACCGTTCCTTTGTCAATAGTTATTGCTTTATTAATTGCAGTAGCATTAAATAGCATTAAACCATTGCAAAAACTTTTTCAGACAATTTATTTTTTACCTTATGTAACTAATGCATTGGCAATTGGATCAGTATTTGCATTAATGTTCCAGTCTGTTTCTCAGGGGTCTTCTGGTGCAGAGGGAATTATTAATACTTTCCTAGGATGGTTTGGAATCGGACCGGTGAACTGGATGGGACCAGGCTCATCTTATGCGGCAAATATAACAGTGTTGGTTGTTTACATCGTTTGGAGTGCATTACCATTTAAAATCCTTATTTTATCTGGTGCATTACAATCTGTAAATAAACAATATTATGATGCTGCAAAGGTTGATGGTACTCCAAAATGGAGAGTTTTAACGAAAATTACTGTTCCGTTACTTTCGCCAATGATTTCATATTTATTTGTAACAGGGTTTATTGGAGCATTTAAGGAATATTCATCTGTTGTTGGAGTGTTTGGTGCAGACAATATGGGGCCTATTGGTGATCAGGGCCGTATGAACACCGTTGTTGCAAGAATTTATGAATTCATAGAAACTACGGACTATGGTCGTGCCTCTGCTATGGCATTAGCACTGTTTGTTATTATTTTACTTTTAACAATCGTTCAATTCCAAGTAAATAAAAAGAGAGTACATTTTTAGGAGGAAGAAGACATGGAAAATAATTTACAAGCACCCGTACAAACTCCTGTATTTGATTCTGAAGAAAAAATACAAAAGGCAATTAAGCGTCAAAACGTAATAAAAATAATTACTAAGGTTTTTATTTACATATTTTTAGTTATTGTTGCTATTACAACTTTGTTCCCATTTTATTGGATGCTAAATACATCCTTTAAAACTATGGATGAATATTTGTTGTTAGTCCCAACCTATTTTCCTAAAAATTTTGTCTTTGAAAATTATATAAATGCAGCTCAGGTAAACTATTTTGCTAGAGATATGCTTAATACAGTTATTATAGCTATTGTATCTACGGTTTTATCTATGGTGGTTATTATTCTTGCCGCCTTTGCATTCGCAAGACTTGAATTTAAGGGAAAAAATTTAGTGTTTACAATTTTGCTAGCTACTATGATGGTACCAGGAGAATTGTTTACAATTTCAAACTTTGCTACTGTGGCAAATCTAGGATGGACAAACTCCTATACGGTTTTAATTGTTCCATTCTTGGTATCTATATTTTATGTGTATTTGTTAAGAAATGCATTTATGCAAATTCCTGATTCCTTGTACTATGCTGCAAAGGTAGATGGTACAAGTGATATGAAATATCTAATGAAGGTTATGATTCCATTAGCAAGTCCAACAATTACCTCAATTGGAATTTTGAAGGTAATGGGCTCATGGAATTCCTATATTTGGCCAAGACTAGTTAACAAAGACAAAAATTTCCAGTTGATTTCAAACTGGTTAACCAATAGCTTTGTTGATGAGCAGACCAATATGACTCACTTCCCTATGAAAATGGCGGGCGTTGTTATGGTGTCATTGCCATTGATTATTATCTTTATATTCTTCAGAAAATACATTATGAAGGGTGTATCTAAGAGTGGTATTAAGGGCTAAAATTGCCTTTAATATAAATTTCAAGCTTTAAAAAAGAAAGACAAAAGGAGAAACAAAGAAAATGAAAGCAAGAAAGTTTTTATTAGCTGGAGTAACAGCAGGATTGGCTTTGGCTCTTGCAAGCTGTGGTGGCGGAAAAAGACAAGCAAACTATGTTGTTCCAGAGGGAGGACTTGATACATCAAAAGAAATGACAATCGAGTTCTATCACACAATGGGAACCAATTTACAGGCTATCCTACAAACAGCAATTGATAAGTTCCAAGCTGATTATCCTAACATTAAGATTAATTCTCAGCAAATTGGTAACTATGATGCAGTTAGAAATCAAATTTCAACTGAAATTCCACAAGGTTTGGAGCCAGATATTGCATATTGTTACCCAGACCATGTTGCTCTTTATAACAGAGCAAATGCCGTAGTTCAATTGGATAATTTAATTAATGATCCTACCTATGGATTTACTCAAGAGCAATTAGATGATTTTGTTCCTGGGTATTATGCCGAAGGAAAGCAATTTGGCGATGATTTAATGTACACAATTCCTTTCTCAAAATCTACTGAGGTATTATATTATAATAAAACAGTATTTGATGAAAATAAATGGAGTGTACCTGGAACATGGCAAGAAATAATGGAATTATGTAGAACAATTAAGAATATGAAAAATGAAGATGGTTCTACAAAATATCCTAATGTTATTCCTTTAGGAATTGATAGTGAGGCAAACTTATTTATCACTTTATGTGAGCAAACAGGGTCTGCATATACAACTGCTTCTGGTAGCAATCATTTCTTATTTGACAATGCAGAAAACAGAAGCTATGTTCAAAAATTCCTTGAGTGGTATCAAGAAGGATTATTTACAACTCAAACTATCTTAACTACTTATACATCATCTTTGTTTACTGCTTATGATCCAGCAACTTATAATAATGGATCTAATACAAAGTATAGCTTTATGTCTATTGGATCTACTGGTGGAGCTGCTCACCAATATCCATCAAATAAATCATTTGAAGTAGATGTAACTGCTATTCCAACATGGGAAAATGGAGAATTCAAGGTTATTTCTCAGGGACCAAGCTTATGTATTCTAAATAAGGAAGATAATCCACAAAGAGTATTAGCAAGCTGGATTTTCATTAAGGACTATTTATTAGATACAGATTTCCAAGCTGCATTCTCTAATGCGAGTGGTTACAACCCAGTATTAAACTCTGTTTATACAAAGGGTAATTTAGCAGATAAGGGAACATATGCTGATTGGTTAGCAACAGGAAATGGAAAGTCAGCAGATGGTTTAGCAGCTTTAACTGCAAAGAAATCTTCTGAATTTATTGATAATTATTATACTTCACCTGCATTTAATGGTTCTTCTAAGGCTCGTGATCAAGTAGGAGCATTATTTGTTGCAGCTATTACTGAAACAAAAACAATTGATAAAGCATTTAGAGATGCCATTCTTGAATGTGAAGACTAAAAACTAAAAAAAGAGTTGATGTAAATGAAAAACATACGCAAAGTATTATTCATATTGTGCTTTATATTTAGCATTGGTTTATTTTCTTCCTGTAATGATAACAAAGAGGAAGAACCTAATACACCAGAATTTGTTGACTATGTTTCAGAAACTAAATTAGGGTTTTCTGTTACATCAGATCATTCATTCTTTGGAGAAGATGGAGTTGCTTTTGCTGAACTTTTACGATGCGTAGATGGAGATACTGCTGTATTTAAGGCAAATGGACAAGAATTTACTGCACGCTTTTTGGGTGTAGATACTCCAGAATCCACTGGTCAAGTAGAAGAATGGGGAAAAACAGCTTCTAAATTTACAGCAAGTAAATTAGAAAATGCAGATTCTATTGTTGTTCAAAGTGATGGTGGTCCTGCTCAAATTGATACTACGGGTAATCGTTATTTAACTTATGTTTGGTATAGAGAAAGTAGCTCAGCAGATTACAGATTGTTGAATCTTGAATTAGTTCAAGAGGGTTTATCTTATGGTAAATACTCCTCTATAAAGCTATATTCTTCTCAATTTGAAAAAGCAAATGCTCAAGCCGTTATACAAGGGATAAAGGTTTTCAGCAAAGGCAAAGAAAAGGATCCAAATTATTATTATGGTGATGCACAAGAAGTTACAATTAAATATATTATAGAGAATCAAACAAAATTGATTAATGATGCAATTGCTGTTAAATTTGATTGTACAATAACAAAAGAAGATGGATTATATGTTTATGCTCAGGATTATGATGCTGAAACAGAAACTGTTTATTCTATGTTATTGTATAAGGGATATAACTTGAACACCAAAAAGCTTGTTCCAGGAAATCGCGTTTCTATTTATGGAAATGTTCAGGAATACAATGGAATGGTTCAAATTTCCAATATGCAAGATATTGGTGTACAATCTTTAAAAAATATTACTTTATTAGAGGAAAATTATGAAGTAATTACAACCACTTTAACTGCAAATGATTTAATAAATGCTTCTAACGATACAGAAAGAATGCTAGTAAAGTTAGAAAACATTTCAGTAACAAGCGTATATACAACAACTACGGGTTCTAGTGCAGGAGCTATAACAATTACTGGTTTAGTTGATGGAAAGACAGTTACTGTTCGTACATCTATACTTAGAACTGAAAACTATGAAATAATTACAGAAGATTATTTCAAGGGAAAAACAATCACGGTTGTTGGATTGATTGAAACTTTCAATGGTACAAAACAAATTAGAGTTGTATCAGTGGATGATGTAACTATTTTAGAGTAGCAAAATAGAGGAAAGGAAAAGTTTAAATGAAAAAAATTGGAAAGATCGCCGCATGTGGTTTATTAGCTACATTAGGAATTACAGCAATGACATCTTGTGGCAATGATGATTCAAAAGTTTCTTTAGCAGAAGAAATTTTGAATAAAGTTATATTAACACAGGATGGGACAAAGGTTTCTGAGGACTTTGCAATCCCTAAGATTGTAAAACACAATTCTGAAACCTATGATGTTTCTTGGGTTTCAAGTGACACATCAGTATTAAATATAATTGAGAACAATGATACACAATATACGGCAGATGTTAAGCTTCCATTTGATGTAGATACAGAAGTAAAATTAACTGCATCTGTTACAGCAGGTGGTCAAACAGCATCTTATGAATTTAAAACAACTGTTCAAATGATTGATGCTGAAAAAGCTTTAAATACTGCAATTTCTAATACAGGTGTAAAAGCTTCTTATAATGAAAAAGTAGTCTTAGATTTACCTGCTAAATCTAATGAATATAAGGATGAAATTACATTTGAATATTCTTTAGGTGGCACTTATGCGACTGCTAAGTTAGAAGGAACACAATTAACTTTAGACCCAGAAACTGGATCTGAAAATGTATTTATAAAGGTTAAAGCAACTGCTGGTACAATAGTTGTAGAGAAAGATGTTAAAACACGCGTATCAAAAGAAATAACATTCTTAACTGTTACAGATGCTTTAGCTCAACCTAAGGATGCATTAATTTCTGTTCAAGGTAGAATTAAGAGCATTGCTTCTGATAAGTATGGTAACTTCTGGATTGTTGATGAAGCAGGTAAAGAAATTGAAATTTACGGATTATATCAAGGTTCAGTTGATAAGAACTATGCAAATGGTACTTGGTCATCTACTGATGCTGTTCGTTATGACTCTTGGAAAGCTGAAGAGAAGTTAGCTGTTGGCGATTATGTTTATGTATATGGTCAAAGAGATACTTATAATACAACAGAGGAAGTTAAGAACTGTTTAATTCAAGATTATCCATTCTTAACAGTATCTGATGCTTTAGAGGTTGCTAAGGGTGATTTCTTAAGTGTATATGGTGAAGTTAAGAGTATTGTAAATGACAAATATGGTAATATTTACTTAAAAGATGCTTCTGGAAAAGAAATTTACTTATATGGTCTATATCAAGGAGATAATGACAAGAACTATCCTGATGGTGTATGGAATTCTACTGGCGCTGTTCGTTATGATTCTTGGAAAGCTGAAGAAAAGTTAGCTGTTGGTGATGTTATTGCCGTTTATGGACCTATGGATGAATATAATGGATCTAAGCAAGTTAAGAATGCTTTATTACAAGTTGTATTAAAGAAAGCACCTTCAACTTCTACTGATCCAACACCAGATCCAGAGCCAGAAACCCCAACGACACCAACAAAGCCAGAAACACCTTTAACTTCTGCAACCGCAAAGAGCACAGTGGATAAAGCAGGTCAAATTCATACATTTGCTAATCCTGTTACTGCTTTAGGTCTTAATGATTATGTTTTCGATGTAACTTATACCGCTGTTACTGGTACAAGCAGCAGTGGTGAGGAATATGCTAACAACCCATATTTGAAAAATGGTGCAGAAATCAGACTTTATGGCAATAAAGAAGGTAATGGATGTTCTTTAACATTCAAAGTTATTGAGGGCTATAAAATTGATAGTATTACTGTAACTATTGCAACAGGCGATAAAGGTGGCGTTCTACAAGTATCAACTTCTGCTGAAAATATTTTAACAGTTGGAGAGAATGGTGCTTATGTTGTTAATGGTAATACTGTAACTATTAAAAATGTTACAAGTGGAAATACCAATCAGTTATGGATTGCTCAGATTGATTTTGTATTATCACAGACAGCTTAATTGTTGATAAATTAACTTTAAGAGATAAGGCATAATGCTTTATCTCTTTTCTTTTTTATAAATAAGACATGTATATTATAGAAAAGAAAAAGATACTGCTATAAAATTTTGCTGATAATATAAGCAAGAATTTGAAATTCTTTTTAAACGTTAAGTGAAAATAAACCAACCTAGCGCTAATAAATTTAGTGCTTTTTTTCTTTTGTCATGTTATAATTAAAAAAAGAGATTAAGAAAGGATTATGGATATGGAAACAATAAAGGAATACATTGAAAAATATGATACAATAATCATACATGGGCATATACGTCCAGATGGTGATTGTATTGGAAGTCAGTATGGATTATATTATTTAATTAAAGAAAATTACCCACATAAAAAAGTATATGTTACAGGAGAAGCAAGTGAGTTTGTCGGATTTATAGGAAGACCGACTTTAGTTGAGGAATCTTTGTTTGAAGGAGCCTTATCTATTTGTGTGGATTGTGCAACAAGTGATCGATTATCTGACACAAGAGTAAATCTAGCGAAGGAATTTATTAAGATAGATCATCATATTCCAGTGGATGATTACGGAGATTATCAATATGTTGATGTTACAGCTCCAGCTTGTGCCCAAATTATTACAGAATTATATATGCTATATAGGAATGAGTGGGAATTACCTAAAGAAGCTGCTCAAGCTCTTTATGTTGGGTTATCTACGGATACCGGAAGATTTAAATTTGATTCTGTTAATTCTAGAACCTTTAAAGCTGCTGCTACTTTAGTAGATGCAGGAGCTGATTTGGGTTATATTGACAATCATCTTTCAGTTGAAACCTTAGCTTCTTTAAAGTTAAAGGGCCATATTTTATCAACCTTTAAGATGTCTGAGCACGGCTTTGCATATGCTACACTTTCTATGGAAGAGGTTGCTCAATATGGGGTTGGCTATGAGGATGCAGCTGCACAGGTATCAACAATTTCAACAATTGAGGATTGTCCTGTATGGGCTTTGTTTTTGGAGTATTCTAAGGAAGAAATTCGTGTTCGGTTGCGGTCTCGTGGACCTGTAATTAATTTGCTTGCAGGAGAATATCGTGGAGGCGGACATGCTAAGGCAAGTGGCGCTACCTTATTAAGCTGGGATGAACTAGATGGATTTGTTGCAAAAGCAGATGAAATAGTAAAAAAATTTAAAGCAATAAAGTAGGTTGTGAAAATGATTCAATATGTTGGTGTAAATGATCATAAAGTTGATTTATTTGAGGGACAGTATAAGGTCCCAAATGGAATGAGTTATAACTCATATATAATTTTGGATGAAAAAATAACAATTATGGATACAGTTGATATTCATTTTGCAGAGGAATGGATTGAAAATGTTAAAAAGGTGCTGGCAGATAAACTTCCAGATTATTTGGTTATCCTACATATGGAGCCTGATCATTCAGCAAGTATAGAACGATTTATAAAAGAGTATCCTAACATAACACTTGTAGGAAATACAAAAACCTTCACTATGATTGATCAGTTCTTTCCTTGTTTATCAATAAAAAACAGAATGATTGTGAAAGAAGGAGAGATACTTGAGCTTGGTAAGTATTCTTTAAAATTTGTCTTTGCTCCTATGGTTCATTGGCCAGAGGTCATGATGGCTTATGAGCCTTTTACTAAATCCTTATTTTCGGCTGATGCGTTTGGCAAATTTGGAGCGTTAGATATTGAAGAAGACTGGAAGGAAGAAGCCAGAAGATATTATATTGGAATTGTAGGGAAATATGGGGTGCCTGTGCAAAATCTTTTTAAAAAGGTTTCAGGATTAGAAATATGTAGAATTTATCCATTGCATGGTCCAATCCTACAAGATCATCTTTCTTATTATTTAGGATTATACCAAACTTGGTCTAGCTACCAGCCAGAAGAGGAAGGTATCTGTATTGCCTATGCATCTATTTATGGGAATACAAAAAAGGCGGTAGAGGAGCTTACTTCTAAGTTAGAAAATACAAAAGTAGAAGTTTTTGATTTAGCTAGATGTGATTTGGCATCAGCAATCAGTAAAGCTTTTCAATATTCAAAATTAGTAATAGCCTCTCCAACATATAATAATGGTGTTTTCCCGCCAGTAGAAGCGTTTATGCATGGATTGGTTGAACGTGATTTTCAAAATAGAACCATAGGAATTATAGAAAATGGGTCATGGGCACCTACTGCAAAAAAATATATAACTCAGTATTTTAGTTCATCTAAGAATTTAACAATCTTAGAAGAAGGGGTTACAATTAAATCTAAAGTAAATGATAGTAGCAGTAAGCAGATTGAAGCCCTTGCTGAAAAATTAAAAAGTCATTAAAAAAAACAAAATTTTCTTGCATTTCAACTTTAAATCAAGTAAAATAGAAAAGGACTCTATAAAAGAGCCTTTTATAGGACTATAGCCAAGCGGTAAGGCAAGGGACTTTGACTCCCTCATTCACAGGTTCAAATCCTGTTAGTCCTGCCATCTGAATAAAATAGTTGATGCACCTATGTGTATCAATTTTTTATTTTTAAAAGAATTTATTCTCTTTGTTGAATAAACAACGATTCGTTGTGTAAAGTAAAATGTTTTTTGTTTTTTATGGTGGAAAAGTAATAAAAAATCCATTATAATATAAGAGTATTTGTGAGGTGCTTGATTATGGTAGACAACATTTGTGCTCCTGCTACTCCTTATGGAACTTCTGCAATAGCAATTATTCGTTGTAGTGGACCAGAGGCAATTCAAAATGTAAATACTATATTTAAAGGGTGTGATTTAACAGCAGTTAAATCTCATACTATTCATTATGGACATCTTATCGATGGGGAAAAGATAGTGGATGAGGTTGTTTGTAATGTTTTTATTGCTCCAAGATCTTTTGATGGCGAGAATATGGTAGAAATTAATTGTCATGGCGGCATTTTAGTTACAAATACAATTTTACAGCTCTTATTAAAAAATGGATTTCGTTTGGCTGAACCAGGAGAATTTTCCAAACGTGCTTTTTTAAATAAAAAGTTGGACCTTACGCAGGCGGAAGCAATAATGGATATTATTCATGCAGAAAATACTACTGCATTAAAATCGGCTCAAAATTCTCTTCGTCAATCAACAACACGACTGATACAGAGCTTTAGAGAACGATTGCTTGATCTTTTAGCGAAAATAGAGGTGAACATTGATTATCCTGAATATGAGGATAGTATTGATGTTACAAGAGATTATTTAATTCCTTTATTGGAAAGTATGATAAAGGATATGAAGGAGATTCTTTTCAATTCTAAAATATCCCGGCTGGCTATTCATGGAATTAAAACAGCTATTGTTGGAAAGCCTAATGTGGGGAAATCAAGCCTTTTGAATATGCTTTTAGAAGAGGAAAAGGCAATTGTTACAGATATTCCTGGAACGACAAGAGATTTGGTTGAGGGAAGCCTTACGATTGATAATGTAACGCTTCATTTAATAGATACTGCCGGAATTCGCAAAAGCAATGATGTGGTAGAACAAATTGGTATAAAACGAAGCTCAGCTGTTATTGAACAGGCAGACTTGATTTTAGTGGTTTTAGATAGTTCTAAGCCTTTAGAAGAAGAAGATCAACAGCTCTTGGAACTGACAAAGAACAAAACCCGGATATTAATTGGAAATAAAGCTGATCAGCCTCAGAGCTTTTCTTTAGAAAATATGGTTAAGCTTTCAGCAAAAAATAAAACGGGAATGTCTGTTTTGGTGAAAGAAATTTTGAAGACGACAAATATAGATCAAATAAATATAGATGAAGGAAAGTTTTTAGCAAATCAAAGACAGCTTCATCTTATGAATCGTGCCTATGAGGCATTACATCAGGCTTATGATGCTTGTTTTAAGGGTGTGGACATTGATTTGATTGAGATTGACATAAAAGGTGCCTTTGATGATTTGGGAGCTATTACAGGTCAATCAACTCCTGATGAATTAATTACTGCATTGTTTACAAAATTTTGTTTAGGAAAGTAGGTATGAAAATGAGTACTTTAGTAATTGTTGGATCTCAATGGGGAGATGAAGGAAAGGGCAAGGTTACAGATTATTTAGCTCAACAGGCTGATGTGGTAGTACGGAGTCAGGGAGGAAATAATGCTGGGCATACCATTCTTTTTGGTGGAAGCAAGTTTGCTCTAAGAAGTATTCCTTCTGGGATATTTAATCCTAAGATAAAAAACATTATGGCAAACGGAATGGTTATTGATCCAAAACAAATGCTTGATGAGCTTCATAATTTAGAATCCTGTGGGATACGAAACTATCAGCTTTTTATTTCAGATAGAGCACATATAGTCTTGCCCTATCATGCATCCTTAGATGGTGCTTTTGAGCAGTTTAAAGGAGATAAAAAAATTGGAACAACAAAACGGGGAATCGGACCTACCTATGCAGATAAAGCCAATCGCATTGGAATACGAGTGGGAGAATTTATTCAACCAGAAATTTTTAAGGACCAGCTTAAAATTACACTTACTATTAAAAATATGGAATTGAAGATGCTGGGGTTAGAGGAATTTGATTTTGATTCTATTTATAAGGAATATACAAATTATGCTCAGCAAATCAAGCCTTTTGTATGTGACACCTCTTTGTTATTAGAAGAAGAAATAGAGAAAAATTCTAAAATTCTTTTTGAGGGAGCTCAGGGAGTTATGCTTTGCTTAGATCATGGAACATATCCTTATGTGACCTCTTCTTCTCCGACTGGAGCGTCTGTTCCTGTGAATTGTGGAGTGGCACCACGTCATATTACAGATGTTCTAGGTATTTGTAAGGCCTATACAACCCGTGTAGGAGAGGGACCGTTTCCCACAGAGCTAGATGGGGATATTGCCTGTTATATCAGAGAGCGTGGTCATGAGTATGGCACAGTAACAAAGCGTCCAAGACGAGTGGGATATTTAGATTGTGTAGCGTTAAATTATGCAAGAAGAATTTCAGGAATCAATCACCTAGCGTTAATGCTTTTCGATGTACTAAGTGGAATACCCTCTTTAAAAATTTGTTATGCCTATGAATTGGATGGAAAAGTTATTCATACCATTCCGGCAACAACACAAGAATATTCTAGAGTTAAGCCTCTTTATATTGAACTTCCAGGCTGGGAGGAAGATATTTCAAAAGTAACTTCATTTGAGGAGCTACCAATAAATGCTCAAAATTATATTCGCAAGATAGAAGAACTAACGAAAATCAAAGTTTCTTTGTTTTCTGTTGGACCAGATCGTACTCAAACGATTTTGTTAGAAAAGATTTTTTGATTATGAAGGAAAAACTTTTAATATCTGCTTGCCTTTGTGGAAAAAACACAAAATATAATGGTGGAAATAACTTAATATCTAATTTAGATAAAATTAAAGAACGATATGAGCTTTATCTGGTTTGTCCTGAGGTAATGGGAGGATTAACCATACCTAGAAATCCAAGTGAAATTTTAGGAAGTCTAGTACTATCAAATCAAAATATAGATGTAACAAAAGAATATCACCATGGAGCGGAGCAAGCTTTAAAAATCGTTTTGAAGAACAAAATAAAAAAGGCTCTTTTAAAAGAATCCTCTCCGTCCTGCGGAAGTCATTTTGTTTATGATGGAACATTTACAGGAAAAAAGATAAATGGGGAAGGAATTACAGTTCAGCTTTTAAAACAACACAACATTGAAATATTCAGTGAAAACCAAATCGAAGAATTATTAAAATAAAAGGACCTAGTATGTAGAGTACCCCTTAAGTTGGACTAGAGAAATCTAGAAAGACTTGAGGGGTGCTTTTTAGAAATATCAATCATATTTTATTTAAATATATTAGCAAATCACATTAATTCACAAAGCTATAACAGTCTTGACAAAAAAAGAAAATAATTGTATAAATAAAATTGATAGGGGTATGTAAAATTGAAACGAATATTGAATGTGGTGGAGGAGTTAGTAAAAGTTTATACAGATATTAATTTAGATTGGGATAACTATGTTTCAACTAATAAAATCTCTATAATCAATTTAAGAAGGTATCAAGTTAGACATATTGATGATAACATATTAGATAATTTGATTTTTGAATATCATAAATTTGTTACAAATAATTATATTAGAATTTGTAGTATGATACCCCATACTATTGATGGAAATAGAATTAAAGCAATAAATTCGATTTCAGATAAAATTAGAAGATATAAGGAATCAGAACAACAAGGAAAATCTGATATTATCAAATGCCTAAATGATATTTATGGGGTGCGAATTTATACACGAGATGATTTTGATTATGATGAAATAATAAATTATCTAAAAAATAGTCATATTAAAGATAAAATTAGGATTTTTCATTCTATGAAATCGGATTACAATGCTACACACGTTTATCTGAAAATAGATAACTATCATTTCCCGTGGGAGTTGCAAATATGGAGAAAAAAAGATAAAGATAAAAATGAGGAATCTCATTTTAAATATAAACAGAGATACACTAAGTGGGAACAAGAAGATTAAAGGAGGTGTTGTTGTGGTGAAGCATATTATTTTTTTAAGTAGTTCTTATACTCAAAAGGAAAGGATTGCTTATCATATACCGTTAATGTCTGAAGCAGATTTGGACAAAGCTAAAAAAGTTCAGATGGAGTTAAAAAAGAAAATAGCAGGAAAAACCCAATACTCTATTTATTCTGTTACTACAAAAGATGAAAGCTGGCAATCTGTTGTTGAATTGGATAGATTTTATGCCGATGTTAGAAAGGTTTCTGAATTAAATGATTTTGTAAAGTTAATTATAAAGGATTTACAGCTTGAGGCACTAGATGTTGCTAAATATATTATTTCTTGTACAAATTGTACACATTTAAAGTTACAAAAGTTATTGTATTTGTGTTATCAAGAATACCTTCATCTTGCCCAAAAGAAAATGTTTAGAGATAAAATATATGCTTATGATTTGGGACCAGTAATTTATTCAGTTTATCAGGCGTATAAAGGAACGCCTGGGGCAATCACACTAGCAACGGATAGGACTATTGAAATTCCTTATGATCAGCTTGCAAAAAAGAGTAGAATTATTTTTGCTGATGATGGGTTTCGCATTTTGTTCTGCATAGATAAAGTGATTGAGAGATATGGGAATATGACTGCTGCAGAACTTGTAGATTTAACTCATAGTCCTAATTCTGCTTGGGCAAAAGCCTATAAAAAGGGACAATTTAATACCGAAATTCCAGATGATTTAATTTTTGAATCTCAATGCTAATAGTAAACGGGCTGTGAAGAATTAGAATACTTTGTAGCCTGTTTTTTTATTTGGTATTAAACTGTTAGAAATTTGTATAAAGCAAGAATAATTTTGTGCTGTTCGTTACCAGAAACTCTTTTAAATTAAAGAAAAATTGCGTGTCTTTTTCTGTTTTTTCTAAGTTGTTAAATGCTGTATTAAAACACATAAAATTCAAGAATAGTAACAAAATGTACAAAAATGAAAAAAATTAAATGTGCACTTAACAAACAAATAAAGTTGTGCTATATTAAATTGAAAGAGGTAGATAGATATGGAAAAAAACATGGTGGATGTGCAATTAAAAGAAGGAAACACAATAGAATTACCTAATAGAATAATTAATCACCTAAAGGTGAAAACGGGAGAGACAATTCGGATTTTATTAACGGAGGATGCAGTGATTTTAATGAGTGTTCCAGTGTTTGGAGAAAAACTTTTAAAAAAACTTTAAAAAATTTGCACTCTAGTATTGACTTTGCCAAATTCCGTGGTATACTATAATTGTATTGGCAATCAATATTATAGAGTGCCAAACAGAAAGGGTGAATAATTATGCTAATATTTAATGAGGTTTTTGATGAATTAAATAATTTCTTTTATGGTCAAGGAGGGTACAAAGGCTTTCCTGTGGATTTAGTAGAAATTGAAAATGGATTTCAAGTTATTGCTGAAGTGCCAGGAGTAGCAAAAGAAGATATCCAAATGAATTTTGAGGATGGAGTTTTAACGATTGAGGCTGATCGCAAAAAGAATGCAGAGGCTAAATATTTGATTAACGAAAGAGATGTTACTCATTTAAAACGTAGTATAAACTTTGGAGAAATTCATGAAGATTCTATTCAAGCTAAGCTTGAAAACGGCTTACTTATAGTTACTATTAAAACCAAGGCACCAGAAGAGAAACCTAAAAAAACAATAACAATTGAATAAAACAAAGAAAAACATCATAAACTAGAAATGGAGTGAGGACTATGTATTTTATTAAGAAAAACAGTAATGAAGATAAGAAAAATAATCTTGTAGATGAGTTTCAAAACTTTTTTATGGATTCGTTTTTCTCTAATAAGGCTTTGAAGACAGATATTGTGGAAACGGAGAAGGGATATATCCTAAAGGTTGAGCTTCCAGGCGTGGACAAAAAGGATGTTTCCTTAGATTTCAATAACCAGTATTTAACGCTTTCTGTAAATCAGGAGGAGTCCAAGGAGGATAAGGAACAGCATTATATCCGCAAGGAAAGAAGTCGCTATTCCTATTCTAGAAGCTATTACTTAGATAAAGCAAATGAATCTGATATAAAAGCTAAATTGGATAATGGTATTTTAACGATTCAGATTGGGAAAAACGAAGAGGAAATTAAGAAAAATATCATAATTGATTAAAAAAAGGACTGTAAAATCACATAAAGGTTTTACAGTTTTCTTTTGTTTGTATGAATTTTTTTAAACAAATCTGAATTTGGGATTACGTTTTCTTATACAATATCCATTTTGAATGATTGTGAATTGTTATGAATTGACAAGAATTTAAAGAAGTGATATACTATTATATATAGGAGAGTGAGTAATTATGCTTGAAATAAAATCAGTTTCAAAAACGTATAAGAAATCTAAAACAAAGGCCATTGATTCTGTCAGTTTAACCATAGAGGATGGAGATATCTATGGATTTATTGGACCTAATGGTGCAGGAAAATCAACAACAATTAAATGTATAACAGGAATCCACCCCTTTGAGCAGGGAGATATCTTATTAGATGGGGTTTCCATTAAAACTGATCCAATAGGCTGTAAGATGAAGATGGCTTATGTTCCAGATAATCCAGATGTATATGAAAATTTAAGCGGTATTGCATATATTCATTTTATCTGTGACATTTATGGTATAGGAAATGAAAGAGATGTACTAATCCATCGGTATGCCGAAATGTTTGGAATTAAGGATAGATTATCAGATAGTATAAAAAACTATTCTCATGGAATGAAGCAAAAGATTGTCTTAATCGCAGCATTGGTGCATAAACCAAAGCTATTGGTTTTAGATGAACCCTTTGTTGGACTAGATCCAAAGGCAGCTTATGATTTAAAGGAAGTTATGAAGGAGCTATGCAGCCAAGGTACAATGATTTTCTTTTCCTCTCATGTTCTGGAGGTTGTAGAAAAGCTTTGTAATAAAATTGCCATTATTAAAGACGGAAAGATTATCGCAAGTGGAGAGCTTGAGGCTGTACGTGGGGATATGTCCTTAGAAAATGTATTCCTGGAGTTGTTCCATGAGTAAGTCATTTAAAGCCTTATTAAAGGTTAGCTTGGCTCAAAGCTTTGATTTTAGGAGAAAAGATAAAATAAAAAACGCATCACTGCTTATTCCACTTGCGTTAATTTTCATTAGTGGTGCATTTATATCTACTCTTTATAGTTTGGTTTTTGGTCTTGCTTTAGTAAGTGCTGATGGAAAAGCGTATTTAGATTTAATTCTTTATGCTATGGCTGGTATTGCCTCTATGCTAGCAATTGTTACAGGAATGACCAAGGTTAAAGGAGCCTTGTTTGGAGGAAACGACTATGACTTATTAGCCTCTATGCCAATATCAAAGAAGAGTATTATTTTTGTTAAATTCTTTAGTTTGTATTTGATGCAAGCCTTTTATACTGTAATTATTGTTTTGCCAAGCACAATAGTTATAACCATTTTAGGACAGCAGCCAATATGGCTCCTAGATGGCATCCTCTTAATTTTGTTTACTCCAGTTTTGCCTTTATTTTTTGCAGGAATTATAGGGCTTTTCATTGGATTATTTTCTGATCGCTTTAAATTTGGTAATATAATATCCATTTTATTTTATATTATCTTTTTAGGCGCGGTGATGTATTCTTCCTTTTCGCTAAACAGAATAGGAAATCAAGAAGAGCAAAATATTTCAGGGATAATACATAGCCTTACTATTTTTGGCTGGATTAACCCTTCAACAAAGCTGTTAGGCTTAGATTATGTAATTCTTCCCCGTTTATTTTATGTTGTTGTCAATTTCATTGGACTAGGCTTTATGATTTGGATATTTGCAAAAGGATATGATTATTTTCACTTTTTAATGACATCAACAAGATCAAGCCAAGTTTATGTGGAAAAATCTACCAAGCAGAAGGGGCAATTTAAGGCGTTGTTATATTTGGATTTTAAACGTTATTTTTCCTCAAAAATGTATTTAATGAATACCATTACTGGAGGGGTTATGTGTGTTCTTTGTATTGTTGTTATGATTGTTTCCTTTCAAAGTATCCAGAATCCTGAGACTATAACAATATTAAATGAAATTTCCTGTTATTTTGTTTTAATTGTGACGTGGTGTGTTGGAATGGCGGTTCCTTCTGCGGTTGCGATTAATTTTGAGGGGAAAACGATGTGGCAGATGAAGAGTCTACCAATTCAATTTAAGCAATATTCCTTAAGTAAAATTCTTATGTCTTATTTAGTGCTTGCACCCTTTGTTTTAGTTTCATCTGTTGTACTTACCATTTATGTAAAAAAGACCATACTTACCATTTTTGTTACAATTTTGTTACCTCAAATCTATCTGTTTAGTATGTGCTGTTTAGGATTTTTGATTAACACGTATTTTTATAAGTTAAAGTGGACAAATGAAACAGAAGCTGTGAAAAATTCTGCGGGAATGTTAATTTCTATGCTGGTGGATTTGTTTTACACAGGTATTTTATGTATTGCTTTTATTGTTCCTGGATTTTTGGGATATTATGTCATTGGAGCTATTCTTTCCTTGGTCGTTGTAATTGCTATGTCATTTTTGTTTTATTTCTTGGTAAGTAAGACATGTGAACATAATATTGGTGCAATTGAAGTATAATGATATGGGGAGAATAATGAATATATTAAAGGAAGATAAAGAAATATTTCAAGCAATAAAAGAAGAACAACAAAGACAGGAGTTACATATTGAGCTGATTGCTTCTGAGAATTTTGTTTCTAAGGCAGTTTTAGAAGCTCAAGGGAGTCTGCTTACCAATAAATATGCAGAAGGGTATAGTGGTAAAAGATATTATGGAGGCTGTGAATACATTGATAAGGTTGAAAATCTTGCAATAGAGCGAGCCTGTAAGCTATTTCATGCAAAATATGCTAATGTTCAGCCACACTCTGGTTCCTCAGCCAATATGGCAGCCTATGGGGCGTTATTGAATATTGGTGATGTTATTTTAGGAATGTCTTTAGATGCAGGGGGACATTTAACGCATGGATATAACAAAAGCTTTAGTGGTCAATTCTATCAGGCTTATTCCTACGGCTTAGATGAAAAAGGCATTATCAATTATGATGAAGTAGAGCGAATTGCCAAACAGGTAAAACCCAAACTTATTGTTGCAGGAGCAAGTGCCTATTCTAGAACAATTGATTTTAAAAGATTTAGAGAAATAGCAGATGCTGTCGGAGCCTATCTTATGGTAGATATGGCGCATATTGCTGGATTAGTTGCAGCAGGCTTACATCTCAATCCAATAGAGTATGCAGATGTTGTTACATCAACAACACATAAGACCTTAAGAGGACCACGTGGAGGAATAATACTTACCAATCATAAAGAAATAGCAAAGCGTATAAATTCTGTTGTATTTCCAGGCTTACAAGGCGGACCCTTAATGCATGTGATTGCTGGTAAGGCAGTGGCCTTTAAGGAAGCCTTAGCTCCAGAATTTAAAAGCTATGCACAACAGATTATTAGGAATTGTCAGGCTCTTGCAGAGGAGCTATCTGGTTTGGGATATACGATAATATCTGGTGGGACAGATAACCACCTTATTTTGGTAGATGTTTTTAATAGTGTGGGGATTACAGGAAAGCAAGCTGAAGATGTTTTATATCATATAAATATTACCTGCAATAAGAATGCAATTCCTAACGACACACAAAAGCCAACAATAACCTCTGGAATACGATTAGGAACAGCAGCTGTTACAACACGAGGATTTAATGAAGAGGATTGTAGGCGTGTGGCACAATGGATTGATAAAGCGTTTAGAAACAGTTTGAATCTGAATGTCTTAAAAAATATAAAAAAAGAAGTGATTCAGTTTATGGAGAAGCATCCTCTTCCATAAAGTGGTTGAGAAAACTTCTTTTTGTTTTATGCATCAAGCTAAGGAACACAAATATCTGAGCTTAAAAAAATTAGAAAGAATAGCGATTTTCATATAGTGGAACTAAGAGTTAAAATCTTAGTTTTTTTCTTTGATTTTATGCTATAATGATTTTATTGGAGGAGTATTATGAGAATTGAAGAAGAGGTATTTGCAAAGATTGAATTATCCTTTGATCAGTTATTGAAGTATGGTTTTATAAAAAAAGATAAGACTTATGTATTGTCAAAAGAAATTCAAGAGGGATTTTTAGCTCATTTGGAAGTTGATTTAGATCAAAAGGTAACAGGGAAAATCTTGGATTTAAATTTACAAGAGGAATATACTGCCTTTCGGATTCAAAAACTAAAGGGAGAGTTTGTAAATACGATACGCTTAAAATATAAATCACTTTTAGAAGATATTAAAAAGAATTGTGGGAAAAGACTATACTTTGCTTCTTCACAAGGAAATCGTATTACAGATATTATTTTAAAAGAGTTTCAGAACAAACCAGAATTTTTATGGGAGGGGTATCCAGATACTGGAATTTTCAGACATACTTTTAGTGGAAAGTGGTATGCTTTAATTACTTATGTTGCTAAAAGTAAGCTAGATAAAAATGCTGAAGGATATGTTGAAATTTTGAATGTTAAAATCAATCCTTTAGATTTAGAAGAATACTTAAAATATTCAGGTATTTATCCAGCATATCATATGAATAAAAAAAGATGGATATCCATTTGTTTAGATGATTCTTTGAAAGATGAGGAGATTTTAGAGTTTTTAAAAAACAGTCGAAATTATGTCGGGTAATGTTTTTTTAGAAAGAAAATATCTTTTTTCTAGATTTTCTGGTGGAAATGATTTACAATAGTAATGTAAGCGTTATTATGAATATGAAGAAATTTATTTAAAAACTAGATAATATTATCTTTGAATTAAAGAATATCATAGAAAAAATGATAAGGAGGGATTATTGTGATAGGAAAGACAAGACAAATTACAGGTGTAGTTTCTACAACCAGCTTACCTACGCTTAGATATCTAGAGCCAGAATATATTTATATGGCCGTTACCAATGCTCGTTGTGCAACAAGTGATATCTTTGTTAAGGCAGGAGATAAGGTTAAAATAGGACAAGTCATTGGGATTCGTAAGGGACCATTTTTTGAACAACCCATTCATTCTACGGTTTCAGGAGAAGTCGTTGGATTTGTGAAAAAATTTCATCGTAGCGGAAAACTGACTGAATTTGTTCAAATTAAGAATGATAAAAAGGATGAGTGGATTAGTCCAGAAATTCCAAGAACGGATGAAGAAATTGATCAGCTGACATTAGACGATTTTGCTAGGATTACAAAAGAGGTTTCTTTAGTTGGATTAGGAGGAAGCTCATTTCCAACGTATATTAAATTTCAGACAAAGGATCCTATTCACACCATTTTAATTAATGGTGTTGAGTGTGAGCCCTACATTTCTTCTGATCACAGAATGATGCTTGAGCATCCAAGACGTGTCATATTGGGAGCCAGTTATGCGATGAAAGCATTTAAAGCAAAAAAGGGATTAATTTGCATTAAAAAGAAATATCAGGATTTGTATGATTGCTTAACCGCAGAATTGACAAGGTTTCCAGACTTGAATATTGAGGTATGTCGTGTAGGGAATTATTATCCTCAGGGCTGGGAAATTGAAATGATTAAATCTGCCTTAGGAATTAGGGTTCCTGCTGGAGTATTACCAGCAAAACTTGGACTTATGGTATTCAATGTTTCAACAATCGTTGGGTTATATCGTGCAATCAAATATAATCAGCCTGTTACAAAAAGGAATTATACATTATCTGGAGATGGTATTAATATTCCTCAGAATATCCGATTAAGAATTGGAACCTCCTTAAAGGAGCTTATTGATGTTTGTGGTGGGTATAAAGGCGAAGAGAATAAGGTTTTAATTATGGGGGGACCTATGATGGGGGCAAACTTAGTTCGAGATGATGCGGTTATCACCAAAACCTGTACCTCTACCATTGTACTGAATGAAAGACCTGTTCGTGAGGAGCCTTGTGTACGCTGTGCGTCCTGTGTATATTCTTGTCCAGCCGGATTACAGCCTGTTCAAATTATGCAAGCAGTTAAGAATAAAGATAAGGATGCATTAAACAAGCTCAATATAAAAGCTTGTATTCTATGTGGTATGTGTACTTATACCTGTACCTCTAAAATACATTTAACAGATTATTGTCGTAAGGCAAAAAGAATGGTATAGGAGGGAAGAATATGAAATTAGTTGCTCAAAGCGCTCCATACATTCGTAAGCCAGTATCTGTTCGGCGGATGATGCTAGATGTTTTAATTGCATTACTTCCAGTTGTTTTATTCGCCTGTATTCAAAATGGATGGAATGGAGTGTATGTGGTTTTAATTTCCATTGCTACTATGCTTGTAACTGAACTTATTTGTCATATGTTTATCAAATGGCCTAGTGGTATGAAAATAAAGGAATTATTTAGTAAAGAAGGATTTTTAAAGGTAAAGCGTCAGTACACCATCAATAATATCATTGCACCATTAATTTCAGCTCTGATTTATGCATTGATTATGCCAGCGGGCTGTTCGGGGTATGTTGTGTTTATTGGAGCTTTATTTGGCATCTTAATTGGTAAGATGATTTTTGGTGGTTTGGGAAGTAATATTTTTAACCCTGCCGCAACAGGACGTGTATTTGTTGGAGTGTGTTTTGGTTCTAAGTTGGTTTACGGTCAAGGTGGAGTAGATGTTTCTGCATCTGGTACACCACTTGCAATAGTAAAAGAGAATCTAGGGATGATAGGAGAAGCCTTAAATGAGTATAGCCTGCTTGATTTATTTTTAGGACAAATTCCTGGATCTATGGGAGAGGTTTGTTCCTTACTGATTCTTGTTGGTGGAATTTATTTATTTGTAAGAAGAAGTGCGGATTTAAGAGCTTGCTTATCTATGATAGGAAGCTTTGCTATCATTACGCTGGTTGTAAGTATTACAGCATACTGTGTATGGAGTAATCAACCTCATTTAGGTAGTGAATGGAATATATTTGAATTGTTTATGTATGAAATGCTTTCGGGTGGTCTTTTATTTGGTGCAGTATTTATGATAACAGATCCTGTAACCTCTCCAACCACCAAATTTGGTAGAATTGCTTTTGGTGCTATGGCAGGTATTATTACAGCACTCGTAAGATATTGTGGTGCTTATCCAGAAGGAGTTGCATTCTCCATTCTAATTGTAAATATGTTTGCTCCAACAATGGATTATTTGATGAGAGGAAAGAAGAACACCTATACTTGGAAACAACTATTAGGTTTAAGCTTGACAATGATTGTCATTTGTTTAATTGTTGGCTTCTCTGTTGCCTCACAGTTAGGAGGGCTATAAGATGAAAAAATATACATTAACTGCTTTAGTTCTCACATTAATTGCTGGAATGTGTGCGGCACTAATCGCTTGTATTAATTTGGTTACAGCTCCAATTATTCAGAAAAACAATGAAGAAAGAAAGGCTAAACTATGTCAGGAAGTCTTTGAAGCCTATACAGTAGATCAATCAACGATTATTACAGAAGGGTTTTCCTCTAAAAGTATTAAGGAAATCATTATGGCTTACGATTCTACTGGGGAATTTTTAGGATATATTTATACAGTAGAGGGTTCCAATGCCTACGGAAAAATTGAATTGTTGTTAGGAATTACAGCGGATTCTAAGCTGGCTGGTGTTCGTTTTATTACAAATGGACAATCCTTTTCTAGCGAGGCTGATACACATTTGAATAATTCCTATAAAGAAAATATGACGGAAGCAGATGTGGACAATCTTGATTTGAAAAATTCTGATGTTACAGCAGGGGCCACCTATGCTTCTAAGCTGATACGTAGTTTAGTTAAATCAGCCTTTGATGATGCTAAAACTAGACAAGGAGGAATAAACTAATGGAACAGTCAAAAGAAAAGCCAGTAAAAGAAAAATCTATGCGTTTAAAAGCTTTCTTGGCTGGAATTGTTAAGGAAAATCCAGTGCTTGTAGGATTGCTTGGAATGTGTCCTACACTTGCTACTACGAAATCCTTAGAATCAGCCTTTGGTATGGGATTGTTAGTTATTTTGACCTTGATTGGATCAAATGTTCTTATTTCTCTTTTGCGTAAAATTATTCCTTTGGAAGTAAAGATTCCATGTTACATCGTCATTATTGCTACCTTTGTTACTATCATTAAAATGTTTGCAGAGGCCTTTCTTCCTGAGCTTTATGCAAGTCTTGGGGTATTTATTTCCTTGATTGTTGTAAACTGTATTATACTAGGTCGAGCAGAAGCCTTTGCTTCTAAAAATGGACCTTTGTTATCTTTGCTAGATGCTCTAGGCATGGGGCTAGGCTTTACAATGGCATTATGTATAATGGGAGTTATCCGTGAGCTTTTGGGGACGGGAGGCTTGACCTTTGGGGTTTATTTTACATTCATTCCTTATACAAGCATAACTCCTTTAGCAGATTATGCAATTAAGCTTTTCATTCTTCCGGCTGGTGGGTTCTTAACCTTAGGGTGTATTTTAGCAGTTATGTCCTTTTACAGAAATCATAAGGAAGAAAAGAAAATTCTAGCTGAGAAAAAAAGAATTGAAGAATTAAAGGCAAAAAAGATTGCAGAGCTAGCTTCAAAGCAAGCAAGTCAAGAGGAGGGAAAGTAAAATGTTTTGGAATTTAATTGTTGCTTTTTTACTAGCAATTGCAAATGCAATGCTGATTAACAATGTTACTCTTTCAAGATTTTATGGTGTATGTCCCTTCTTGGGTGTTTCTAAAAAATCCTCCTCTGCATTAGGTATGGGTGTTGCAGTAACCTTTGTTATTGTTCTAGCTGCCGCTATATGTTGGCCAATTTATCAACTTCTTGATTATTGTGGTATTGCTTATATGGATACAATTACGTATATACTGGTTATTGCATCAATTGTTCAGCTAGTTGAAATGTTTATTAAGAAATTTTCTCCATCCTTATATAAAGCTTTAGGCGTTTATCTTCCTTTGATTACTACCAATTGTGCTGTATTGGGTGTTGCTCAAGGAAATTCCAGTCAGGGCTTAAGCTTTGGAATGTCTATGGCTGAAGCTATTGGTACAGGACTAGGCTTTGCCTTAGTGATTTTTGTATTTTCCTGCATTCGTTATCGTTTAGATGCAGCAAATGTTCCTAAGGCATTTAAAGGAATTCCTATTGCTCTAGCAACAGCTGCTTTAATGAGCTTAGCTTTCTTAGGCTTGTCAGGGATGATAGGATAATCTTATGAATCCATTTCTTAGTTTAGCAATTACAATTCTAGTTTTGCTAGTGATTTTATTTGTGGTATCTTATGTTTTAAATAAAAGAACACCTGTTCCAAAGGGCTGTGAGCAAATTAAGATATCTGATGAATTTTGCTTAAATTGCACAAACACAGATTGTAAGATTCATGAAAAATTAGATTTGAAAAAAATTAAAGAAGAGCTTGCAAGCAAGGAGGAAGAAGAATGAAAGAGGTTTTTATTGCCATAGGAATATTGGCTGGCTTAGGATTGCTTTTTGGATTTGGATTGGCTGTGGCTGCTAAGTTCCTATATGTTAAGGTTGATACAAGAGTAGAAGATATAACAGGGATTTTACCTAATGCAAATTGTGGTGCTTGTGGGTATCCAGGATGTGTAGGCTATGCTGAGGCAATTGTAAATCAAACTGCTGAAAGCTTAGGACTTTGTAAGCCAGGCTTGAAATCTGGAAAGCCAGAAGCCATTCGTAAATATTTAGATGAGCATCCCAATGATGATGGCTCAATTAATCCTTTAAAGCTTAAATGATAAAACGGTGAGAATTGATTCTCACCGTTTCATTTTATTCAAGCTCTTGTATGTATTTATTCATCTTTTTAATCTTTGATTTTATTGAAATATAGATTGATCCCCATATTCCTACATACGCAACAACAAAAGCTCCAATATAAGCTAGTGCTCCATACAAATGATGTGGCATCCAATTCAATAAATAGGAGATTGGAAAATAAGGAATAACAAGAACAGCCATATGCACTAGAGTTTGTTTGGACAAGCTCCAAGATTCAATGCCCCATATTATAGAAGAAGCACCGCCTATTGCTCCTACAATGAGGGAGCAACTTAGCTGAACAATCACAGCAACAATTTCACTTCCGCATAGATTTATAAGCTCGCGTGGAACAGCATAGTATTGTCCATTTCCTATACAAATTGAAATAATAATTGTAATTAGTAAACTTATTACTACTCCAATAGGAGCCCCAATTAAACTACGTAATATAATATTTTTTTTCATATTAACACCTCATATCCCTAATGCTTTTTTAATTTTTGTTACATATCTTCTTGATACATAACTTGTTGTTTTGTTTGATAGCGTTACACAAATTGTTCCTGTAATATTCAAATCAAACTTTTTTGCCTTTTTGCTATTAATAATTTCAGAATTTGAAATTCTTACAAATCCTTTATCCTTTAGCTTTTCCTCTGCTTCATATAGGCGTAAACGTAAGACGTATTCTTCGTTATCTGTAACAGCAAAGACCTTTCCATTGCTTGCATAAATCCGAAGAATATCAGCTGGATTCAAAAAGGTTGCGGTATTATGATTAAATCCAATAAGCTCTATTACGTTTGTGTTTGATAGAATTTGCATTACATTTGATATTTCCTCTGTCATTTTGTTGGCAAGAATGATAACTTTTGTTTCTGCACAATTTTCATCAAGTTCTATTTCAATTTTCAAATTCTTCACTCTCCTTTACAGCAAGTATTATACGGATTTGATTTTAAATTATCAATAGCTTTGAGACAGCTGGTTTTTTATTTAGGATAACTGGTTTTTAAGAAAGTATGCTTGGCATTATGATTGCTTAATTTAAAAGAAAAGATATAAAATCTTTAAAATTATGTATTGTTCATATTTGTTTTGTGTTATAATAGGCACAGGTGATAATTATGCTAGAACATATTAAGAAAAATTATGTGAATATTTGTATTGCGATTGTATATACAATAATAGCTTGTCTAGTTTATGGCATATGGTCGTACTCCGCCTGGCAGTTGTGGTATGTTACATTCATTATTGTCCTTGTAATAATTGCTGTTGGCTTTGGAATTGGGTATGTCTGGATTCATAGCGAAATACAAAATAGACAGCCAAAGGAACCTTCGGAAGAAACGATTGTTCAATAAAGGGAATTGAAATCATTTTAAAGAAATGATATAATTAAAGCATTCTTAAATGAAGAGACTAAGTAGTCTGTTGTTTATTATTTAGAGAGCTAGCGTCTGGTGAAAGCTAGTTAATGGCATTAGATGAATCTACCTTGGATAAGAAACGTATTCCTGCGTTAAAGGATTTAAGTGCTAGTGATTACACTAGAAGTAAGGTGGCACCACGGTTATTATCGTCCTTAGGTTTATACTTAAGGATTTTTATTTTTAAAATAGGAAGGAGAAATATTTATGTTAGATATTAAATTTATTAGAGAAAATCCAGAGATGGTAAGAGAGAATTTGAGAAAGAAGTTTCAAGAGGCAAAGCTTCCTTTGGTAGATGAGGTTATTGCTTTAGATAAGAACATTCGTGCCTTAAAGCTAGAGGCAGAGACGCTTAGAGCTTCTAGAAATGAGCTGAGTAAAAAAATTGGCTATCATATGAAAAATAAAGAAATTGAGCAGGCTAATGAAATCAAGATAATTGTTTCAAAAAATAATGATCGAATTGCAGAAATCGAGCCTACTTTAGAAAAACTTCAGCAGGAACTGAACCAAAAAATGCTTGTTATTCCTCAAATTGTGGATTCAAGTGTTCCTATTGGTAAGGATGATTCTGAAAATGTGGAAATTGAAAAATATGGAGAACCTGTTATTCCAAATTATGAAATCCCCTATCATGCTGACATCATTGCGAGATTTAACGGCTTAGATAAAGATGCTTCTGGTAGAACCAGCGGAAATGGCTTTTATTATTTGGTGGGAGATATTGCAAGATTACACTCTGCTATGTTGAGCTATGCAAGAGATTTTATGATTAACAAGGGCTTTACCTATTGCATTCCTCCATTTATGATTCGTTCTGATGTGGTAAATGGAGTAATGAGCTTTGCTGAAATGGAAAATATGATGTATAAAATTGAGGGCGAAGATCTTTATTTGATTGGTACCTCTGAGCATTCTATGATTGGTCGTTTTAAGGGACAAATTGTTAAGGAGCAGGAGCTTCCAATTACATTGACCTCCTATTCTCCATGCTTTAGAAAGGAAGTTGGAGCTCACGGAATTGAAGAACGGGGAATCTACCGAGTACATCAGTTTGAAAAACAGGAAATGATTGTGTTATGTAAGCCAGAGGAGAGTATGGATTGGTATCATAAGATGTGGAGCTATACGGTGGAATTTTTTAGAAGCCTTGATGTTCCTGTACGTACACTAGAATGCTGTACAGGTGATTTGGCAGACTTAAAGGTGAAGTCTTGTGATGTTGAGGCTTGGAGTCCAAGACAGCAAAAATACTTTGAGGTTGGTTCTTGTTCAACTTTAGGGGATGCACAGGCTAGACGCTTGGGAATTCGTACAAAAAATGAAAAGGGAACCTATCTGGTACATACCTTGAATAATACAGTGCTTGCAACCCCTAGAGGACTAATTGCTGTATTAGAAAACAATTATAATGCAGATGGCAGTGTGAATGTTCCTAAGGCCCTACAAGCTTATATGGGTGGAACAGAAGTTTTAAAGCCAATAAAATAAAAAGGCTCTAGTTTCCTAGAGCGATAAATGTTAATCGACGAATATTGTAAGGGGAGATTTTAGATGTCGATTATAATAAAACTCCTTTCTGTCCTTTTGACACTTATAGTATAAACAAAAAGTATAGAAAAAATATTTATTTAAAATGTGAAATTATGTAAAGGAAGTAGCAAATTATGTTGATTTTAGCAGATGAAGCCAAAGGCATTGACTGGAATGCTTTATGGAATACAGTATTAAATTGGTGTACGACAACAGGAATTCGGTTAATTGTTGGATTGCTCCTTTTGTTTATTATTTTTAAAATAACAAACATTTTAACAAAAAAGCTTTATAAGAGATTACAAAGAAAACAAGCAGATGAAACCTTATCAAGAGTAGGAACACAGAGTATCCGAATTGTAATCAAGCTGGTTTGTTTGGTTTGTTTTATTGGATATATTGGAATTGAAACAGCCTCCATTACTGCATTGATTGCTTCTGCAGGAGTATCTCTTGGATTAGCCTTGCAGGGGTCTTTATCCAATTTTGCGGGTGGCATCATTATTATTGTTATGAGACCTTTCCGGATTGGAGATAAAATAACTACAAACGGAGAATCTGGTACAGTAGAAGACATTCATATGTTCTATACAGTTTTAGTAACTCCAGACAATAAGGTCATTCATGTACCAAATGGCTCATTAGCTAATAATGTTATTGTTAATTCTTCCATTAAGGAAACAAGAAGAGTGGATGTTGTTATGTCTATTGCCTATGACGCAGATTTAAACAAGGCGACAGATGCTATTTTTGACGTTTGTAAGGAGAATGCTTTAATCTTTACAGATCCTGAACCTTATGTAGGAATCAAAGAATATTCCAGCTCAAGTGTGGATTTAAACATTCGTGTATGGTGTAATAATAAGGATTATTGGACAATTAATAATTATTTGCTGGTGGAAATCAAGAAGGCATTTGATGAACAGGGTATTGAGATTCCATTTAATCAGGTAGAGGTTTCTATCAAGAATAAGGAGTGACTATGAAAAAAGTAGTATCGTTTATTCTTTTTCTTTGCTTTTTGTTTTTGACAGGATGTGGGGATAAGGAAGCACCAGCAGAGGTTATCTTGCTTGGAGAACAACAGGAAGAAACTATCTATCAATTTTCAAAGACAAGTCAGCCAGCAGAAATAAAGGAAATTTTTGAAAAATTAAATGATGCAAAACGGGATACGGAATTCAATGGTATAGATTTAAATGTGGAATGTAATATTTCAGGAAATGTTTTGATTACTAATCAAGCGATAACCACAATTGACTTATCCTATAATCTTGGAATGCAAGCTAAGATGAATTTGAAAAAGTATCTACTTTCAGGAGTGCTATCAGCTGATGGATATGTCAACACTGATTCAGATAGTTTATCTTTTAAATCCAAGCTTAGGGCTGGTTTAAATATTGCAAATGATGATCAGTATATTTATGCACAAGGGATTTTAGAGGATGGCAATACTAAAGCAACAATTAGACATAAGTATGACATTTCCTTGTTTACTCAGCAATATAAAGCGATGATAACATCCTTTATTGATTTGATGAAGTATTACAAGCTTAGTGATTTTTTAAATCAAGACATTGACTATATTTCAGATTTCCAAATTGTAATCCTTAAAACAACTAAGGATACCTTTACTCTACAACTTCAAATTCCTGCAAATCTGGGAATAGAAGAAACTCAAATAGACGGACAGATTCCAATTGAAATTGAAGTGTATTGTTCCAATCTTTTGCCTAAACAAATTCGGTTTTCAGCAGATGAATTGATTTCGCTATGGTTAGAAAACAAATATGTAGAACAGTATATATCAGGTCAGGTTGAAGTAAAAAAAGCGAAGCTAGATTTTATTGTGAATTGTAATTATGATTATTTTACAATAGAGCAATTAAAAGAAGAAGAGAAAGAAACCTATAAGGAATTTAAATTTTCTTCTGATTTGAGCAAGGTGCTTATCTAAACTAATCCTACAAAAGAAGTGGTTCTTTTGTGGGATTTTTCTTTAGCGCGATTACGCCGTCGGCCACGGGAGGACAGCCGATGCAGCTCTATTATATGAGCAGAGACCGCAACAGCCTGTCGGAGT
>JAIEEQ010000065.1 GCA_029067355.1 Anaeroplasmataceae bacterium | reverse complement strand
TTTTATTATATCGCAATTCTTTAACAAAAAAAATCAAAAGAAAGAAAAAATATGTCAAAAATACGGAAAATCCTTGTTATAATTTGTATTTTGAGGTATAATCTTATTTAGAAAAGTTTGAAAGGAGTATATCTTATGAAGGGTAAGGTTAAGTGGTTTAATGCTGAAAAGGGCTATGGCTTTATAGTTTCTGAAGATGGCAAAGAAGTTTTTGTTCATTACAGTTCAATAATAGCTGAAGGTTATAGATCATTAAATGAAGGCGAAGAAGTTACCTTTGATGTTGTTGAGGGTGACAAAGGTCAATTAGCAAAGGATGTTCGCAAGGCATAAAGAAACCAAGGAGATTTTAGTATCTCCTTTTCTTTTTTTCTCATAGAATAATATTGGTGATATATATGTTAAAAGGTAGTATAGTAGCGTTGATAACCCCTTTTACAGAAGATAATGAAATCAATTATGAGGAAATTTCTAGGCTTTTAGAGTTTCATTTAGAAAACAAGACAGATGGTATCTTGCTTCTAGGAACAACCGCAGAGTCAGAAAGCTTGTCAGATGAGGAAAAAAGAAAACTTGTTGAATATGTGGTTACATATTTAAAAGGCAGAATAAAAATCATGGTTGGAATTATTGCAAATATTCCATCTAAAGCGATAGAGCTTGCAAGGCTTTTTGACTCCTTTGATATTGATTCTTATTTGGTGAGTGCCCCTTATTATATTAAAAGTAATACAGAGGGGGTAATAAAGCATTTTTCTTATATTGCAGATTATGTAAAGCATCCAATAATATTATATAACGTTCCCAAAAGAACAGGGTTATGTCTTAATGAGGAGGTTGTTCAATTTTTATCCTACCATCCCAATATTATAGGAATCAAAGAGGCTTCTGGAGATTTGGAGTACCAGACAAAAATTTCTTTGCTGTGCCATGAATCCTTTGTATTATATGGTGCGGATGATTTAACAATGATTCCTTCATTAAGTCTTGGAGCAGTAGGTATTATTTCAGTCATTAATAATGCCTTTCCAAAGGAAGTAAAGCTGATTATTGATTCTTTTGAGAAAAATGCTCATATTTCTAGGCTGACCTATAAAAAAATCCATAAGCTGACAGAGGATATTTATAAGGAGCCTTCCCCTATTCCAGTAAAGTATTTGCTATATGTGATGGGCTTTAAAACAAGAAAGCTAAGAATGCCTTTGGCAGAAACTTCTATTCAAATGCGTAGAAGAATAGAAGAGGATTATTTGAGTTTTATTGATGAGGATTAGCTTTGGGACTTTGTCCCTTTTTTCTTTTGTCATTTTTTTGTAAAAAAATGGATGATTTTCTGAACCGCTTTCAACAAATTTAAAAAAATATCAAAAAAAGTGAAAAAAAGCAATTTGTTTAATTGTTCTTGGTTGAAATATTTTATTAAAAAGATTATAATAGATACGAATAAAAATATTTTAACTCATTAGGAGGAATAATATGAGTGAGAAAAAGAAAAGAATGGCGATAGATGGTAACTACGCTGCTGCATATTCATCTTATGCATTTACAGAGGTTGCTGGTATCTATCCTATTACTCCATCATCACCAATGGCGGAGTACACTGATGAATGGGCTTCTCAAGGTAAGAAGAACTTATTTGGAATGCCTGTTAAAGTAGTTGAAATGCAATCTGAGGGAGGAGCTGCTGGTACAGTTCATGGTTCTTTACAAGCAGGTGCTTTAACTACAACCTATACTGCATCACAAGGATTATTGCTAAAGATTCCTAACATGTATAAAATTGCTGGTGAATGTTTGCCAGGTGTTATTCATGTTTCAGCACGTACGCTTGCTGCACAATCCTTATCTATCTTTGGCGATCATCAGGATGTTATGGCTTGTCGTCAAACTGGCTTTGCTATGCTATGCTCTGGTTCTGTTCAGGAGGTTATGGATTTAGCTGGTGTTGCACATTTATCTGCAATTGAATCTAGCATTCCTTTCCTACATTTCTTTGATGGATTTAGAACATCTCATGAGGTAAATACAATTGAACCAATTGATTATGAAGTATTTGACAAATTATTAGATCGTGAGGCGGTTGCTAAGTTTAGAGCAAATGCTTTAAATCCAGCTCATCCTAAGACACGTGGTACTGCTCAAAATGATGATGTTTATTTCCAAACAAGAGAGCTTCAGAATTTTAAGTATGAAGGTGTATATGATGTAGTAGATAAGTATATGAAGGCAATATCTAAGGCCACAGGTCGTAAATACCAGCCATATACCTACTATGGTGCTAAGGATGCAAAGTATGTTATTGTAGCTATGGGTTCAGTAACTGAGTGTGCTGAAGAGGTTGTTGATTTCTTAACAGCTAGAGGTGAGAAGGTAGGTATCTTAAAGGTACATTTATATCGTCCATTTGTTGTAGATAAATTCTTAAAGGCTATGCCAAAGACAGCAAAAAGAATTGCTGTTCTAGATAGAACGATTGAACAAGGTGCTTTATATGAGCCATTATGCTTAGATGTTAAGGCTGCATATTTTGGTGCTAAGGATGCTCCTGTTATTGTTGGAGGTCGTTATGGTTTATCTAGTAAGGATACAACTCCTGATTTAGTGAATGCTGTATTCTGTAATTTAAAGAAATCTAAACCTAAGGATCATTTTACTCTTGGTATCAATGATGATATTAAGTACACTTCCTTAGAGGTTACTGAAAACATTGATGTTGCTGATGCAACTACAACAGAATTACTATTCTTTGGATTAGGTTCTGATGGTACAGTAGGTGCTTGTAAGAATATCTCTAAGATTGTAGGAGATTACACTTCCTATTATTCACAGAGCTATGCTGCATATGACTCTAAGAAGTCTGGTGGTTCTACAAGATTACATTTACGTTTCTCTAAGAATCCTATTCGTTCTACTTATTTAGTTAATAAGCCACACTTTGTTTCTTGTTCATTAGATGCTTATCTAGATAAGTTTGATATGATTTCAGGACTACGTGATGGTGGTACATTCTTACTAAATACAGTAGTAGATGCAAAGAATATTGAAAAGCGTCTACCTAATCGTTATAAGAGATTATTAGCTGAAAAGCATGCTAAATTCTACATTATTGCTGCAAATGCTGCCGCAAGAGAATGCGGTTTCCGTCCAGGCTTAGGTGTTAATACCATTATGCAATCCGCTTTCTTCAAATTAAATGAGCAGATTATGGATTATGAAGAAGCAAAACAGCATATGAAGGAATTTGCAACTAAGACCTATTTGAGAAAGGGTCAAGAATTAGTTGATCAAAACCATAAGGCTATTGATATGGGTGGTACAAAGCTAGTTGAAGTACCAGTTAAGCCTGAATGGGCAGATTTAGTAGATGAAGAAAAGAAGGTTGATATGAAGAGACCTGAATTCGTAAGAGAGATTGCAGATGTAATCAACGCAATTGATGGTGATTCTCTACCTTTATCTGTGTTTGCTAAATTTGGTGATGACTGCCATATGCCTCAGGGAACTGCTGCCTATGAGAAGCGTGGTGTAGCAACAGATGTACCTCTATGGACTTCAGAGAATTGTATTCAGTGTAACCAGTGTGCATTTGTTTGTCCTCATGCTTGTATCCGTCCGTTCCTATGTACTGAGGAAGAAGTTGCTAAGGCTCCTAAGGGTGCACAATTCTTAGACGCAACAGGCTTCAAGGGCTATAAATATACGCTTCAGGTTTCTACATTAGATTGTACAGGATGTGGTGTATGTTTAACTGTATGTCCTGGTAAGAAGGTTAAGGATGAAACTGGTGCTATGGTTCAGCATCCAGCATTAACTTCTCATTCTATGGCTGATTCTAATAAGAATAAAGAAGCTAAGATTTGTGAATATTTCTATAATAAGGTAAGCTATAAGGGCGATATTGCTGGAACAAATAATGCAAAGAATGTTCAGTTCTCCAAGCCATTATTTGAATTCTCTGGTGCTTGTGGAGGCTGTGGAGAAACTCCTTATGTTAAGGCTGTTTCTCAATTGTTTGGTGATCGTATGCTAGTGGCTAATGCTACTGGATGTACATCCATTTATTCTGGCTCATATCCATCTAGCCCATATACTACAAATGCAGAAGGACGTGGTCCAGCTTGGGCAAACTCTTTATTTGAGGATAATGCAGAATTTGGCTTTGGTATGCGTATGGCTGTTGAAACCTTACGTGACAGAATCCAAAATGTTATGGCATTAAATATGAATGATATGCCTGTTGATGCTCAAAAGCTATGTACAGAGTGGATGGAAAACAGAACATCTGGTGCTAAGACTAAGGAATTAGCTCCAAAGATTGTTGAGGCAATGAAGGGCATTGATGCACCTTATGCAAAAGAAATTTTATCCTTAAAGGATTATCTAGTTAAGGTTAGCCAGTGGATTATTGGTGGAGATGGATGGGCTTACGATATTGGTTATGGTGGCTTAGACCATGTTATCGCAAATAATGAGGATGTTAATATCTTAGTTGTAGATACAGAGGTTTACTCTAATACAGGAGGTCAATCCTCTAAGTCTTCAAGAACGGGTGCTATTGCGAAGTTCGCTGCTGCTGGTAAGCCAACCTTCAAGAAGGATTTAGCTTCAATTGCTATGTCCTATGGCCATGTTTATGTTGCAACTGTATGTCATGGATATAATCAAAATCAGGTTATTAAGGCATTAAAGGAAGCAGAAGCTTATAATGGACCTTCTATCATAATCTGTTATTCTCCATGTATTGCTCATAACATTAAGAAGGGATTATTTATGAGTCAAGCAGAGGCTAAGAAGGCTACGGAGTGTGGCTATTGGCCAACATTCAGATTTAACCCTGATTTAGCTAAGGAAGGAAAGAACCCATTCCAGATGGACTCTAAGGAACCAGACTGGACAAAGTATAATGACTTCCTAATGAATGAAGGTCGTTATGCACAGCTTGTAAAGATTAATCCAGAAAAGGCTCAAGAGCTTCTTGAAATGAATATGAAGGATGCTCAAAAGCGCTATGCAAACTATACTCGTTTAGCAAATGTTGAATATCCTAATAAATAATTAAAATAAAAAATGATGCTACTAGATATTTCTGGTAGCATTTTTTCTTAGCTATTCTCCTAATTATATAAAAAATTTACATATTTAAAATAAAAATACTAATTTTTTTAAAAGACTCTTTACAAAATAAAAAAAATGTTTATAATATATCTCAATAGCTGTGAAAAGAATGAGTACCTAAAAAAAGGGATTTAGCGAGTCATCAAATGGTGAAAGGATGATATTCTAAAATTTAGGGAACGCCTCTTGGAGCTGCAGCCTGAACTTATGAGTAGGGTACGCCGGGTTCGCCCGTGATAGCGTCTAGGTTTGATAGAACCTATAGAGTTTCATTATCGTGAGGTAATGATGAACTAAGGTGGCACCACGTATTGTATTGATTTCATACGTCCTTAGACTTTATATGCAAAGTCTGGGGACGTTTTTTGTTTCCAGATTAGTTTCTATTAAAAAAATATGGAAGGAGACAAAGAAAATGAAACTAAAAAAAGCATTAACAACATTTATTTTATGTGGGGTGGGGATTCTTACCGGATGCTCCTCACAATTTAAAACGGTAGCAGAGATTCAAGAAAAAGGCAAGCTTGTTGTTTCAACAAATGCTGAATTTGCACCATTTGAGTATAAGGAGGGAGCAGAATATCTTGGTATTGATATGGATCTTGCAAAAGAATATGCGTCTTATTTGAACGTATCCCTTGAAATACAAGATATGGATTTTGATGCCGCTTTATTAGCAGTATCCACGAATAAAGCCGATTTTGCGATAGCAGGTATTACAAAAAATGCAAAAAGAGAAGAGAATTTATCCTTTTCAAAAAGCTATTATACAGCAAGTCAGGTAATTATAGTAAAGGAAAATAGTGAGTATTCCTCACTAACAAGTGAAACAGAAATTTTAAATTTATTGAGTGAGAATCAAGCAAAAATTGGCTGTCAGAGGGGAACCACAGGGCAATATTACATTGAAGGTGATGAGGATTGGGAATTTGAAGGAATTGCAAGTGCCTCTTGTATAACCTATGATAATGGAGCTCTTGCAGTTACCGCCCTAGCCAATGGTCAAATTGATGCAGTGATTATAGATGAAGCACCAGCTAACTTATATTGTAAGAAAATTTCTGGAGTAGAGGTGCTAGATGTTGTTTTAACAGAGGAAGAATATGCAATTGCAGTAGCAAAGGGGAATGATAGCTTGGTAGCTTCCTTAAATGATTTCATAGATAAAATGAAAGAGGAAGGCATTTTTGAAACTATCATAAATAAGTATTATGGTCAAGCAAACGAATAAGGATAAAATAATCACATATAGCCTACTTTTGGTAGCGGTACTTATTCTTTTAATATTACTTTTAGTGGATCAGGAAAAAATTATTTCTAGTTTGCAAAATAATTTTATAAAAGGAAATACATATCTAGAAATAGGAAAAGGGCTATTAAATACATTGTTGATTACTCTTGTTTCTTTTGTGATTGGACTTTTCATTGGAGCAATTTTGTGCTTAATTGATGGAATAGAAAGCCAAAATACATGTATCCTTATTTTAAAAAAGTTTGTAAAGCTTTACGTAAGTATATTTAGAGGAACACCTATGATAGTCCAGCTTCTCATCATATATTTTGTGATTTTTGCATTTTATAATGGAAATCCACTTTTTATAGCTATGATTGCTTTTGGTTTAAATTCTGGTGCTTATGTTTCAGAAATTTTAAGAGGAGGAATTCATGCAGTTCCTATGGGGCAAATGGAAGCAGGTAGAGCCCTTGGACTTTCATATCCAGCGGTTATGGCAAAGATTATATTTCCGCAGGCCATTAAAAATGCTTTACCAAGCTTAGGAAATGAGTGTATTACCTTACTTAAAGAAACTTCTATTGTGGGATTTGTAGGAGCAGTTGATCTTACTCTTGCCTTTAGAAAAATAGCAAATGCAACCTATGATTATCAAACCGTATATCTTGTGATGGGGGCGACGTATTTTATTTTGGTTCTTCTTATTGCAACTCTATTAAAAAAACTAGAAGGGAAGCTGATGAGATATGTTAAAGATTGATTCTATTACAGTTGCTTATAAGGATAACATAATTTTAAAGGATGTTAGTCTAGAGATTCAGCAAGGAGATATACTATGTATTATAGGTCCATCTGGATCTGGAAAATCTACATTGATTCGTACGATGAATCAGATGGTTGAGCCCATCAAGGGAAAGATTTATTTCAAAGGAGAGGAAATCACAAAAAAGAACTTGAATTCAGTACGAGAGCATATTGGTATGGTTTTTCAAAACTTTGAATTATTTCCTCATAAGACCGTATTACAAAATCTTATCTTGGCGCCAGTTTATTTAAAAAAATATACAAAGGAAGAGGCAGTAGAAAGGGCAAAAGAACTCTTGACTAAAGTGCATCTACTAGATAAAATAAATGCTTATCCTAGAACCTTGTCAGGCGGACAACAACAAAGAATTGCAATTGCAAGAAGCTTAATGATGAATCCAGATATTATGCTTTTTGATGAGCCAACCAGCGCACTTGATCCAGAAATGGTACAAGAGGTTCTTCATGTTATTAAAGAGTTGGCCCAATCTGGAATGACCATATGCATTGTTACACACGAAATGTCTTTTGCAAAGGATATTGCTACTAAAGTTTTATTTGTTTGTAATCAGCAAATTGCAGAAGAAGGTACTCCAGAAGAAATATTTTCTCATCCAAAAACAGAAAGACTACAAGAGTTTTTAGCAAAGGTTATGTAAAACTAAAAAAAGTTATGTTGTATGACAACTATTTTTTTAATATAATATTTATACAGGGGGATATATTGATATCCTTTATAATTTGAATGAATTACCTAAGGATTTGAAACGGAATTTTGCTCTCCTTGAGTTTCTAAACTCAGGAGAGTTTTTGTTTAATATAAGGTGATTCATAATAATCTTTCATTTTAGATGGGGAGGAAATAAAATGAAAAAAATTATTGCTGTATGTTCAACTATATTGGCTGATTTTAGTTTTAAATCAAGAAAGAATTTATGAAAACAAAGGAGAATTCATATATTATTCAACGGATAAGGAATTTTTAGATGCTCATGAATCTGTTTTTGTTGGAAAGATTATAATGGAAGTAGAAACAAATCAATATAATGGATTTGGAATAGACATTCCTTTTACTTTTTATGAAGTAGAAACTCTAGATCATATAAAAGGGAATGGAGATAAACAGGAGTGTATCTGTTTTTATGGTGGCAAAGTTTATTTGAATACATGGGAATTATATACTGAAAATAATGAAATTCCACAGGTAAATCAATACTACCTTATCTTTACAAATAGAACAAGTGGAACAAATGTTCGTATAAAAGAAAATGACTATATAATAGCACAAAATCAGCAAAAAATTTTATTGCAGAATTATGATGGTTCAAAGGAGTTAAATGAACAATCAGACTCTATACTTCAAATAATTTCAAAATATAAAAAAATGAATTAAAAATATAAGTTCAATTGTATGAAACTTAATATATGTATTAGATGTATTCACTAATAGAGAAGAAAAGTAATCATAGTATTATAGCATTAGGTAGACATCGTTTAGAGGGCATCTTTTTAGATGTCTTTTTATTATTTTAATATAATTTCTCTACCTTTTTTGTTAAAATAATGATAAAATGGTACTAACCATGAATAAAAGTAGAGGTATGTAAAAATGTTTAAGATAGGATGTCATTTATCCATTGCGAATGGATTTTTAAAAGCAGGAAAAAATATAACTGAATTAGGTGGAAATACATTTCAGTATTTTTCTAGAAATCCACAGGGAGGGAAAGCAAGACCATGGGATCAGGGGGATTTTGATGGCTTTATGGAATATGCTAACTCTGTGGGGATTGATGGATTGCTATGTCATGCTCCATATACGTTAAATGCCTGTTCAGCGAATCCTCAAACGAGGGAGTTTGCAAGAATGGTTTTCAAGTCTGATATAGAAATGCTAGAGCATTTTCCTAATGCATTATATAATTTTCATCCAGGAAGTCATACAGGTCAGGGAGTAGAAACAGGAATTCAGCAAATTGTTGAAATATTAAATGAAGTAATCTATCCTGAAATGAAGACGACAATCCTTTTGGAAACTATGTCTGGTAAGGGGAGTGAAATTGGACGTAGCTTTGAAGAAATTGCAGAAATTATTTCTCATGTTGAGTATAAGGAAAAGCTTGGAGTATGCTTAGATACTTGTCATATATATTCTGCGGGATATGATATTGTAAATCATTTAGATGAGGTATTAGAAGAATTTGATGCACTTATTGGCATAGAACGATTAAAAGCAATTCATTTAAATGATTCTATGATGCCATTTGCTTCAAATAAGGATCGTCATGCTAAAATTGGTCAGGGAACAATAGGACTTGATGCAATTGTTCGGATTATCAACCACCCAAAGCTTAGACACCTTCCATTTTATTTGGAAACCCCAAATGAGGATGAGGGATATAAAGAAGAAATAGAACTATTAAAAAAACACAGAAGTAAATAATTTTTGTGTAAATTTTTCCTTTTAATATTCTTCATTTTTCACTATAATTATAACGTAATATTGAAAAGTGGTGAGAGAAATGTTTAAATTTGTCAAAAGTTTATGGTGGTTCATATCAAAAAACTGGTATCGCTATGTTAGTATTGTGATTGTGGGTCTGTTTCTTACCGTGCTCAATTTGGTTCCTGCATGGATTGTTTCACAATTGACAGATGCAATAGAAAAAAAAGAGCTCACAGTAAACTTTTTATTTTTGCATATTTTAGTTCCGTTTTTAATCACGATTATCTTAATATATGTTGTACAAACAACAAAAAGAGTACTACAAAATCGGCTAAAGGTTCACTTATATTATGCACTTCAGGTTCGGTATATGGAAAATATATTAGTTCAGGATGCTACATTTTTTGAACATTTTCAATCTGGAGATTTGCTGACCCGTGCCTTAGGAGATGTAAAATCTGTTAACTTTAGTGGTGGAAATCGTTTGTTAAATATTTTCCTAGAGGCTATGACCGTAGCAGTAACTTTAGTTGCAATGATATTAATTCGTTGGGATTTAGCATTATTGTGCTTTATTCCTCTTAGCTTGATTTTCGTTTCTAATCTTTTATTAAAGGCGAAAGTAAAAAGAAATTGGCAGATGGTCCGTGAAAAATCTTCTCAAATGGGAAATGTTATTTTAGAAAGTATAACAAACGTAAGAACGATACGGGCATTTTCTAAGGAAGAGGAGAACTATCAAAAGAATTTAAAATATTCTCAGGCAACCTATGATGTAGAAAAGGCAAACCTGAAAATCAATGTTATCTTTCAGCCTATGTTTCAATCTATTGTTGCTGTTGCAACCATAATTGCCTATGGACTAGGTGGTTATTATTGTATTAAATATTATAATGATCCAATTCAGCCCTTTACTGTTGCAAATCTAGTACTTTTCACATTATATTTAAATCAATTTCAAGGACCATTAACAAACATTGGTAATATGATTAATAACTTTTATCAATCCTTAATATCAGCAGATCGATTAAATGAAATCTATGATGCCAAGAGTAGTGTTGTTGATAAGGACGATGAAGTTCTAAACAAAATAAAATCAATTGAATTTAGAGATTTCTCCTTCCGCTATGAAGGAGATAATGATGATGTTTTAAAGCATATTGATTTGACAATTACTGAAGGACAGACCTTGGGGATTGTAGGAAAGACTGGAAGTGGGAAGTCAACACTTGTAAGACAGCTTGTAAGACAGCTTCCTATTGATAATGAAAAGATATTTATCAATGGAGAAGAAATTGAGGTTTATAATCAGCAGGAGGTTAGACGTCATGTGGGGTATGTACCGCAGGAGCATATGCTATTTTCCCGCTCTGTTCTTAAAAATGTATTAATTGGTGATTCTAATGCCTCTTTAGAGGAGGTAAATGAAGCTGTGATGCTTGCTGATTTTGAAAAGGATATTGAAATGCTTGCAGAAGGCTTTGACACGGTTGTTGGAGAGTATGGAGTTACTCTTTCTGGTGGACAGAAGCAAAGACTTGCCATAGCAAGAGCTTTTTTGAAGGATGCTGATGTTTTGATTATGGATGATTCCTTATCTGCGGTAGATGGTAAAACAGAGTCTAACATTATTCATTCCTTAAAAAAATATCGTTCAAATAAGACGAATATTATTGTTGCACACCGCCTTTCTGCTGTGATGCATGCGAATCAAATAATTGTGCTTGATGAGGGACATATTGTTGAACGTGGAACTCATGAAGAGCTAATGGCCTTAAAGGGCTGGTACTATGAGCAATTTATGGCTCAGCAGATGGAAGAGGGTGATGACAATGCCTAAGAAAAAGAAAGAGGGCTATTCAAAATCCACCTTATTTAAAAAGACACTTCCTTATATCAAAAGAGAATGGAAGCTAGTTTTAATTACACTCCTTCTTAATATTGGCATTGCCTTTTTAACAACTGTTACACCACTTTTTACAAAAGAAATTTTAGATACCTATATTCCAGCTCAAGATATGAAAATGATTTTATGGCTGATTGGTGCCTATTTGATTTGTACTATTGTGGTTGTAGTTATGCGTTATTTCAGTCAATATTTACAGACGCTTGCAGGAATGCATATAGAAAAAAAATTAAGGGAGGATGCTATCCGCAAAATAGATTATCTTCCAGTGGATTACTTTTCCTTAGAGCCTGATGGAAAAATTGTAGCAAAAATTACGTCTGATAGTAATGGAGTAAGAACCTTCTATATGACAATGTTTTCTATAATTAATGCGCTTATCAATATTATTATTGTTTATATTGGATTAATTGTTTTAAAACCAATTTTAGGATTAATTATATTGGCTATTGTCCCTATTATTCTTGTTTGGATTACAGTTTACAGAAGAAAGGTTCATGGATATTATCTTGACTTGAGAGAAACTGGTTCTAGAATAACAGGAAAGCTAAATGAGCTTATTAGTGGAGCATTAATCATTCAAGATTTTAATCAAGAAGAAAATATGATGGATGAATATAAGGAGCTTGTCAACCGGTATAATTATAATGACATCAAAGCGAATACAATTAATATTTATTTTGGTTGGGAGCTTTTGATGATTTTAAAAAGACTAGCAGAGATTGGCATCTTATTCTTTATTGGCTATGAAGCTTTAGGAGATGCTGGAATTACAGCTGGATTAATTACAACCTTTATTGGTTATCTTGATCGTATGATTAATCCAATTAATGCTATTTTTAATAATCTTAATGAATTAGAGGATTCTTTAGTTGCTGCAAATCGTGTGTATCAGTTCATGGATGAAGCAAATGACACGCGTATTTTAGATGGCGAAGCTGCTCCAGATGAAATAAATGGTGATGTTGAATTTAAGCATATTCGATTTGCTTATATAGAAGATAACTATGTATTAAAGGATCTATCCTTATTTGTTCCAGCAGGAAGGAAAATAGGAATTGTTGGACATACAGGAAGTGGAAAATCCTCCTTGATGAACTTATTGCTTGGGTATAATGATTATCAGGAGGGAGAACTTTTGGTAGATGGAATTGATATAAAAACCTACAATAAAGCCTCCTATCGCAAAAATTTGGGTATTGTTTTACAAACACCAGCGCTCTTTGCTGGAACGATACGGTCGAATGTTACTATGGAACGAGAGTATCCAGATGAAGAGATTATTAATGTGATAGAAGAGGTTGGAGCCGGGTATATGCTAAGTAAGAGTGAGCTAGGACTAGACACGCCAATTTCCTTTAAAGGAGAGAATTTATCCTTGGGGGAAAAGCAGCTTTTATCCTTTGCAAGAATCCTTCTTCGTAAGCCAAAAATTTTAGTCTTGGATGAAGCAACTGCCAATATTGATAGTGAAACAGAAATTAGAATTAAGCATGCAATGGATGTTGTAGCCAAAGGAAGAACTACCTTCATCATTGCTCATCGCTTGTCAACAATTAAGGATGCAGATGAGATTGTTGTTTTGGACCATGGGATTATTGTTGGTCAGGGAAGTCATACTCATCTTTATGAAACCTGTCCAATTTATAAGGATATGTATGATTCACAATTTGAGAAGAACAAGTAAGAGAACAGGCTACGGCTTGTTTTTTTACTATTGTGATAGAATCAACCCATTTGTAACAGGCTTTGTTGCAAAAAGAAACGTAAAGTTTCTAGTAAATTCGTTTCATTTCTTTTATAATAATAGAAAAGGAGTTGTATGTTATGAGTTTAGGAAAAAGATTACAGGACGCTCGTAAGAAAATGAATATCACGCAGGAGCAACTTGCTGAACACCTAGAGGTAACCCGACAATCGGTTTCACGATGGGAGTCCAACATTGTATATCCAGATATGGATAATTTGGTAAGATTGTCTACCTTTTTAGAGGTAAGCCTAGATTATCTTTTAAAGGATGAAAATCATAGCAATGTTAAGCCAGTTAGTCGTTTATTAGAAGGCTTGATTGGTAAAGAAGTCTTTTTAGAATTAGATACAGCAAAAGATTATGAGTTTTTTTCTTCTAAAAGAAAAGTGATAGTGGTTGAGGTTTCAAGAGACTGGATAAAATTAGAATCCATTGGCAAAAAAGAAAAGAATAGCATAATTAAGCTGATTCCTGTGGATTCCATCAAATCAATTCATATAAAAGAGGAAGTGTAGATTATGGAATTAATTATGTTTGCTATTGCATTTATGGGCTTTTGTATTGGGGCTTCTGCTTTGTATGAGATTCGCAAGCTAGAACATAGAATAAGAGCCTTAGAGAATCCCGTTGACACAGTTGCCTTAATTCATCTGTTGAAGGAAAATATAGGAAAAACAGTAAAGCTAAATTTTTTTGAGTATCCTTTGTTTGAAAATCAAAAGGTTATTGTTTTAGATTTAGATGATGATTGGATTCTCCTTGAGTCAACAAAAAAACAAAAAGTACTTGTTCAAATAAAAAATATTAAAAATGTTACTATACTATAAATTGATTTGGAAATTATAAATAATACTAAGAGAAAAAAGCACAACTTGAAATGAAGCCTTTTGTAGAGGCTACTACCTTGATTGAGTCGCTTTTAAATGAAAGATTAAAGGGGCTTTGGATGGGTTATATTGATAAGTAAGAATCTTACTTTTTTTATGCTTGAGTGTCAATTAGTTCCTTGTGATAAAAAAACATAGTTTTGTACTGAACCCCCAAAGTTGGACTAGAGAAATCTAGAAAGACAAAGGGGTTTTTATATACAAAACTGAACCATCATTTTAAAGCAGAGATGATTGTTTATATGTGGACTTTACCCTTCCCTTTCCTTTTCCTTTTTGGTTTTCTTGAATAAGGTATCATTTTATGATAAAATGATATAAATGTAAGTAAAAGTGAGGTATAGTTCTATGATTATAAAAATGAAGGATTCCATAACTGATAAGGAATATCAAAATATAATAGATTATTTTAAAGCACGTGGACTTGAAATCAAGGATGCAAGTAGTGGGGACGTTAAGGTCATTGGTGTCATTGGGGATACAACAAAGACGATGGATAGTGATGTATATGCCCTATCTGGTGTAGATTCAATTACACGGATTCAGGTTCCTTACAAAAAAGCTTCTAAAGCATTTCATCCAGAGCCTACTGTGATTGATGTGTGTGGAGTGAAAATAGGCGGAGGCAATTTTACAGTTATGGCAGGACCTTGTTCTGTTGAAAATCATGAGCAGATTGTCAGTGTTGCACAAAGTGTGAAAGAAAGTGGAGCCCATATTTTAAGAGGTGGAGCATATAAGCCTAGAACCTCTCCATATGCTTTTCAGGGCTTAGAGCTTGAAGGCTTGGATTTATTGATGGAGGCTAGAGAGGCTACACGGCTTCCTATTATTACTGAAATTCAGTCAGAGGATATGATTGAGCGTTTTGTTAAGGATGTAGATATTATTCAGGTTGGAGCAAGAAATATGCAGAATTTTCATTTATTAAAGGCATTAGGTAAAATTGACAAACCCATTTTATTAAAACGTGGACTTTCTGCAACAATAGAAGAATGGCTTATGGCAGCAGAATATATATTGGCTGGTGGAAATGAAAAGGTTATTTTATGTGAAAGAGGGATTCGCACCTTTGAAAAATATACAAGAAATACACTAGATTTATCAGCAGTACTGGCGGTTAAGGAATTATCTCATTTGCCTGTGATTGTAGATCCATCTCATGCGGCTGGAAAATGGTCTATGGTGGAGGATTTATCTAAGGCGGCTTTAGCTGTGGGAGCAGATGGAATTATTGTAGAAGTACATAATAATCCTGAATGTGCATTATGTGATGGAGCTCAAAGCTTAAAGCCAGAACGCTTTGACCATATGATGAAGCAGCTTAAATTGATTGCTCCAATTGTAGGGAAGAAGCTATAATGAAGATTTGTATTGTAGGACTGGGCTTAATTGGAGGCTCCTATGCTATGGGACTTTCACTTAAGGGGCATGAGGTCTATGGCATTGATCATGATTTGAAGGCCATTCAGTTTGCTAAAAAACAAAAGTATATTATAGACGGATTTAGAGAGGATTTGAAAATTTTATCCTTTTGTGATTGTATTATTCTTGCGATTTATCCACAAGCTATTTTAGATTTTTTAAAAAAGAATTCTTCTTATTTTAAAGAAAATCAAGTCATAACAGATGTGTGTGGGGTAAAAAGCTCTTTTGTTAGAAAGGCAACTCTTTTATCTGGTAAGGCAACTTATTTATCTCATCACCCTATGGCGGGAAGGGAGAAAATTGGGATTGAGTTTGCAGACTATCGGATTTTTAAGGGGGCAAATTTCTTAATTACACCTATAAATGAAGCTTCAAAGCAGGCAGAAGCCTGTTTAAAGCAAATTGCTAGTGATTTAGACTTTGGTAGAGTAACAACCATTTCAATTGAACGCCATGACCAAATGATTGGTTTTACTTCTCAGCTGACTCACGCAATAGCGGTGTCCTTAGTAAATAGTGATTATGATGCGGATACTGTTAGATTTATTGGAGATTCATATCGGGATTTGACACGGATTGCAATGATTAATGAATCACTTTGGAGTGAGTTGTTTTTGGAAAATAAAGAAGTTCTTTTGAATCACATTTCAAATTTTGAAAAGGAACTTGAGCTTTTAAAAAAAGCAATAAGAGAACAGGATAAGGAATCATTGAACAATTTGTTTAAACGGTCTACACAAATTAGAAGGAAGATGGAAAAATGAAACAACTGCGAATTCGATTAAAAGAAAATTCCTATAACATATTTATAGAAGATGATATCCTTTTTCATCTTTCTTTTTATATTAAGGAGATTTATCAAAATAAAAAGATTTATTTAATTACAGATGATATTGTAGAAAAACACTATGTTGAGCTTGTAAAAAATAGCTTAAAGAATTATGAAATTGAAATAGTTGTTGTTCCTCATGGAGAAACTTCTAAAAGCATAGAGGTTTATTCAAGTGTTATAAAACAGCTATTAGATTTAGATATTCGTAGAAATGAACTTCTTTTAGCCTTAGGTGGAGGCGTTATTGGAGATTTGACAGGCTTTGTAGCGGCTACACTTTATCGGGGTCTTCCCTATGTTTCTATACCTACCTCTTTGCTGAGTCAAATGGATTCCTCAATAGGAGGAAAGACAGGAATTGATTTTTATGATCGAAAGAATATTATTGGTTGCTTTAAACAGCCTAAGCTTGTATTGATTGACCCAAAAACCCTACATACGCTTCCAAAAAGAGAATGGAATAATGGGATGGGAGAACTAATTAAGCATGCAGCTATTGGAAATCCAAAGTTGTTTACTATGTTAAAGCATAAGCCAGAAATTACAGAAGACATTATCTATCAAAGTCTATGTGTAAAACAAGAGGTTGTTGAAAAGGATGAATTTGATACCAAGGAAAGAATGCTATTGAATTTTGGGCATACCTTTGGACATGCGATTGAACTCAAGCTTAAGTTAAAGCATGGAGAGGCTGTTGCCTTAGGAATGCTCATGATTTTACAGTTTGGTATGGATGTAGGAGTTACAAATCAGGCTTGCTATAAGGAGCTTAAAAATATTTTAAAGCAATACGAACTACCTTATGAGGAGCCAAACTATAAGGATTATCTTGTTGAAATTGCTAAGGATAAGAAGAATTTGGCAGGAGTGATTCAATTGATTCTATTAAAGGATATTGGAAATCCTCTGTTTTATCCCATTAAGGAAAGCGATTTAAAGGAGTTGATGAAATGAAGGTAACCATTCACCCTAAAAAACTAAAGGGAGAGGTGCATATTCCTCCTTCCAAAAGCTTATCTCATCGAGCCATCATTGCTGCTGGCTTGGCTAAAGGGGAAAGCATTATTTCTAATGTAATACTATCAAAGGATATACTGGCAACAATACGTGGTGTAGAGGCGATTGGAGCTAAGGTCATTATTGAGGGGAAAACATTAAGAATTACAGGCTCAGAAGTCATTCGTTTTCATAGCCGCTTAGATGCTAATGAATCAGGCTCTACTCTACGCTTCTTTATTCCAATTGCACTAGTCAATCCAGAGCCTATGGAATTCACAGGGAAAAATCAGCTGATTCATAGACCATTAGATTCTTATTTTGAGATTTTTAAAAAAGTTGGAATTTGCTATACACATCCTAAGGAGGCCTATCTGCCTTTGAAAACCACAGGTGGATTGGTTGCAGGATGCTATCAGGTTGAGGGAAATATTTCCTCTCAGTTTATCACAGGATTATTATTTGCTTTACCTTTATTAAAGGGGGATTCCAAAATTCAAATTACAACTCCCTTAGAATCTAAAGGCTATGTTGATTTAACCTTAGACATTTTATCTAAATTTGGAATTCAAATAAAAAATCAAAACTATCAGGAATTTTTAATTTCTGGAAACCAAAGCTATACACCTTTTCATTATGAGGTGGAGGGAGATTACTCACAGACAGCATTCTTTTTAATAGCAGGAGCTATGGGAGCAGATATAAAGCTTCTTGGAATGAAAAAGGAATCGTATCAGGGGGATAAAAAAATAGTAGAGGATATTAAAGCATTGGGTGGACAGCTTCTATTTGATGAAAATTGTTTATGCTGTCTTCCAAGTGAAACAACAGGTACAGAAATTAGTTTTTCTCAATCACCCGATTTAGGCCCTGCTCTAACGGTTCTTGCAAGTGTATCAAGGGGAACCTCCATTTTTAAAGAGGTAGGGCGGTTACGTATAAAGGAATGTGACCGTGTTACCTGTATGAGAAGGGAATTAGAAGCATTAGGAGCTCATATAGAAGAAACACAGGATACTATGATTATCCAGGGGATTTCTAAGCTTAATGGTGGAATGGTAGATTCTCATAACGATCATAGAGTTGCGATGGCTTTGGCGATGGCAAGCTTAAAAATGACAGAGGATTTAACAATTATAAATGCAGAATGTGTTTCAAAATCCTATCCTGACTTTTGGGAGGTATTTGAAGCATTAGGAGGAGAGATAACCTATGAATAAGCTAGAAGAAGCAAGAAAAAAAATCAATCAAATTGATGCAGAAATGCTTCAGCTTTTTGTACAGCGTATGGAGGCAGTAAAGGAAGTTGCAGCCTATAAAAAGGAAAATCATTTGCCAGTTTTTGATGAGGATAGGGAAACTATTTTACTTCAAAGAAATCTTTCTATGCTACAAGAGGAAATTCTTTCTCCTTATTATAAAATGTTTTTTGAGGGAGTTTTAAAATCCTCTAAGGAATATCAAAAGGAAATCATAAAATGAAACAATATGGATTATTAGGAGAACATCTTTCTCATAGCTATTCTAAAATGATTCATACTTTTATTTTTGAAAAGCTTGGAATCAAGGCCAATTATCAGCTGCTAGAATGCTCTTTAGAAGAGCTTCCTTGCTATATTCAAGCTTTAAGGGAAGAAAAATATTTTGGCTTTAATGTAACGATTCCTTATAAAAAAGCAATTATGCCCTATCTAGATGAAATAGATGCTAAAGCTAATCAGATTGGAAGTGTCAATACAGTTTACCTTAAGAATGGAAAAGTGATTGGTACAAATACAGATTATGATGGCTTTTTGGAAACGATAAGAAAATATCAAATTGAGGTTTCAAACAAAAAATGCTATATCTTAGGAACAGGAGGGGCTTCCCTAGCAGTCCGTCAGGTGCTTAAGGATTTGGGAGGAAAATGTATCTTTGTTTCAAGAACACCTGTTGAACATCAAATCAGTTATCAGGATTTAGAGGACAAGGAAATTGATATCCTAGTCAATACCACACCTGTTGGTATGTATCCAAACGTTTCAGCAAGCCCAGTTTCTGCCAAGATTGCTAAAAAAGCAGGAGTTGTGATTGATATTATTTTTAATCCAAAAGCCACAAGGCTTTTACAAGATGCAGGCTCAACGATTCATGGTCTTTATATGCTCATTATGCAAGCTTTAAAGGCAGAAGAAATCTGGCAGGAAAAGCCTTTAAATGTATCTATTGAAGACCTGATAGAAGAAATTGAACTTCTCATAGAGCCTAAAATATAATTTAGGAATAGTATATGAGGTTATTGTCTATGCACTAGATGAATAAATAAAGCAGCGAAAGGATAGATAAGGAGGGGAATCTTGAACTTTATAGAAGTAAAGGATAAGGTGTACTCAGTGGTAAAGCTTTTAGGTCATGGAAAGGGTGGGTATTCTTACTTGGTCACAGATGGAAATTCAAGCTATGTATGCAAGCAAATTCATCATGAACCATGTTCCTATTACACCTTTGGCAATAAGCTTGAAGCAGAGCTAAGAGATTACAATACTCTAAGAAAACTAAGACTTCGGTTACCAAAACTTTATGAGGTTGATATAAAGAAGGAACGGATTTTAAAGGAATATATTTCTGGACCTACGATTTATGATTTGGTGGCTGAGGATAAAATGGAGGAAAAATATCTTGATGCAGTGAGGAAAATGTGTTTGGATTTATATCCTGCTCATTTAAATATTGATTATTTTCCAACCAATTTTGTTGTTCAAAATGAAAAGCTATATTATGTTGATTATGAATGTAATGAGTATATGGAGGAATGGAATTTTGAAAATTGGGGAATAAAGTATTGGTCTAAAACGAAAGAATTTATAGAGTATCAAACGACTCATAAAAAGGAGAGAGAAGAATGAATCATATAGGAAGAATATTTCAGCTGACAATTTTTGGCGAAAGTCATGGAAAATGTGTTGGGGTTGTACTTGATGGTGTTCCAGCTGGAATTCCATTGAAAGAGGAAGATTTCACTTTTGATTTGGCAAGAAGAAAGTCAGGAAGTCTTGGAACGACACCAAGAATAGAAACAGATCAGATTTGTCTTGAATCTGGTGTATTTCAGGGGGCGACAACAGGTGGAGCAATACTTATCCGTTTTTTAAATGAAAATACAAAAAGTAAGGATTATTCAAATTTACTTGTTCATCCTCGTCCTTCACATGCTGATTTTGTTGCAGAAAAGAAATATCATGGACATCAGGATTATCGTGGTGGTGGTTCATTTTCTGGGCGTCTAACCTTAGGTCTTGTGGCTGCTGGAGTGATTGCGAAAAAGCTTTTAAAAAAAGTTGAGTTTCATACGTCAATTATAAATTTGGGGGGCTCAACGAATCCAGATGAGTTTGAACAGATTTTAAGGAGTACTACAAAGGAGCAGGATTCTATTGGTGGTATTGTTCAAATTGTTTCAAAAAATATTGGCATTGGTTTGGGGGAGCCTTATTTTGATTCCTTAGAATCTACCATTTCTCATTTATTGTTTTCCGTAGGAGGCGTTAAGGGGGTATCCTTTGGGATTGGTTTTGATGGAGTTTCCTTAAGAGGAAGTGAGTTTAATGATTCTATCATAAATGAACAAGGACAAACTCAAACGAATCATAATGGAGGCATCAATGGAGGCATTTCTAATGGAAATGATTTGGTGCTATCTGTTTTTGTGAAACCAACACCATCCATTGGTAGGGCACAAGAAACCTATCATTTTGAAAATCATCAGGTTGAGGAATTGAAAATTGAGGGAAGACATGATACTGCTGTTGTTTTACGAGCACAGGTTGTTTTAGAAGCTTGTGTTGCTATTGCACTTGCTGATGCATATTTGGTAAAACAGGCTCTAGAAGGAGAAGAACGTAATGAATAAAAATTGGATGATGCCCAAGGGGTTAACTGAGCAGGAGGCAAAAACTGAAGCCTTGCGTTGCTTGTCCTGCAAAAATCCACGATGTGAAACAGGATGTCCAACTCATATGCGGATTCGGGATTTTATAAAAGAAATTAAAAAGGATAATCTTGAAGGCGCTTATGATATTATTTCCTCCTGTTCAGATTTACCTTATATTTGTTCTATTGTTTGTCCACATGAAAAGCAATGTGTAGGGCATTGTATTTTAGGCGTTCAGGGAAAGCCAATTCATTGTGGAAATTTAGAGAGATTTGTTGTTGATCAGGTAAATAAGCCTACGAAGATTGCGTCACGTTCCTCTAAGCATGTTGCTGTTATTGGAGCTGGACCAGCTGGAATATCTTGTGCTAAGGAGTTGGCAAAGGCTGGATGTAATGTAGAAATTTTTGAGGAAAGTGATTGCTTTGGAGGAGTTCTTGCCTATGGAATTCCTAATTATCGATTAGACATTTCTAGAGTGAATAGAATTAAACAGGAGCTAGATGACCTAAAGGTGTTGATTCATTATAATCAAAGCTTGCTTGAATCAGATATTCTAAAATTGAAGGATAGCTTTGATGCTGTATTTATTTCTATTGGTCTTACAGAATCAAAGAAACTGGGTATTCCTAATGAGCATTTAGATGGAGTATATGATGCCTTGGAATATTTAAAAGAGGTCAACTTAGATATTAAGTATAAGAGGGGAAAACGGCCTAAGCTTGCAGGAACTGTTGTAGTATTAGGGGCTGGTAATGTTGCAATGGACGCAGCAAGATGTGCAAAAAGAGATGGAGCAAAGGTTCTTGTGGTATATCGGAGAAGTCGCTTGGAGGCTCCAGCAACTAAAAAAGAAATCGCTGAGGCAGAAGCAGATGGAGTTATGTTTCAATTTTTAAATAGTCCTGTCAAAATTCTTGGAGATACAAAAGTTAAAGGTATATGTGTTGAGGAAATGAAATTAGATAAGGCAGATGCCTCTGGAAGAAGACGTCCTGTGGGTACAGGAAAGTTCTGTGAAATTCTGTGTGATTCCATAATCTGTGCTATTGGCCAAAGCCCAAGAGATATTTATGATGTGGGAAAGCTTAAAACGGATTCAAATTATTTGGTTTGTGAGGATTATAAAACAAATATTGATGGAATTTATGCTGGTGGGGATATCGTCTTAGGAGCAAAGACGGTTGTTGAAGCTATGGAGTGTGGAAGAAGAGTTGCAGAACTCATCTTGCAGTAGTTAAGCCCAATCTTTTTTTCTTGACAAGGCTCTAGATAGCAAGATATAATAAATGTTGAACCTTGTCGAAATATATGAGAGAAATATTTTGAAAAGTAGCATTATGAAAAAAATGAATCTAGGAGAGTGTATTATGAATCGAGGATGTTTTGCTTATTATAAGGAAGGAATATCTGCAGCTTTTGCTTCCTTGAAAAAAAGTAAAATAAATTATTTTAAGTATTATTTGTTTATGTTAGCGTCTTTCTTAGGAAGTCTGCTCTTTATTACAAGTCCTATTTGCAGTTTGGCAAAAGTCAAAATGGCTAAATTTGCTATGGACGAAAAGGAGATTAAGGTGTTTGATTCTTTTCAGCCAGCGAATAGTCCTAAAATGTGGTACACAAGCTTGCTGACCAATAGCATCCGCTATATTTTGATTCTGTCTGGTGTAGTATTAATCTTTTTATGTGTGATACCTTTTTGTTTAATTTCAATGGGGATTCCAAATAGATCAGTAGGTGTAGTATTTATGGTTTTTTTTGCCTATATTGGGTTGTTTGTGATTGAGATTTTTGTGTTAATTGCAACACTATATTTATCTCCAGTTAACTATGTCATTATAATGAGACCAGAAATGAATGTGACAGATGTCCTTCATAGCTCTATGGCGACGATGAAAAAGACAGGAAAGCTGACATTATTTGGGATTGCTTTAATCAATAACATAGTAATAGGGATATTTGCATTTTTTGTTAGTCTTTTTATCTTAATTGGCATTTTAATGAATCACCCAGCTGTTTTAGTTATAATGATAATTTTTTCAGTATTTGTTTTATTTGCTTTACTTTTAGTATTACCTATTCTCAATTTAGGAACTCATATTGCAGAGGTATCTTTATATGAGGATATTGCTGAATTTGAATCAAAATCTACCCCAGCGGCACAACAGAGTGAGCATACATCAGTTCAGGAACAAGCAAGAAATCAGGAAGAAAAAGAACTGACGACAGATGAACTTTTAGCATCTTTATTTGATGAATCAGAATAAGGAGGAACAAAATTATGTTACCTAAGAATTTGGATTTTAATGAAGATGAAAATGAGAAGGCTCTAGAGGAGATATCTAATGAAGATGAAGCTCCTGCATTAGATATCATAGAACATAATACAAATTTGGCTGAACTTAATTCTGATGAAGATGAAATGGCTTTGGAAAATGCTTCTGATCCTTTGCTTGAATCAATGAATGAGTTACCCTCTTTAAACGAGGAATTTGAATCTATTGAAGAAAGTAAAACAGATGCAGATAAGGTTATAGAAGTTATACAGAATGCTTTTAAAAAGAAGTCTGTTACACCAAAGGATTTTTTTACAGCCTTCTTAACCATAACAGATGAATTTCAGAATTTATCTACGCAGGATTATAAAAATTTTTTAGAGGCTATTCTTTCTTCTGTACCAAAGGACGATATTTCCCAATATAAGGCACTATACGCAAAAATACTTTCTGCTCGTCATAAGAGAATTAAAGAAGCTGATAGTAGGCTTTCTTTAGAAAAAACAAAACAAGAGTCGTATAAGAAGCTAGCTATTCTAAAACAAGGAATTGATGAAGCACAATATAGAACAAAAGAAGTAGAGCTATTAAATAAGGCCTATAAAACCTCAGTTGATAAAATCAATAAGCTTACCATAAAAATGGACTTTAAAGAAACTGCGGATATGGTCTGTGAAGGCTTTGCTTCTAAAATAAAATCTACCAAAACAATTAATAATTACAAAAAAAAGAAAATTGTGGGGATTGTTTCTTTGGTCGTGACTGTAATGCTTTTGATTGTTTTTTTATGTGTTGGCGCTATTCCAAAGATAGAATATGTCCAGCTTCAACAGACAACAGATATATATGAAAATAAACCAACTTATGCAGTTCAAGGAATTAAAGGCTTATATCTGCCCTTTCACTACCCAATGAAGCATATTGAAATTGACGAAGTTTATAATGGTGGAGATGTTACTGTAATCAATGAATATGCTTTTAAGGATAGTGCTATTGAATCTATTACTTTGCCAGATTCCATAAAAAGAATCTCATCCTACGCATTTTATGGCTGCAAGAATTTAAAAAACATTCATACAATTAAATATGATGAACTAGAAGAAAATTCCTTATATGTTTCTTATATTGATGAATACGCATTTTATGGTTGTGAAAGTCTAGAAACTCTTAAGATGAGTACAGATATTAGAAACATTGGCTATTGTGCTTTTTCTCAATGTAATAAAGAGTTTAAAATTCAATATTTAGGCAGCTCTGAAAACTGGAGTATGTATGGCTTAGGTTCAAATCTTCCAGTAGAATTTCTAAAATTTATTATCACGATTGATGATTCTGGGAAACGTGTAACTGTTACTCCTGGAGAACCTTTTAATTTGGGAACTGCCCCAAGTAAGTCAGGGTATGATGCAGAGGGATATTATCACAATACTACAAAAGTTGCCACAGCAGGTGGAGCCTCTGTTGGTAATTTCACATACACAAGTGATATTCGGGTTACAGTGAAGTATATACCTAAAAAATATAGCATTACCTGTCTTTCATCAGGAACAATACATACAGTTGAATATGATTCTTCCTTTACTCTGCCTGTTCCTGAGGTTATCTCTGATAGTATATTTGTTGGATGGTATGCCTATAATACTACCACAAAGGATTATACAGACCAGGTTACTGATGCAACAGGAGCTTCCTTAAGTAAGTATACATATTTAACAAATATAGAAGTAGAAGCTCATTATCAAAAGGATTTCAAAGTGATTATTCAAGATACTAATTCTTTTATAACGGTTAAATTTGATTCCTTAGGAGGTAGTACGGTTTCTGATCAAATCCTTTCACAATCCAATCCGTATTTGAATTATTATTTTCCTGATAGAAGTGGATATATTTTTGCAGGTTGGTATAAGGATCCAGATTGTACAATTCTTTTTCAACAAAATGAGATTATTATAAGTGATATTACACTTTATGCAGGATGGTATGCTCTTCCATCAGATCTAGGATATAATTATTTTTTAATAGATCCTTTTCTTTATCAAAATCAATCTCATTTATTTTCTATGTCAATGTCAAATGCTTCAGACTATGAAGCGTCTGCGGTGAAGGCTTATTTTGTTGCTAAAACAGGTAATATGACCCTTTATTTCAGAGCAAATTATCTAGATAGTACTTTGTCAGAATACTCTATAAACTATCAGTTTTACAATATAACTAAGAATAAAGTTATTCGTCCATATACCCTCCTATCTCCAAGTAAATCATTTGAAAGCTATACCTTTGATATTGATTCAGGGGATATAATTTGTATCTCTGCTTATAGAGGAACTTATAGTAATTATTCTAATTTTGAATGTTATTTTTCAAGTGAGGTAGAAAGTGAATATTTAGCAAAATATGAGATTTCCTATCCAGTAGTTTATGGAGAGTCTTTCACAATTCCAGTAATTGAAAAAGAAGGATATAATTTTATTGGCTATCGCATTTCTTCTAGTAGTGAAATGCTGACTGATGCATTTGGAGCTTCTTTATATCCTTGGAGATTTCCTAGCAATTTAACTGTTGACCCAGTTTATGAGCCTATAATCTATACGATTTCTTATGTGCTGAATGGAGGTCAATTAGAAACAAAAAATCCAACCACATATACCACAGTAACTGACAATATCATTTTAAATAATCCTACAAAAGAATATTATACCTTTGTAGGATGGTATGATAATGCTGAGTTTTTGGGAAATCCTATTGAAAGAATTAATCGAGGATCCTTTGGTGATGTGACCTTATATGCAAAATTCATAGGGGAATCATTTTCTGTGAGTATTAATAGCTATTCTCCAGTAGTCACTGTATTTTTTAATTCTATGGGCGGTTCAGATGTCCCATCACAGGTTTTGACTTTAAACCGTCCAGATTTAGTCTATCCAGAAGAACCAACAAAAGAAGGATATGTTTTTTCTGGTTGGTATGAGGATGAAGATTGCACAAAAAAATTTGAGTTTGTGAAGGACATAAAAGAAGACATGACCTTATATGCAGGCTGGTTAAAATGTAAAGGGAATTATAACAATAAGTTTAGTATTCAACCCTATAAATACAATACTGCATTAAAACCATATTCCTTATCAACTGCTAAAGCAGGGACAAGCGCATCTACTGCAAACTGTGTGTATTTTGTTGCAGATAGAACGGCTACTTTTGTTATGAATTATAAAGTTTACGCAGATGACAATTACTCATTGAATTACGCTTTACATTTTGAGATTTACAATTATACTCAATCTTTATTAATTTTATCAAATACTTATACTTATCCTTCAAATTCATATTCTTCTTTTAGCTTTACTGCAACAGAAGGAGACTTGATAGGAATATATGCTTATAAGGCATATAGCTCTTATACTTCAACTCTTCAAATGTATTTTGAAAATTTTTCAATACCAGCCTTTTCGGCATCCTTAAGCGATTCAAATGTTCATTTTATTACCTATGATAGTCCATACACTTTACCTATCTCTAAGAAGACGGGATGTGGATTTGATGGATATTATTTAGACCCAGATTTCACGATTAAGCTTACAGATGAATTGGGACATTCCTTAGAAAACTGGATGTTTACAGAAAATAAGGAGATATATCCAAAATATACAGAAGGAGTGTATAGAATATCCTATATAACAAACGGTGGAGCTTTTGAAGAGCCTAATGTTCCTTATAGCTATACAGAAGGAAATTCAACCATTCTCTTAGCCACCTTAACTAAGGTAGGACACATTTTTACTGGCTGGTATGATAATCCACAGTTCAGTGGAACATCTATTTCTGAAATTCCTTCAAATTCAACAGGGAACAAAGTATTTTATGCTAGATTTACTCCAATGACCTTTACAATTACGCTAGATTCAGTTCCAACAGGCATAGTGGTTAGCTTTGATACTGATGGTGGCAGTGAGGTTGAAAGTCAAATTCTGACAAAGGAAAATCCTATTTTAGTTTATCCAGAAGAACCAGTGAAGTCAGGATATATTTTTGGAGGCTGGTATCTAGATCAAGCCTATACAACCCTATTTCAGTTTGAAGAAAGTATAAGTAATAGTATGATCTTGTATGCAAAATGGATTAAAGGGACTCCCTTATTAAATCAAGGACCTCTATCTATAAACTATACGAGTGATTTCATATATTATCCGTTTATTTCTCCTATATCTAAGAGTATAACTGTTTATTCTATGGGAACAGGGGATACGATTGGTGCACTTTACGATTCTTCAAAGAATATACAGTTAGCTTATAATGATGATGGTGGAGAAAATGTTAATTTTAGCTATACCTATTATGTAGAGGCAAATACGCTTTATTACATAGCCGTGCGGGGCTTCTCAATGAGTGGAAGCTGTAACCTTTGTGTTACAGGCTCAACTGTGACAGTTGTTTCCACAGCCACATTTGAGGTTCCGTCCTCAATCCAAACGATAACCTATGGATCAAGCTTTGCCTTACCTGTATTATATGAGAACGGAAAAGAGTTTTTAGGCTGGTACCTAGATGAAGCTTTTACTCTTCCGCTAACTGATAAAACAGGTAAATGCTTAGAAGCATGGACCTATGTAGAAGATAAAATGGTTTATGCCGCTTGGAAGGAATAATCCTTTAGTAATCAAAGAAATGATATTATGTATAAGGAAAAGATCTCGTGTAGAGGTCTTTTTTCTAAAAATAAAACACCTTTACAAAGCAAATAAAATTATGATATAATATTGAATGCAAAAACGCTTTCATTTTTAGCGGAAAAAATGAGGAGAAAGGAATTATATGAAAAAGAAATTATTTTTTGGTTTTCTATGTGTGCTGGCAGTATTTGGCTTGGCATCATGTAAAAATGACAAGAAAGAACCAGATGATAAACCACCAGTTACAGAGGTTACCAAATATACAGTAACCTTCAATGTAAATGGAGGAAGTAGTGTTTCAGCACAGAGTGTTGAAACAGGTAAGCTGGTAACCAAGCCAGCAGATCCAACAAGAGAAGGATATATTTTTGCAGGATGGTATAAGGACTCAGAATGTAAAAATATCTGGGATTTTACAAAGGATGTTGTAACAGAGAATGTAACATTGTATGCGAAGTGGGAAGCAGAAGAAAAGCCAACAGAGAGCTATACAATTACATTTGAAATGAAAGGACATGGAACAGCACCAAGCAATATAGAGAAGGCAACAGCGTTACCTACACCATTACCATCAGTAGCAGATGTTGAGGGTTGGCATTTTGTTGGGTGGTATAAGGATTCAGAATGTAACACAGCAGCAGTAGCTGGAGAAGTATTAACAGCAAATATAACTCTTTATGCAAAATGGGAGCCAAGTGATGTTCCAGTAGTACCAGAAACTTATACAATTACATTTGAAATGAAAGGACATGGAACAGCACCAAGCAATATAGAGAAAGCAACAGCACTACCTACACCATTACCATCAGTAACGGATGTTGAGGGATGGCGTTTTGAAGGTTGGTATAAAGATTCAGAATGTAATACAGCAGCAGTGGCTGGAGAGGCATTAACAGAAAATGTTATCCTATATGCAAAATGGACACAGCTCTTTAATGTTACCTATAATGTAGGTGGACATGGTACAGCTGAAAATTTGACAGGGGTAACTGCATTGCCAGCAGAGCTACCTGTATTAAATGCTGTTGGATATCGATTTGATGGCTGGTATATGGATTCCAATTTTACTATTCCTGCTGAAGTAGGAAAGGTGCTAACTGAAAATGTAACTCTATACGCAAAGTGGTCTCAATATTTTAGCTTAACCTACCAGCTTAATGGACATAGTACATCCATTGAGGGATTTGATTCCATTACGCATCTTCCAGATACCTTGCCAACACCTACGGCAAATGGCTGTAAATTTGAAGGCTGGTATTTAGATAAAGCACTTCAAACGAAGGCTGTTGCAGGAGAACAGCTTACAAAGAATACAACGCTATATGCAAGTTGGTCTATCCTGCCTGGATTTGAAGAGGTTAGCTATGTAATTCTTGGTGATGATTTAACAGCAGGAAAGAGTCCTACGCCAATTCTTGTAAATAAATTTACGATTGGTGCAAATACAGAGGTAAGAAATCGTAATAAGAGCTGGACAAATCCTGAAACTGGTGCTACTATAAGCTTTACAAAATCAATTAAGCTTGGTGCATCCAGTGATAAATTAGAAATAGATGTTCCAGGGGAAGGAAAGCTTTATATATGGGTGCAAAATGGGTCTGGTAGTGCTGATTATCAAACCATTACGCTAAACAAACCAAATGGAACCTCAGAGAATATAAAATATGTTGGAACGGTTGCATCTTCTCCAATTGTACGATTAGAAATAGATGTGGTTGAAGGAAAATACTCTATTACTCGTCCTTCAGGAACGAGTGATATTTTCAAGGCTGAACTGAATTGTGTTTTAGAGCAATCAGAGGAAACGGGCTTTGAAATTGTATCTGATGGCAAGGTGGACTATATTTCAGGTCAGGCTTATGATGGAAGTGGTATCCAGTTAAATCGTACTTTTGGAAATGGAAGAACAGAATCTCTTTCTTTAACAGATCCTAATATTGTTATAGATTCTTCAAGTTTTGGAACTGCAGCAGGAGAATATACAATTTCTGTTCAGTATAAGGATTATGCTTCACAGACCTTCACAGTTACAGTATATGAATTAGAATCCATTCGTCTTGGCTTTAACGCAACAGAAAAGCTTGCTAATACAAAGGCGGGAAATGGTGTATATTTTAATCAAACTGTAAAGCGTGTATATCCATTAAATGCTTCATTAGATTGTAGCTATCTATCTGTTACAGCAATTACTGCCTACAATGGGAAAACCAAAGAGTTTATGCTGAGTGAGGGTGAATATAGTATTGATGCGGATGCTTTTAACGCTTCTAATTCCGTAGCAGGAAAGAAGACTATTACTGTTACAGCTAAGGGTTCTACAATTTCTCAAGAATTTGAGGTTTATGTAGTGGATACAGTACCATCAATGGTAAATGATGTGATTCAAATTCATGTTGATGCTACCTATACAGGTGAATTAGGAGCAGTCGTAGCAGGCTACAATAGTTTTACAACGATACAACAGGCTTTAGATTATTTAAAGAATTTAGGAAAAACGTATGATTCTAAAAAGAAACTAATTGTTTTATCTGCAGGAACATATAGAGAAAAACTTGAATTTACTTTACCAAATGTTGAGCTTCGTGGAGCAGGAAGAGATACAACAATTATTGAATGGAATTCATTATATGGAGTTCCTGATGAGTCAGGATATGTTCAAACCACAGATTCCTGTTCAACCTTTAATGTACGTGAAACTGCAACAAATATGATAATTACAGGGGTTACATTATCTAACTATTGGAATAGCTTAGCTGTATTTGATAGAGATTTAGGTGTAGGTTATGCTGAACATAGAGCTCTAGCTCTTTTGGTACAGGCAGATCAATTCATTATGAGAGATTGCAAGCTTCTTGGATATCAAGATACATTAGAGTTGTTTACAGGTCGTCAATTCATTGAAAATACTTATATTTCTGGAACAACAGATTTTATTTTTGGAACAAACAATACAACCTACTTCAAGAATTGTCAGATTCATTCAATTACAAATGGTAAAACAGATGGGGGCTATATTACAGCATTTAAGGGTTGTAATAAGGGAGCTTCTGATTATGTAACCTATGGAGCAATCTTTGATGGCTGTGCATTTACAGCAGATGCAGACGTAGTAGCAAATAAAAATACAGCAATTGGACGTTGCTGGGGTGCTTATGCAGCTGTTATGGTAATGAATTCTACTTTAGATGCTCATATTTCAACTAAGCCATTCTCTAACTCAACCAAAAATGAACGTTATGTATCTATGAATGCAAATCCTGATGCTTCAACTGTGAAGTTCTTCGAGTATAACAATGAAGGACCTGGAAGTATTTCAGCTTCTATAAGAGGTGTTACAGTTTTAACTGATGCAACAGTAGCTAATAAATATGCAGATTATTCTGTTATTTTTGGAACGGAAAATGGTCTTGTTCGATATACATTACCTTGGAATCCAGCATCTACTACACCAGTTGAGGATACAAATATATATTATAATTTTAGTCCAGCAACGGAATCTGCAACAGGAACGAATTACACAATTGAAACCTCTTTGTCTTTAAGTGGAGCAACTGCAGTTTTTGGAAATATGACCTTAGATGCAACAGTAGGAAGAATTGCTTTTAATGCTAATGCAAATTGTGTAAATCTTAAGACTGGTGCAAGCATTGTGTTTAATGTGGAAGCAAATACTACTGTGATTGTGAATACATTTACAAATTATCATTACTATACCATCAATGGGGTTGCAACTGTTTCAGATACTTTTGTAAAATATTTTGCAGAAGCACAACAGGTTACAATCGTATCTACGGGTGATTTATATTTACAGCAAATTACTTTGTCTCAAGATCGACCAGAGCCAGAAGCTCCTGTTTTAACTGAACTAAAATTGGATAAACCAAAAACTGAATTTGTTATTGGAGATTCATTTGAGGTAGGAAATCTAGTTGTTTCTGCTACTTATTCTGATAACTCAGTAGTGGTTTTAGAAGAGGGAGAATACACCATTAATCATAATATTGATATAAATACTGCTGGATCCTATGAGGTTACAATCATTGTTGATACTCTTCGTAAATCATATACAGTGGTTTATGAGGCGGCTGATGCAGATCCAGCCATTTCATCTGCAACTACGCTAGATTTTACTGTTGATGGCGGATATGAAAATGGAAGAGTTAATTATGACTCTGCTGAAATTGCACGAAATGGAGATAATTCAAAGTTTCTTGGAACCATAAGCTTTGACGTAAAAGAGGGGGCTATCATCTATGTTGTGCCTTATAAGACGTATGGATACTTTACAATTGGTATGGAAGGAGAAACAGATTTAACCATCTGCACTACTCCAGAAAAATATGTAGCACCTAGAGATTGTACAATAGTTATTACGGGTTTAACGAATTCTGAAACTGGAAATCCAAATTATATTTCTCAAATTGGAATTTCTTATCCTATTAGTGAAGCTAAAACTTATACGTTTAGATCTGATGGCGATTTTGATCATAAGGTTACAGGTGTATTTAATGGGGTTGCAGGATATAGTGATGTTTTTTATATTGATGCTAGAACAGGTAAATTTGAGCCACGAGCTTCTCAATGGGCAATATTCAATAATACAACTAAAATGGAGTTTACAGTAGCCGCTGGAGCTAAAGTTACATTCAATTTTTATACAGCAGATTTTACAATTGATGGAACAGCAATATCAGCTAATACAGTTACTAAAACATATGAGGAACAGACAACCATAGAGATTGTTGCTACGGGTAACTCTTATATTGATTCTATTATTATTGAGTTTGAATAACAAAAAAAGATTATTGGTTTAAATCGCCAATAATCTTTTTTTATAATAAATCAAGATGTTTTAGAACTTCTAAAGTGGTTAAAGGACATAGGGGAAGAAATAATTCCTCTAAGCTAAAGGGTAATGTGTCTAGAATATAAAAGGAAATGATTTGTTCATTTAACAGAAGTCTTTCTTGATAACCTTCTAAATGATTATGAAAAGGACATTCCTTTAGATGTGCATATAGATCAGAGATGGAAGAATAGGCATTGACTATTTTTGAAGCAGAAACAGGGCCTATTTTTGGAATGCCTTTTATATTGTCTGAAGAATCTCCAATTAAGGATTTATAAAAAATATATTGAGTTGGAGATATTTTGTATGTTTTTTTTATGTAATCTACATCGCAGAAATAGCTTTTTTTTCCTCGATAGCGATAGATGGATACATTTGGCTGAATTAAACTAAAATAATCACTATCCCATGAGGAGATGATAATTTGCATAGTGGAAGCGTATTTTTTTACATAGGATGCTATGTAATCATCTGTTTCATAATCTGTTAGTTCAACATAGGGAATATGCATAAAGGTAAGAGCAGAATAAATGCTTTCTAATTGGGAGAAGGGAGTTTCTTCCTCAGGAAGAAGTCCATAATCCATACGATTTTTCTTATAATCCTCAAGTAGCTGTGTTCTTTTGTTTTCATGTTCTCCATCAAATAGCACACAAATATGAGTTGGATCTGTGGAAGTAATAATTTTCTTTAAGGCTCCAATAAATCCAAGTACACCTTGAATCGGTTTTCCATCCTTGCTAAGAATCCTTGAGGGCATACCATAAAACATTTGAAAAAGAAGATTACTGCCATCAATCAAAAGTAGCCTATTCATTTTAGCACCTATAAATGATGTCATCGAAGTACATAAAGCTAAGGAAATCTAAAAGCTGATATTCCCAGGTGGATTCTGAATGTACGCCTGAGTCGCTTACAACCAGTCGTACCTTTCCTTTTTTCTTCTTGGCATACTCACAAAGCTCTAGACTTGTATTATAATATAGCTTTTGATCATAGGATCCATCAGAGGACTCTTTTTTCCCTACGTATAGAAAGAGCTTAACCTCTGGCTTGAAGCTTTCTTCTAAAAACTGATTAACCGCCTCTTTACAAAGAAAGGTTGCAGTAGAAAAAGCCCCAATTCCTTGGAATGCGTCATATTTATATCCTAAATAAATTGCTGTCATTGCAGCTAAAGAAGAGCCATAAATAAATCTTGTTTTTGATGAGGGGTATTTTTTTTCAATATAGGGAATGATGACATGAATAAAGTCATCACAAAAATTATGACAGATATTTAAATCCTGAGCTTCCCATTCACTAGATGCTGCATTTGTAATTTTGAATGGGGTATATTCATTGATTCTTCCCATTTCAGATCCTGCATTATGTATAGCAATTCCTAATAGCTTACGATTCGTGATATATGCCATATATCCCATATATTTTGTTGCTCGAATGGAACGATTGAAGGCTGCATGAGCATCTTTAAAGGCATTTTGTCCATCTAAAAAATAAACAGAGTCAAGCAATGTAGTTTTATTATAATGACGTGGCAAGGAAATTTCAATTTTAATTTCTTTTTTGCTTTTTGGTAAATATAATGTAATATACTCAGTCATTTCTCATACACCTCTTAAAAATATTATAACTGATTTATAAAAGATTTGCACTATCTTATTTTTCTTTTAAAGAAAATATTGTATAATAGTAAAAGAAAGGTAGGGTGGGGATATGGATGCCATTGTATATCATTCAAAATGTGGTCATACCTATGCCTATGCTAAGGCTTTGGCTAGTGAACTCAATATCCCAGTTTACTCTTTGAGAGAAGGAAAGAAAAAGCTTCCCAAGGGAAGTGCGATTATTTTTATGAGCTGGGTTAGGGAAAATCGTATTATGAAGTATGAAAAGGCGCTACGATATCATTTGGTATGTGTTGTTGCTGTTGGGATTCTACCACCTACTGAAGAACGAATTGGTGCTATGATTTATGAAAATCAGCTTTATTCTAGGTTGTTTTATTTGCCTGGAGGAATCCGCAAATCCAGATTAGGGCTAAGGAATCGTATGCTTTTAAAAATGATTGAAAGTAATCTTTCCTTTAAATTGCTTGATAGTGGCTTAAAAAAAGAAGAAACACTAGCACTTGATGCAATTCTTCATAATTTAGATTATGTGAATTTAAAAGAACTAGAGCCTATTCTTTCTCTATATAAAACAAATGCAGATGAGTATGTTTCTTAATTGTAAAAAAAGAAAGATTTTTGTATAAGTTTTCTTGTATTTGATAGTACAATTTGTTAAAATTAATTATTAGTAAAGGAGTTGATGAAATTGCTTAAATTGTTATGGGGAAAAATTAAAGAAGCATTAGTATCTGTGTTGCCAGTGACAGCAATTGTTATGATTCTATACTTTACTCCTTTAGTACATTTGACAAACTATGAATTGATTGTTTTTATTGTTTCTGCAATATTCTTAATTGTTGGAATTGGATTATTTAATTTAGGGGCAGATTTAGCTATGCAGCCGATGGGAGAACAGGTTGGTGCGTCCTTGATGAAATCTAAAAAGGTTAAAATTATTGTATTGGTTTGTTTTGTAATGGGTGTTTTAATTACAATTGCAGAGCCAGATTTATCTGTACTGGCTAGTCAAGTTGCTGATGTTATTCAGCCGACAGTACTGATGATTTGTGTAGGTGTTGGAGTAGGGTTGTTTTTGGTTTTGGCTATTTTGAAAATCATTTTCAAAAAGGATTTATCCTTTATGCTGATGTTTTTTTATATGCTAATGTTTGCTTTTGTATCTTTGGTTATTTTAAATGGAAATGGAAATTTTTTATCCTTAGCCTTTGATTCTGGTGGTGTTACCACAGGTCCTATTACGGTGCCATTCATTATGGCACTTGGAGTGGGTGTTGCAGCTACGATAGGAGGAAGGAATGCTAGTGAAAATAGCTTTGGCTTGATTGCTCTTTGTTCTATTGGTCCAATTTTGGCTGTCTTACTTTTGGGAATTGCCATGAAGGGAGATATTCCATATGCTGATCCAAACTATACAGTGAATCCAGATTTCTGGGGTGGACTATGGAAAACCTTAGGTAGCGTGTCAAAGGAAGTTATTATAGCATTAAGTTTAATTGTAGTTTTCTTTATGATTATTGAGCTCATTTTTATTAAATTGCCAAGAAAGAAGCTGATTCAAATTGCAATTGGTATTGCCTATACCTTTGTAGGATTGGTTATCTTTTTGACAGCTGTTAATATTGGCTTTTTGCCTATTGGATATCAAATGGGAAAATCAATTGCTGAATTTCATCCAGCCTTTATCATAGGCTTTGGCTTTGTTTTGGGATTTGTGGTTGTTCTCGCTGAGCCAGCAGTTCATGTTTTAAATAAGCAGGTTGAAGAAATTACAAATGGTGGTGTTTCTAAGAGAACGATGCTACTTGCTCTAGCCATTGGAGTTGGAATTTCTATTGGTCTTTCTATGATTCGCTTGGTATTTGATTTTTCAATTTTATATTATATTATTCCAGGCTATTTTATTTCTCTAGGACTATCCTTTTTTGTGCCTAGAATGTACACTGCAATCGCATTTGATTCAGGTGGAGTTGCCTCAGGACCATTGACCTCTAGCTTTATACTCCCCTTTGCCATAGGAGCGTGTGTTACTTTGTATGATGGACCAGATAAGGTTTTGAATGACGCATTTGGAATTGTTGCAATGGTAGCAATGACACCTTTAATTACGATCCAGCTTTTAGGATTTAAGGCTGTATTTGTAAAACGGATGAAGGAAAAGACACGTCTTAAGAAGATTATTGATGCTGATGATGAGCAGATTATCAATTTTATGTAGGTGAGCATATGACAACTGGAAAAACTACCCCTAAAAGAAAAAAAGTAAATAGTTTAAAGTCTGCCAAGGAACCCACAGGATTAACTGCTCCTAAAAAACTTAAGATTTTAGTTACTGTTGTAGATCGTACAAAAGCGGACTTTTATTTAGATATGCTTGAAGGATATGAGGTTAATCTTCAGACAGTAATTTTTGGGAAGGGAACTGCACCAACAGAAATTCTTCAATACTTGGGCTTATCGCATTTGAATAAGGCGGTCATATTTAGTGTAGTTCAGGAGGAAAAGGTTAAAGAGATATTAGTCGCTTATGAGGATAAATATTTCAAAACGAAAAATGGCAAGGGAATTGCCTTTACGTTGCCAATCTCCTCTGTAATAGGAGTATTAGTTTATCAATTCTTAAGTAATAACGTTGAAGGAATAAGGAGTGAATAAAATGGAAAATCTATATGAACTTATTTTTTGTATTGTAGATGCAGGATTTTCAGATAGTGTTATGACAGCAGTAAGGGAAACGGATTCTCGTATTGGTGGAACAGTTTTAAACGCAAGAGGTACCGCTAGAGAGGAAGCAGAAAAGCTATTTAATATTTCCATTCAGCCTGAAAAGGAAATTGTTATGATATTAGTGAAAAAGGATATCAAGGAAGACATTCTTCACGCTATTTATAGGAAGGTACCAGGGCAAAGAATTGCTTTTAGTATGCCTGTTGATGATGTGGTTGGTCTTTCTACACCCGTGGCTTCTATTCAGCCTAAACCAGAAGAATAAAAAAGAAAAAAGGTGTTTATTATGGATTTTTCTGTATTTAAATCCTATGATTTATTACAAGATGCAATTGTTATCATAGAACTTGATACTTTAAAGATTGTATGGATGAATCAGGCAGGGATTTCTAGATTTGGACAAATAAATGCAGATGAAAGATGCTTTGAGTATTTATATGGTGTTAAAGCACCTTGTGCGCATTGTAAAAAAGAAGAGTATAGTAAAAATTTCTCTAAGCTTCGCAATCAAGGACTTCCTAACTATTCTGAGGATCACACTATTTTTTATATTTACAAAAATAAAAAGGTTTTAACAGAGATAGATGGAAAGAAATATATGATTGTAACCTTCTATGATGAAGAAAAGCCAGAAAAGGAATCAGGCACAAATTTTGAAGGTAAGCAATTATATGAAACACTTTTAAGTGAAGTGAATCGCATTAATCTAAGCAAACCAATTTTAGAACAAATGCAAGAGATGATTTGTATTATAAAAAAGCTTTTTGAAGCTAGGAAGGTAAGCATTCGTGAATATAGAAATTCTGAAGAAATTAAAGAGCCAATAATTGTTCAGGATGAGGATTTTCAAGGTGTTCAGGATTATGCCTTTTTATCAAATGTAATTGAACAAGAGCCTAAGTATAAGCACCAGCTTCAAACCAATCATTTTATTGAGCTATCTCTTCAGGAGTTAATTACTAAATTTCCAAATGAGTTTTCTCAGTTTAAAACTTCAAGTTATATGAATTATTTAATTATGGTTTGGAATATAGATGACTATTGGTATCATTTAATAATAGAAAATTATAAGCTTTCTTATAAAGATAAAGGAATTTATGATGTTATGCATAATTACCTAAGCTTTATCCTACGTTCTTTTATTTACCATAGAGCTTTGTATAACTTAGGAAATAAGGATTTGCTTACGGGGCTTTCTAGTAGAAATAAATACAATGTAGATATTACAGAGCGTTATACAAAAATACATAAGAACTTAGGAGTTGCCTTTATTGATTTGGACCGATTGAAGGAGGTTAATGACTCCTTTGGACATGAGGTAGGAGATAAGCTTCTTAGAAGCACTGCTGATATTTTAACATCTGCTTTCACTACGGGTGAAATATACCGAATTGGTGGAGATGAGTTTGTTGTTATCTGTACAGATAGTTCAAAAAAAGAATTTGAAGAGTCCTTGCAAAAATTTGAAAAGGATGCCACAACAGCTGAAATTTTTTATTCCTGTGGATATTGTTATCAGAATAATCATACCTCAATTACAGATTTAATTACAAAAGCTGAAAAGAAAATGTATGCATCAAAAAGAGAGCATCATTGTGAAAATGTCATCAATTCTGAACAAAAAGCTTTTATAGATAAATTTTATGAAGATGTTCATAAGGGCAATTATTTTATAGTATTACAGCCAAAGTTCAATCCTCAAACGGGAAAGCTAGAGGGAGCGGAAGCCTTAATTCGTGGATACAATCCGCTTCATGAGGTGATTTATCCACACACCTTTATCCCTAGTTTTGAGAAATATAATTGCATGGATGTTCTTGATTATTATATGATAGAGGAAATATGTAAGCTTCAAAAGCATATCATAGAACATCAAAAAACAACCATTCCTATTTCTATTAATATTTCAAAAAATTCACTATTTTTAAATAGTCTTGAGGAAGATATTATTAAGCTAGTGAATCAGTATGATATTCCAAGAAATGTGATTCATTTAGAGCTTGCAGAAAAATTAAATATTACCACAGAGGAACTGGAGCATTTTTCTAACAAGCTTAATCTTCAGGGAATCAAACTAGAATTGGCAGATTTTGGATTACATTTTTATAATCTAGGATTTTTAAGTGATGATGTATTCTCTATTGTGAAAATCGCTTCATCTATTGTCAATAAGCTTGCTCATGATTCAGTTTCTATGCGTATTATGGAGTTTATTATTAAGGAATGTCATGAAAAAAATGTTATTGTTTTAGCAGAAGGCGTAGAAAGCGAAGAAGAGCTAGAGGCAATAAAGAAGATTAAGGTTGATTTAGCCCAAGGCTTTTATTTTGAAAAACCAATGCAAATTAAAGAGTTTTTAGGTAAATATATTTATAAAAAAACATTTTAAATTTGTATTACTTGATTTGAAATGAAAAATTAACAATGAATTAGTTGTGTAGCAGCAATACACTTTAAAAGTGATAATATACCTCATTTAAAAGAAAAAAATAAAAAACGGCTTTGTAACTCAATTTTGAAACTAGCAGAAAAATAAGAAAACCTAAACTAGAATAACTGCTTAGGTTTTCTTTTTGATTTTACATGCTTTTTAGTAAAACAAATAAACTATTAAATATAAAAAGGTTGATACAGATTTGAAAGGCTTGAGTCTTGATACTATTAAAAGGAGTATATTAAATGAAAAATATTCTTGATTTATCAGAAGGCGAAATTGAAAAGATTAAACACACACTTATAGAAGATGGCTCTGTCTATTATAAACAAAACCGAGCCCACGAGACCA
>JAIEEQ010000064.1 GCA_029067355.1 Anaeroplasmataceae bacterium | reverse complement strand
ATAGATATACTGGTGGTGATTTCAATGTCTCTATTAGAATCTGGAGAAAATTATTTAGAAACAATTTTAATGCTTTCAAAGACGCAAAAGGACGTTCATGCAATTGATATTGTAAATCATTTAGGCTTTTCTAAACCTTCTGTATCTATTATGCTAAAAAAATTAAAAGAGGATGGTTATCTAACAATTGATTCAAATAGCCACATATTTTTAACTATACAAGGTAGATCTGTCGCAGAAAAAATACTAAACCGTCATACAATTTTAACAGAACTATTTATAAAAATAGGAGTCAATCCAACTACTGCTGAAGAGGATGCATGTAAAATTGAGCATGATTTAACAGATGAAACCTTTAATGCGTTAATTGAACTAAATAAAAAACTAGATTGAGGTAGCTTAAACTACCTCTTTTCTTTCGTCTACAATAGAATAAAAAAATACCAATTGACAATGCAATCAATTGATATCTTTTAAACACTCTAAAATTAAGGCACATATTAAGTGATAAAATTTTAATACATCTATTTAATAGAAAAAGCTTTCTTTAACAATAGCATTTATAAATTCACAAATAGTAATAGTTTTGACATCAGAAGGAAAGGAAAAAGAAAAGAAAATGGCTTGTTCCTTGCTTTTCAGTATCTTGTCTTTCATACTCTCTATTGTATCTCCTGAAAGGTAAAAATCATCTAAATAGTTTTCTACGCCGTAGACTTCAAAAGGATACTCTTTAATCTTATTATAATCGTAAGATATTGCTTTATCCCTTGATAATTTAGTAGTAATAGAAATTTGATCTAAACCAATTTCAATATCACATAAGCCTTTTATGCTTAGGACAGGTATTGGAAAATATTCTATCTTATAATCACCATCTTGATTCTTTCGATAATGACCATTGTAATATCCAAATGTGCAATGAAATATCTCACAAAACTCATGTGCTTTTTTATCTAGTTTCTCATATACTTCATTTAATTGATTATAGTTCATAGCTTTACCTCATTATGTTTATTCTATAATATATTTATAGCATACTTATCTTATAAGAGCAACTAAAAAAATATTTTGAGGCTGCGTAGATACATAAGACGATAATAGCTCTACCATGAATATCCTCTATATCTCCTAATGCTGTTTATATATTAAAATTCGTTTCAAAATATTTCTAGAAAAATGGCAGCTTATTTTTCACAAATATACCACACATCAGAACCAAGAAATCCGCAAGAACGATAGAAAGATTCAGGATTTGATGTATTTCCTATTCTCCCCGATACTGTTACGAAAGTGGCCCCAAATTCCTTAAGCCGATAACATAACTCGTTTACTATTTTTCTGCCAATACCTTTCCTTTGATAATTTGGGAGTACACATAACCATTCAATGATTCCCTCATTAATTTCTACATCAAACTCTGCAATTCCACAAGCAATCAGGTTTCCATTTTCTTCTATGCCAACCCATAAATTCCTATTATAAACAGGATGTTCTTGCATCTTAATTAAATCGCTAATGGATAAATTTATATCTTCTTTTTCAAAACATACATTTAAAAGTGGAAGTACATCTTCTAAAGCACTTATTGTTTTTATTTCACAAGATGGGAAAAAAGCTTCATTTAAAGGATGTAGCAATCGAAAAAAGCTTTGATATTCATTAAACTGATTCTGAAATTGAGTATGATGAAGTATAACTATTGAATCAGGTATAACAAGATTTTTTGCCTTCCAATACGGAATAGATAGGGTTCCACAAGGATTATTCAAATAAGTTTTTACAGATAAATCCATTTATTAACACTTCCTTTATTAAAGAACTCACACACACTAAAATAAACTCACTCTATCAAATTGCATTCAACATCAATTCTTAATTTTAAAAATTAGATATCTTGTGCATAGTTTCTATTATAAAAGTTCCTTCATTGCTATTATACTATAAAAATTAAAAAGAAAAGTAGACTTATCTTTTCCTTTAAATACTGCTACTTTAATAGAGTACATATTCTCATCTGATAAAACTTTCTTTCAGATACACGTATTTCATGAACACGCTCTAATTGTTCTTCAAAATATTTATCAGTAAGATACGTTCCTCTAATAAGTCTTTCATCATCCATTGCCCAACCTTTAATGGTATATTCAGATGCAATTTGATTTATCAATTTACGAAATTGAACTGCTCTTTCCAAATTCAGCTTCAATCCAATAGCGATAATCATTTGAAGATTATAGTGCTTTGTATCATAAGTTTTACCATCATTGGCAGTTATTCAGAATTTCCTAATAACTGAATTCTCATCTAATTCTGAATCTTTTATTATTTTTTTGATATGTTCATTAATAGTAGGCACTGTTACATCAAAAATTACAGCAAGCATTTTTTGAGTCAACCAAATATTTTCATTCTCATATCTACGAACTTTTGTTCGTAAAACAATAGAAAGAAAAACTATTCATCTTCATATATATCATATTCATTTCGTGTTCCTCTTACTTGGATAACTTTGTATCTAGTTCCATTAGCATACCAATGAGGAAACGAATCACCTTTCTCTTCATTGGTGTCACGATGGCAAATTATAAGATTCTCTAGAATATCACTACCACCTTGAGAAAGTGGACGAATATGATCAATTGTTGGAAAGAATTGACTATGTGGGTTGCCACAGGCAGATTTCTTTATTAATCTATCAGCATAGTCATAAACTTCTGTGTCCTTTCCAATTAGTTTATTCCAAACTTCAATAGTATTGTACTTTGACATTTTGATTACCTCTAATCTTCTTTAAGGAGTAAATGGGAGCATATTATTGTTTTATTAAATAATTTCTAATATCAACAATTTTGTTATACACTTCATTAAGCTGATCAATTTTTATAAAAAAAATATCAATCAACAATGAGTCAATTGATATCATTTTAACGCTCCCTAATTTAGAGGGTGCGTATAAGGGTCTAAATGGCGGAGCAGAAGGGATTCGAACCCTTGCACCAGTTACCCGGTCTACTTCCTTAGCAGGGAAGCCTCTTGAGCCTCTTGAGTACTACTCCAACTACCAAGCGCTTTTACATTATAACGTAAAATGAAACGCTTGTCAATTTATTTTTGCTTAATCTATTGCAATAACCTTTTCTTCAATTTCCTTTAATAGCTCTGGGTTATTTTTCAGATACTCTTTTGTATTTTCTCTTCCCTGACCTATCTTAGTTCCGTTGTATGAAAACCATGCACCAGACTTGTTTATAATTTCATATTTTACAGCCAAATCCACAATTTCACCTAACCGAGAAATTCCTTGACCATATATAATTTCCACTTCTGCCACCTTAAATGGAGGAGCAACCTTGTTTTTAACAACTTTTACATTTGTACGGTTTCCTAAAATGATAGTCCCATCTTTAATTGCTTCACCTCTACGAATATCTAAACGAACAGATGCATAAAATTTCAAAGCTCTTCCACCAGTTGTCGTTTCTGGGTTTCCAAACATCACCCCTACCTTTTCACGAATTTGGTTGATAAAAATTGCAACACAATTTGTTTTATTAATAATTCCAGCAAGCTTACGCATCGCCTGAGACATCAATCTTGCATGCAAGCCAACATGAGAATCTCCCATATCACCATTAAGCTCAGCTTCTGGAACTAACGCTGCAACTGAATCTACAACCAAAATATCAACACTTCCAGATTTAATAAGTGCTTCTGCAATATCCAGAGCCTGCTCTCCATTATCTGGCTGAGATAAAATTAAATTTTCAATATCCACCCCTAGTGCTTTTGCATAAACAGGATCAAGAGCATGTTCAGCATCTATGAATGCAGCAAAGCCGCCATTTTTTTGTGCATTTGCAATAGCATGTAATGCAAAAGTCGTCTTTCCTGAAGATTCAGGTCCATAGATTTCGATGATTCTTCCTTTTGGATATCCTCCTACTCCAAGAGCTTTATCTAACGCAATAGAGCCACTTGGAATCACCTCTATTTTGCGATCTATTTCATCTCCTAACCGCATAATAGACCCTTTGCCAAATTCTTTTTCTATTCTTTTTAAAGCTTCCTCTAAAGCTTGTTCACGATTTACCTCTGCCATAATTCCTCCTAAATTGATTCAAAAATAATTTTCCTGTTCTTCCAAATGTATTCAACACCTGAATACAAGGTTAATATTATAGAAATATACATCAAAACAAAACCTAAAATTTTAATAACCTCATGCAACTCTGCAAAAAACAAAAATCCAATAGCAATCATTGTTTCAAAGGTCTTGACCTTTCCTGACCATCCTGCTGCAATAACATCTCCATGCTGGGCCGCAACTAGTCTTACTCCTGATACAGCAAATTCTCTAAATATGATAATTCCAAGTCCCCACATAGGAACAAGTTCTAATTCAACACTTCCAAATTTAACTATCTGTCCCTGCATAAATATTATTAAAAATGCGACCATTACTAATATTTTGTCTGCAAGAGGATCAGCGAACTTGCCAAAGGTTGTGACTAAATTATTTTTTCTTGCAAGATATCCATCTAAAAAATCAGTAAATGATGCGATAGCAAATATGATAAAATTAATAAAATTAGCATAGCTTAGGCTTGTTCCTTGAAATATAGGATTTCCCAAATATGGAATATAAGCAATAATTATCATAACTGGGATGGCAATAATTCTTCCTAATGTTAATTTATTCGGCAAATTCATTTTAACACCTCTAATACATATTATAACATAAAACATTAAACTTTTAAAACAAAATAAAAAAAGTATTATTTTTTTTAAAATCAAGAAAAAAGCTTTTATTTCCGCTTTCTATTCAACTCTAATTAAATAATAATACCTTTTTTTCTAAAATCTATGATCTCAAAATTGAATTAAAAATACTCCCAATACCAGAAACGACAACATCCACAACATAATAACAGCACTTATCTAACATTTTTGCAGTCATAATAAATAGATTTTTACTCCCATCAACATAAAACGCTGTATCATATTCATCTCCACCGCTGACCTCTGTCGAATCCTGAGCAAAGGAGCTCCCCAATATAATAATAGCTAATAATCCAACAGCTAGGAATAGAAAAACTCTTTTTCTTTTCATAGAATCACCACTTCTATTATATCCTAAAAGTATGTCAAAAAAATGTAGTCTATGTAAATCATTTAAAAATTAAATTCTATGTTTGCTAAGCTCTTGAAATAAAAATTGCTCCTTATTATTACAATCTGTTTCATAAAGCATATTGGCTTGCATATCTGCAACCTCTTGATAATAGGATTGTAGATTATTCTTATATAGTTCTATCAATTGCTTTTTTTTCTCCTTTGTCAAAAATTCCTTTCCGTTTATATTTATTATTGCTTCAAATATAATTTTGAAAAATTTTTTCTTTGATATTTTTGTTGCATTTAATTTTGTTTTTTCTCCTTTATTATCTAAAAAAAAGCATCCACAATTTTCACAAATGAATTTTTCCTCCAAATGAAACAAGAAATATTGTTCATTATGGAACTCATTGCTCTTTTTCAAATGAACGCTTCCACATAAAGGACATTGCATCTTATCTCTCATCATTCTACCTCCCAATTGAATTGATTCGATATCGGAAATATTTTACCATATTTAGCTTTTGTTTTCCATATAGTTTTATATTTAATTTCATTATATCCAATTTTTTTTATAAGAATTGGGAAATTTGTCGAAAAGAACTATTTTCTTAGAGCTTTATTAATACCTTCTGCGAGAATTCCAGATAAGATATCCATAGCCAAATCAATATCCTTGGGGGTAACAAAGTAATTATCCTCCATATCAATGAAGGAATCAATATCACTTACTGTGGGAATTCCAATTGCTAACACATCAACCCCTAAAGAATCCTTTGATATTTCTCTTCTAAAATTATAAATTCCTGAACCTGGATTAATTCCAGCGGTTGATAGCTGAATACTATTACACATTCGTTTTGCATCCCTACATGCTAATGCATCAATCACAATTACTAAATCAGGATGAAAATCATCCACAATGGCTTGAATGACATCCTTACTTTCCATGCCAGTTTTTCCCATTACAGAAGGACACATTGCACTAACATTATACTTATCAGGATGCTCCTCCAAATGGCGGTTAACTTCAATTTTATTGATAACTAATGGTCCTAATGCATCAGGAGTTACAAAATCATTTCCCAAGCCAACAACTAAAATATCACTTTTTTCTTTCAAATCAAGTTGAATTAAATAATCATAAATCGTCGTTTCTAATAGTTTGATGATTGATTTTGCTTTATTTCGATAATCAAGATGGTCAATTGTGTAATAAATTCCAGTTTTCTTGTTAATCCGCTTAGAAAGCTCACTATCCACTTTAATTTTTTTAAAATGCATACCCTCAATAATTCGATCCACATCATATTTGAAATCTGGATTCATTTGCTCAACGGCCATATCTGTTCTGTTTTTCATGCTTTCACCTATATTTATTATCTATTTTTTTATATTAACTATGCATATTTTTATTTTTTTCTTGCAATCAAACAATTGAAATGGTATAATGTTATATGCATTTGGTTGTCGGAGGTGAAAGAATGGCAAACATTAAACAACAAATCAAACGTGTTAAAACAAATGAAAAAGCTAGACAAGCAAATATGGCTTTCAAATCATCTTTAAAAACTGCTATGAAATCTGTACTAGCTGCTGTTCAAGCTAAAGATTTAGAAAAGGCTACAACTGCATTAGCCTATGCTTATAAAAAATTAGATAAGGCTCAAGCTAAGCATATTGTTCATAAGAACTATGTTGCTAGACATAAGTCTGAATTAGCTACTGCAGTAAATACATTAAAGTAATAAATTTTCTAAATAACAAAAAAGCACCATCAAAGGTGCTTTTTTTGTTACTACTCTTCTACTCTATATTCATAAGAGGGATGAAACATAGAAGCTCTATGATGCTCATAAATTCTCATCTCATACCAAAAATAGTAATTTTTTTCTTTAGATTTAATTTTTTTGCTTTCATCTAAATGTCTTATTTCAATAATAAAGCAATTTTGAAAACTTTGAAATTGATTATCCAAAAATTCCATCGTTGTAAAAGCGATAAATAAAGAATGGTCTGAAAGAATATAGTTCTCTAATGTTTCATATTTATCAACTGTAACACTAAAAAGCAAGAATTGTGCAGGTGCAAATTGTCCCCAAAAAACAATATCTTCTTTTTCCTCTAACCATTCAAGTACATCTATATTCCATGACTTAATTTCCTTACAATTAAAATAAAGCTTATCAGCTTCTGCTAAATAGGAGCTAGTAAATGGAATTTCTGGAAGACCTGACAGATGGCAAGCCTGTAAAGCATCCTCTGAAAAAGATACATCTAGATTGCTTTCCTTAAACCTATTCTGCGTACAGGAGATTGCAAGAATCAAAGGTAAGGCTACACTCCCTAATAGAAATAACTTTTTCATAATTACTTCTCACATTCTATTCTAAGCAAAGCTTATTCTTCATCAAATAAATATCTAAGAAATATGCTACAACAGATAACGCAAAACTTTCTACTATGGTGATGATGAGCGTAATATTGACATAGGAGAATACTTGTTCAACATTAATCACTGCAAAATCTAAAATTGAAACCATAATCATAAGAATAAAATTAATAATATTAATTCCATAGTTAATAGCTATACAGAAAACCACAGACAGGATTCCTTTATTTTTAGGGAAAGAATGCCCCAGTGCTACTCCTGTATAAATGATAAATATACTTTGTATGGCTTGAAAAAATATTGCAAATACCAGTAAAATAAGGGTTCCAGCAAAGGATCCTAAATCTTCTGAAGAAATTACAATCTCAAACATTTCAGACAAAACTTGAGCAATAAGAGAGAATATCTCTGGAGTAAAATAGGCAATAAACAAGCAAATAAAGATTAACGCTATGGATATGAGCTCCATCAGGAAATCTGCCAGTAGCTGTGATAATAACAGATGGTGCTTTGAAACAGGCAGAGTATGCGTCAAATATCCTTGATCCCTAAATAGAGATTTAACATACCGCATAATACAAATCACAATAGTATAAATGGTAAGTAAACAGCAGCTCAATGCAAATAATCCATTAAATAATACAATTACCATTCCTGCAAATACATTGGTTGCATCTAGCAAATTTACAATACGGACTAAGATTGCTAGGACAGGCAATACTGCCAAAACAGGAATAAACTTAAAAAAGATTGCTTTAAAATCATACTTAAATACTTTTAAAAACATTTGAACGCCTCCCTAAATGCATCATTAATGCTTCCATTATTTTCAGCCCTTAGCTCATCCGCATTTCTATGCAAAATTATTTTTCCCTCATTAATAAAAACTACATCATCTAATATAGATTCAATATCATGAATTAGATGCGTACAAATTAAAAGTGTTGCATTTGGATTTAAATTAGACACTATTAAGTTTAAAATTAAATCTCTTGCTGCTGGATCAACTCCTGCAATAGGCTCATCTAAAACATATAAATCTGTATTCCTACTCATCACTAAAACAAGCTGAACCTTTTCCTTTGTCCCCTTAGAAAGATGCTTCATTTTTTCCTCAGGCTTAATGTTCAACTGTTCTACAAGACGATATGCCTTAGCAGAATCAAAATCCTCATAAAAATCCTGAAACATTTGTATACATTCCTTTACACGCATGTCTAGATTCAAATAGGTACGCTCAGGTAAATAGGAAACATGCTTCTTTGATTCTACACCAATTGGATAACCACATACAGTTATATTCCCTGAATTTTTTGTTAATAGACCATTGATAATCTTGATTAGAGTTGTCTTTCCACTTCCGTTTGGCCCTAATAATCCAACTATCTTACCAGCTTCCAATTCTAAGGACACTCCTTTTAATGCTTCCTTAGAACCATAATTTTTGACTACATTTTCACAAACTAAAACCATCTCACTCATCCTCCTTTAGCAACTCTATTGCGTCTTTTTTGGAATATCCTATACTTGCCATCTGCGCAAGGAACTCCTGACAATAGGTTGTTGCAAACTCTGGTTTCAAACGTTCTAAAATCTCTTTTTTTTCTGTGATATAATAACCGTTCGTACTTTGAGCTTCAATAAATCCCTCCTGTGCTAAAAGGTCATACACTTTAACAATCGTATTGGGATTTACCCCTAATTTGAAAGCATAATCTCGTACAGACAAAATTTTATCCTTTGGCTTATATTTCCCTAAAATAATGTCTCTTTTAAACAGCTCTATCACCTGTAAATAAATGGCTTTATCATTTCGCCATTCCACGATATCGCCTCCTTGTTCTACCTTTATAGTACAATCGTTTTGTATCTTTGTCAATAGAAAAAGGAAACAAAAAGTTTCCCTTATCTTAAAAAATATAATTCCAAACCAATATTTTGATCAATTTTACCTGTTTTAATTTGATAATCCAGTAAATTCAGCCGATTTAAATGAGCTTGAATCGTGTCTAATGAGTGTTCCTTTGCGTTCTTTATCATATAATACGCACGCCCAGATGATATATGAAACAATTCCGCTAAAGAAGCCTGATTCATACCAGATTTAATTAAAATATTTACATTATACAGCTCCTGAAACTTGTTTATAAGAAGACTAATCAAGTTGGAGGCCTGCATACTTCTAAGCTTCATATCCTGATACCCTTTTAGCATTAATCGTTTATCATTAGATAAAACAGCATCAATCAAAGCATAGACATTATCCTCTAATGGCTCAGGAATCAAAAGGGTAACATCTTGGTTGGTTATCCTTCTTTCCTGTTCCTTATAGCATTCTAGCTGATCCATATAGCCTCTTAGCTTAGAAAAGCTATCCGAAAAGCTTACAAGTAGCTTAATGGTATCTAAATCTACCTGATAGCCCTCTTCTTGAAATCTTTTTGTAGCATACTCCTCTAAATTAATATTCTTTGTCTTAGCCTCAAATACTGAGGAAAATCTTTTTAGCTTTTGATACTGCTCATTAGAGCTTTCTATGGAATTCATAAATATCAGAATCAAAACATTGGAGCTACTTTGGTCATTCATAGCTTTAAGAAGTTCTAAAAACGCCTTATCACTTCTCGCAAGAAGAGCCTCTGCTCCTTTCACAATAACTAGCTTTGTTTCGTCAAACAAGGAAACCGTTGTTAATTCATCAACGATAGCATAGGTTCCTTCTTCTAATGCATTATACACAATTGGTTCAACCTCAAGTTCAAACCCATTTTGTATTTCTTCAATTTTCTGCTGAACTGCCAAAGAATCATCCGCAAGTATGATAAAATTTGCTGCCATAGAACTTTTCACCTAGCCTTTATAAAGCTATTATATCACATTTTGAATGGATTTGAAAACATAACCATCATTTTTTAATTTAACTATGATACTTTCTAAATCTTCTGCATTATCCTTAGATACTGTATGCATAAGAAGAATTGCACCATTATGAATTCTTTTCATAACTTGCTTATAGCTATATTGATCTCCATGGAATATATTCTGATGCCAATCTACATAGGCAAGTGACCAAAATACAGAAGCATATCCATTATCCTTTAAAAGCTTTAAGCTTCTTTCGTCAAACTCTCCTCTTGGAGGTCGAACATATTTTGACATTTTCACACCCATTTTTTCTTCAAAGGCTACTTCTAATTTATGAATATCACTCATTATTTCTTCATTAGAGGATTTTGTAAAGTCCTTATGAGAAAATGTATGATTTCCAATGATATGTCCATCTTCAAGCATTTCCTGTACAAGCTCCGTAGCGGAATTTAAATAATGACCTGTAATAAAAAAGATTGCTTTTGTATCTGTATTTCGTAAAGCCTCTAGTATTTTCTTTGTATGTCCATTTTCATATCCACAGTCAAAGGTTAAATAAATTTCCTTTGTATCTGGTCCAATATAAACGCCTTGATTTTCCTTTAGAATAGTTTCATATTTTCCTACATTTGGTCTGGCATTACCTTTATTTACCAATCCAAATCCATAAGCACTTCCCTGGATACCCAAGCATAGACAAAGTCCAAAAAGAACTAGGAAGACAATTTTTTTCATTCCTTCACCTCCTCTTCTTTATTTTTCGACAAAAACCAAAAATTTATGTCTAAGTGATTTAGATTAATGCCTAATAACAATCCAATACAAAGCATATATATGTAAAAAAACAGAATGATAAAAAAGGAAAGAATACCGTATACAATTTTAAAATTTGAAAACAATCTTAAATAAATAACAAAGCCAATCGTGAAAAAAATAAAATATAGAGTTGTAAAAACAATCCCCCTATATATTGATTTTAAACGATAGGTTTTAAAGCTAATTACATGGACAACATATACAGTTAGAATAAAAATAATCAATAGTAATAGCAAAGAAACAAAAAGATACAAATAGCCCAAGCGTAGAATAATCTCACTTGCTAAAAGAGTAATGATATTTAAGCCAATTAAATACCCAATGGTAATTCCTATGGCTAAGATTCGCTTAGAAACACTGATTTTGTAGGTTTGCTCTGTAATGAATTCAACAATTCCTATCAAGTGATAATAAAGTGATGAAGCAGAATATATACTGGTTATGACAAGGAGAATGGAATAGGAAATATTGTTTTGATAATTAAAAAAATAAGCAATCAAGTCCTTTAGCTTACTATCCTCTATTGTATTTAAAATAAGCTCCTGAAAGGAATTAGAGAAAAAGCCTGAAAGAATCACAAAAAGAAAAAGAAATGACCCACCATTCATAATAAAGGTAAACGCAATAGCACTAGCTAGAGTTGGTATTTTTTTATCTACTATAAAATGATAGAGCTTTTGGATCATTTTCTTCACCCTTCATAGTATGAGAAAAAAAGAATCGAGTTATGAAAAAAGCTGATACAAAACGTATCAGCCATTTGATTTTTGTTCTTCCCTAATTTCTGCAAGAAGCCTTTCTTCTTCCTTAGTCAGTTCCTTCTTTACTAATAAATCTGGTCTTCTCACATAAGTTTTTCTCAAGGATTCCTTTAAGCGATATTCTCGAATCAGTTTATGATTTCCATTGACTAAAACCTCTGGAACTCTACTCCCTTTGTACTCAACAGGTCTAGTGTATTGTGGATACTCCAGTAATCCATCAGAAAAAGAATCGTCCTCACTACTTTCCTTACGAATGGTATGTTCTAGCAAACGGATAATACTATCGCATAATACTACGGCGGCTAACTCTCCCCCAGTGAGTACATAATCCCCAATTGAGATTTCATCATCTACAAAGGAGCGAATGCGTTCATCAAAGCCCTCATAATGACCACAAACAAGAATAAGCTCACTCTTACTAGATAATTCTCTTGCTATGGCTTGCTTATAGGTCCTCCCCTGCGGGGTTAATAATACTTTGTAGGATTCCTTTGTAGAATTTGCCTCAATGGCACGATCCACAACATCACAGGCTAACACCATACCTGCTCCACCTCCATAGGGTGTATCATCTACATGATGGTGCTTATCCAAAGAATAGGTCCGCATATCAATCAATTCCACACTACATATCTTTTGTTCAATTGCCCGTTTCAAAATAGATTCCTTGAATACCCCTTCAAGCATATTGGGAAATAAAGTTAAGATTTTAATTTTCACGAATCAAGCCCTCAATTTCCTGAATATAAATTTTATCTGTTACCTCTACTACAAATTCATTAATAAAAGGAACATAGTAATGTCTTTGATTGTAGGCAACATATAAATAATCGCATTGAGGCATCTCCTTGATCTCCTCAACAATCCCTCGAAATTGATGATTCTGATTATAAACCTCACAGCCAATTAAATCACTATAATAGAATTCATTTTCCTCTAGTTCCTCTCTATCTTCTTCACTTACATAAATATCATTTAAGTGAAATTTTTCAACCAGATTAATATCTAGCAGATTTTCAAAGCTTACCAGAATATATTTACCAAAGGGAGTTGTCTTATGAACAACAACAGGAACATATTCATCATTATGCAAAATATAGAGTTTACTCCCCTTAAAAAAACGATCAAAATCAGAGGTTACCTTAATCTTTACCTCTCCTTTTATTCCGTGAGTTGTCATAATTGTTCCACAGCGATAATATTCCATAAAGTCTACCTCCTAAATTCATTCGTATTATATCAAATAAGTCGTGTCTAGTAAAGCCTCTTCCCAAACCTTACATAGCGAATCTAAAGACATTCTGGCATTTGCAGAGCTAGTAGAAGGCATGCATACTGCAAGACTTTGAAGCCTTGGGTAAGCGTTGCAAAAAATAGAATATGCTTTCCTACCATTTAAAAGAATTTTACGAATTGGAAGTCTTTGAACTAGGCTTAGTATATCTGTACAGACTACCTGCTCAATACTCGCATCCTTAGACTGGTCAATTAGACACGATAAAACAATATCATATAAAGCAATATGATTTCTATGAAGAAAGTCTATTTTTCCATCTATATTCAGTTGATAGACATCTTCTTTATACACTTTAGATAGCATTTTCCAAAACCGATTTTGTGGATGCATATAATAAAAGCCTCGTTCCACCGAAACTACGGATGGCATGGACCCCAAGATTAAAATTTCTGAATTTTCATTAAAAACAGGCTGAAAGGGATGAATTTTTTTCAATTATAAAACCTTCTTTACTTCTTGTTTTAGGATAGATAATAAATAACAGGAAACGGGTAGACTACTATGCTGTTCTACATATGCCTTATATATGCTTAGCTGCCTTAGATATTCCTCACTGCTTGTGTTTGAAAGCTTGTAATCAATAATATCAATATGGTCATCATAAATACATAGAAGGTCAATGATTCCATGATAAGCCTCATAATAAAATTCATGCTCATGATATGTTTTTGCAAAGCAAATCTGTTCAAAAACTGAGGTTGATAGCACTTTATGAAGAGTATGCTTCATAAAGGAATCTACTGGCAATTCGTCAATATTGTCCCTCTTAAAGTCAAGAACCTCTAGACAAGCATGGAATTTATTTCCAAGCTCTAAGGCTTGCTTTAGATGAGAATCTGTAAGCTCCATAAGCTCTTTAGAAATGTTTTGCTTGTTTAGATAGCTTCCAATGTATTGGTCATCCTGATAAGAAATCTTCTTTCCCTCAAGCTTTTTTATAGTATGCTTTAGCTGTAAATACCCTTTACTCAAACCCAGCTCAGAGATATCTACGGGTCGAAAGTATTCCTTAAAAAAGAATTGTGTATATAAGAGCTGATTGAAAGAGGAAACCTTATCTATGGAAATAGGTTCTTCCTTATCTATTACCTTAGATATTAAGAATATCTTTTCTCTAGCACGGGTTAAAGCTACATAAAATAATCTAATTTTTTCTGATAAATCTGCTTTGCGGATTTCTTCCTCAACAAGGGTTTTGATGATTGTATTACTATTGGCTTCATCAGAAAATGGAATATAAAGTCCATACTGAGAGGATAGTCCATAGGTTTCTTTAAGCTCAGCTTGATTAAACTTACTTCCAAGCATTGGAAAAAAACAATAGGGAAATTCCAATCCCTTAGACTTATGAATTGTCATCAAATGAACACAATTAGAGGATGCCTCATTCAGCTTATATTTCAAAGAAATGTCATTTTCAAAGATACTAGCAAAGTAGCTACAAGCCTCACTCAGCTCCATTCCAGCATTGGCCATTGTTATAAATAAGGAATGGATATATTCTAAAACAATACAGGAGGCATTCACTTCCCCAATGAGAGAAAGACGCTCATAAAAGGAGAATTCTTCTATAATTTTGAAATAAAGCTCTTCTAAGGATATGTCCTTTATTTCATTCACAAGAATCCTTATCCTTTGGGTGAGTATATTCTCCTGATGAGCTTTAAGCATAAGATAAATTTCAGTATCACTAAATTCAAATAAAAAGCTTCTACCAACACTAGCTAAGGCATGCTCATAGGACTTGTCTAGCTCTGACTTTAAGGTTTTCACAAGCAAAACAAAAATATTAGAAAATAGCTTTGGCAATATAGAATCCTTTAAATCCATATCAGCTTCTATTGCTAAAGGAATACCCATAAATTCAAATACCCGTTTAAACGTAACAAAGCTTTTTGTCTTATCAATAAGAATGGCTATATCCTGATATTCTACTGGTTTAAAGATTCCTCCCTTCAAGCAAAGAGGTTGTTCCTGCATTAGTTTTTTAATTTGCCTTGCACAAATAAAAGCCTCTACCTCCTCAGCAGAAAATGCCTCCTGCTCTCCATAGGTCAGAATCTCCATATGATAATCCTTAGACTCTAAGGTCTTATCATATTCAATCTGTCCATAACGCATAAGATGCTCTAAAGCATAATTTGCATCTCCACAGGAAAGCGTCATTAGATTTGAGAAAATCAAATTGATATCCTCTATAACCTCCTTACGAGATCTGAAATTATGAGTTAAATCAATTTTAATCCCCCCATCCTGATTGGAGTAGGCACTATATTTATCTTTAAAAATATAAGGATTTGCATTTCTAAATCGGTATATAGACTGCTTAATATCCCCAACCATATAGCAATTCTGATTTGAAATATAAGAAATGAAAGTTTCCTGTACATCAGAGGTATCCTGATACTCATCAATTAATATCTCTGTAAAGCTAGATTTAAGCTCTAATAGGACATTTTCATTTTCTTTAACTAAGTGAATTGCCATTTTTGCAATATCCATATAATCAAAGGCCATAAGCTCCTTTTTGTAGGAGTCCAGACGCTGTTTCAGCTCCATTGCAAGCTCTAAAAGATATAAAACGTCATCCTTAATGGCATAAATCTCTTCCTTAGCGTCATTTAAGAAGATATATTTTGAAAAATATTTTAATCTTAGCTCCTTTAGCACCTCTGAGCATCTTGTTTTTTGTAATTTAACCTCTTCTAAAGCCTTAGGCTGGATTCTAGGTAGGGTAAGCTGTGCTAACCACAATGCAGCCTCATCATAGCTTTTGGCTTTATAGCCTTCTATAATATGTAATAGTTCATCATAAAGCTTCTTACTTGCAGGATCTGTTTCTGTAAGCCTTAAAAGCTTCTTTACTTCCTGAAAAAAGCTATTTACATAATCTAAACAAAGCTGTTCATAATGATTAAGCAAATGATTCATAAAATCTGCTGAATAATATTTTTCTTCATATGTCTTACAAAAATTCTTTTCATCAACAATAAGCTCTAGCTTAGATAAAATAGTTAAAACCATTTTTTTGATATTTTCATCATTTTGCTTTGTATATTTTGTTAATAAGCTATAAAACCTGGAATCTTCTTTTTGGTAGCCCTCTTCAAACATTTGATCAAGAAGTTCTTTTTTCTTGACCTCCAGCAAAGACTGATCCATAACGGTGATGTCTTTATCAACACCTAAATAAAAATAATACTTTTTTACCAACGACAAGCTGAAGGCATCAAAGGTTGTTATATAGGCACTATCAATACGAGATGCCTGTTTTTGAAGTTGATTTGCAATTAATTTCTTTCGGATACGCTCCTTCATTTCTGCCGCAGCAGCGTTAGTAAAGGTAAGAACTAAAAAACTGCAAATATCCTTACCATCTAAGCAGTACTGTAAAATACGTTCAGAAAGTACTGCCGTTTTCCCCGACCCTGCCCCTGCGGAAACAATACAATTCGTACCACGCTTATAGATAGCCTGCTTTTGCATCTCAGTCCATGCCATTCTGCTCACCAGCCTTTCCAAAGGGTTTATAGGTTAGCTCAACTAAATCCTCATATTCATAGAAGCAAAGATCCTTATATTTACAGAACATACAGGAAACATTCTTCTCATTTATTTTTTTAGGAGCAATTTTAAACTCTCCCTTATGAATGTGATCAGAGGCTTGATCTAGCAACTGATCCACCATAGATATAATTTCATCCTGCTGATGTTCTAAAAAAATCTTGGAATATCTTAAAAATCCATCTTTTCCCATTCCTAAGGATTTAATATACGTACTTTTTTCATACGTTGGATCCAGCTTCTTAAGAAGAGTAGGATTTGCCACACTATACCCTTCCAGCATAAATTTCTTAGACATTTGTACTTCAATATCAGACTTTGTATCAAAAATGACAATATTGACCTTCTGCAAATAGATACCTATAATATGAAGCTTTAATCCTTTAAAGGCTTCATATTTTGATAGCAAATACATATAGGAAGGCAGTTGTAGGTGAAAGCCATCCTCTATATTATCCAGACTTACAATATCAGCACCTGTTTTATAATCTACAATTGCTGCATATACCTCACCATTTTCAATAGTATACATTAGCTTATCAATATATCCTTCAAAGGTGTAATCCTCCTTTGTGACCTCTATATGCGTTTCCTGCTGAAATTGATTGAGCTGACTATTCCTTTCATGCTCTTGATTAAATTCAATCAAATTACGTAAAACCTTCACCATTTGCTGAAAAAAGAAAGCATCCTTACCATCAAGGGCATTTTCCTTTTGATGTTTTGAAGCGGAAGTGTCAAAATTAAAATCAGGGGCATAGCTATCCTCTAGCACTGCATGAGCAAATGTACCCATTCTAGCTGCCATCTGAGGTTTAAATTCATTTAATCCTAAAATACGATCTGCATAGTAGGAAAAAGGACAAGCAAAATAAAGCTTAACATTAGAATAAGCCAGTCGAAGAGGCTTTTTATCAAAATGATCCTTTAAAATGGATGCCTCTATTGGTTTATAGCTATGGTTGAAGCTCTTATAAGAGGCAGTTCCTATGCCATAGGCCTCTAAATCCTTATGCCACTGCCCATATTTTAAATATAGGTCATAAAGTCCCACTAGTCTAAGCTCGTCCTCCTGTTGTGCATATCCATAGGAAATTGCTACATCCATTAGTGGTTTCATTCCCAAATCCTCTAAAAGAGGGGCAGGCAAAACCATTTCCTTATGATTAAAAAGCTTATAGGTTATGGTCAAATGAGGTGTACTTAAAAACCACTTCTTCACTCTTTGATATGCAAGCTCATTTTGTTCAAGGGATGTCGTCTGGCCTAATAAAGCCAAATCCTTATCATTTAAAAAGCCATCCTCTTTAAACGTTCTTGGTGTACTGCCTAAGTTACAGCCAACATAAAATACATAGTCTTCTTCTGAAAACAGCATAGTATCCTTAACCAAACAGACTGCCTGCTCATATTTTTTTTGTGGAAACCTTCTTTTCTTTAGAATTGCCTTTAAAAAATCAAGACATTCCTTAGGGCTTTCCTTCTCCAATTCATATTCATTAAGAATATCTATCAAAACAGAAAACAAGGCATTATTAGAATCTAATCCTTGAATAATCTTAGAAAAGCTATCCTCTATTTCACACATTTTCAAAAACTGCTGAACAATTTCTGCCGAGGAAATATTTTTGTAGGCATCAAACTGAATGGGAATACCAAAGGCTTTTCCCAAACGCCGAAACAAAAAAATATAATCCTCATCACAATTAGCAAGATAAATATGATTTAAGGAGATTCCTAATCTTAAAAGCTCCTTCACCTGATTCATAACATAAAGGCATTCCTCCAAAGCCGTCTTAAATTCATAAACCACAGGCACATAAGATGACTTCACAGGTTCAACCTCATATACCTCTGTATAAGAAGCTGTAAGCCTATGAAGAGCCTCATATTCTTTGGAATGCTCTGGGTCTATAAACGTAACTGGAAACTGCCTTAATCGAATTAAAAATAAAGGATCCTCTTCAACTAAATTCTCTTGTTTTAAATAGCGATAAACTGAAACAATACTATCTAACTTAGGATGATTATAGGTTTTATCTTCAATTCTTTCTAATGCTTTTTCATATTCTTGACTTATGGAATATGAAAAGCCATAATGCTTCATCAGCTTAAATACAGCTGACTTTTTCAAACGAAAGGTAATTCGCTTTTTAAACTCTGAAGGTGTTAAAAATATATAATTTTGGATTGAATGAGTTTCTCTTAAAATCTTTTCCTTAAAAGAATCTGAACATATGATAAATCCTTCCTTTAGCTCCATAGCATCACCACCCACTTTAACTATATCTTTCAAATAAACATTATATATGTATATTTTGGAAAAAAGCTATATTCCTATAGCTTTTTTAAATACGTATTATTTTCATCAAAATCAATCAAATGTTCTTTATATAAGGCTCCATAAGCCCTTTTAAATGCTTTTCTAGACATCTGGAAAAACCGTTCAACCTCTTCACTACTAGACTTTGCAGTAAGAGGAAGCTTTCCATTATGCTCCTTTAAATAAGAAAGAATCGTTTCCTTATCTGTATCCATCAGTCTTTCCTTATGCTCGTTAAGACTTCCATAGGCTTCACCATCAAGCATTTTGGTAATGGTTACTAATACTGCCTCCCCCAAACGATACGTTCCTCTAAACTGAGCATTGGGAACAAAGACATAAACAAGATCGTTTGTAATAAGGCCAAGTCCTTTTTCAGCAACTCGAAGAACATAGGCAGATACAAGCTCTGTTTCTTGATATGCCGTTTCACTATGAAGAGCAAGAACATCAAAGCGATTGACTGGTTTAGCAACCAGACTATTTTTCTTAAGCTTTATTTCACAGAAAACCATATCTCCTACTACTGGCCACTGGCTAAGCTCATAAGGTAAATAATCCTTAGAAATCAGTAGATCCTTAGGAGTATGATTGTCTACAAAGACCCCTACTCCATCTATACGATTAACAACCTGAACAAAATTAGGCTTTCCCATTCTTAGATTAGGCTGTGCCATTGTTCCTGTTTTTCGATTTTCCTTATCTGTATATACATAAACATCTATCATTTGTTCTGGTGAAAGCTCAGAGGTTGCTTCCTTATAATGCAAAAGAATTTCTTCTCCTCCATCTGTCAGCATATACCCTAAGTCACTCTTACGCAGCACTTTCAAATGATTCATTTCTCCTATTATAATCAATTTCTATCCCCATCCTTATAATTTCTATCTGTCTGTTTTAAATACATTTCCTTCTTATCCTGAAAGCTTTGTTTTTTTTGTTGTTTTTCTATTTTTTTGATTAGTTCTTTTTCCTTAGTCGTCAATGGCTTCATAGGGATAGCTCCTTTACTCCACGTTCCTCAAGCATTTTAAGGATATAGGCAATATTGGTTTCTGTTTCGTATGTATCTGATGTTTTAATATAGTAATAGATTTCTATATAAAATTTCTCAAAGGTATATAATGTAAGACATTGAACTACGGGATTTTGAATTCTTATATGATAGGATTTAATTCTAGGTAAGTGTACTGCAAAATCCTTATTTGGAAGCAAACGCTTTGTAAACATAGAAAGACGCTGGAAATATAAATATTCTTTTCCTATACTCATAATGAAATCAGCTGTTCCCTTTGTGTAGATATTTCCATTATTTTGTTTTAAATAGACTACACAAGGCCGATGTCCCTTAAGCATTCCACTCGTCCGATACTCCATAACTATTTGCTTACGATTCATTTTGCGTATCACCTCTTTTTCATTATAACATTAAAGTATGGTTTTTACAATTTTTTAAAAGAAATAAAAAACATAAATTCGCAAAAAAGATTTGACAAGCGCTTTCATAAGTGGTATTATATTGTTGTGTGATAAATAATAACTTTTCAAATAATCTCTCCCAAAAAGGAAAAAGGAACTGCTTTTAGTTCCTTTTTCTCTTTTTATATTCTAATACCGAAGCAAAGCGTATAGCTTCTTTCCTCTTCTTAAAACAATAAATTTTCCCTCAATAGCAATCTTCTTAGAAAGAACAAAGGCTTCATCTATTTGCTTATCTCCATTTATACTTACTGCACCGTTTCGTATAAACTCTCTTGCTTCTCTTTTAGAGGATGCAAGCTTTAGTTCAATTAACGCATCAACTAATGAAATATCTCTTCCCTCTAAAGTGGGAAGGTCATTAAAGCCCATTTCAATTTCCTTCGCGGTTAATTCTTTAACATTCCCACTAAATAAAGCTTTAGAAATCCTTAATGCCTCTTCATAGGCTTCCTGTCCATGTAAGAAGGTAATCACCTCTCTTGCAAGAGCATTATGGGCTTCTCTTAAATGTGGAGCCTCCATATTCTTTTTTTCCAATTCTTCAATTTCCTCTTTAGATAGGAAGGTTAAAAACTTCAAATAATCAATAACCTTAGAATCCTCTGAGTTAATGAAAAATTGATACATTTCATAAGGTGAGGTCTTATTAGGGTCTAACCACACAGACTGCCCATTGGTTTTACCAAATTTTGTGCCATCACTCTTCGTTAAAAGTGGCATAGTAAAGGCATAGGCCTCCTTTTGTTCCTTCTTACGGATGAGCTCTATACCCGCCGTAATATTCCCCCACTGATCCTGACCTGCAACCTGCATAGTAACATTTTTATTTTTATATAGCCACCAAAAGTCCAGTGCCTGCATAATCATATAGGAAAATTCCGTATAGGTAATTCCTGCATCAAGTCTTCTAGATACAATATCCTTATTCAGCATATAATTGATATTGAAAAATTTTCCAAAATCTCTTAAGAAGTCAATAAAATTAATATCCTTACTCCAGTCATAATTATTTACAACCTCACATCCAAAAAGCTTTGTCAGCTGCTCCTTTAGACAGTGGAAGTTGTGGTCTACTGTTTCTCTCGTTATCATAGGACGCTCACTATCTGGCTTAGGATCACCAATAAGTCCTGTTGCACCACCAACCAAAACAATTGGATGATGACCTGCATCCTTTAATCGTTTACAAATTAAAAAGCTTGAAAAGTGTCCAATATGCAAGCTGTCTCCTGTTGGATCAGTACCAATATAAAACGTCATACCTCCAGCATTCAATTTCTCTTTAATCGAAGGATCTGATACATCCTTAATCAGTCCTCTCCATTCTAATTCTTCATAAATACCCATATTCTAATCTCTCTTTCTTTAAAATAAAAAGTCCCTAGAAAAATCTAAGGACGAAATAAACTTTCGCGGTACCACCTTAGTTCCATAGAAACTCTATGACACTTAAACTGATTGCTTCTCCAAGAGTGTAATTCAAATGAAGCCTTTGATCTGTTTTCACCAAATACAGATTCTCTAAAACAAAGAAAATTCATTCTACTAAAATCTTTTCATCAAAACTATAAATTTGTTGATTTTCGTTTAATAAAACGATATGGCAATAATACCTTTCGATTTCCAACCTCTTCTTGCTTCATAAATTTTGTAAGAAGTCTCATAGATACAGCTCCTATATCATATACTGGAGTATCAACACAGGTCAAATTTGGTCGAGATAAAATTGCATATTTTGTATTTTGTAATCCCACAACAGAAATGTCATCTGGAATCTTAACTCCATATTCCTGAGCAACATTCATAAAGCTTATCGCAATGCTATCTCTTACAGCAATTACCCCATCAATTTTGATATCCTTAAAAAACTCCTTAAAATGAAGTGCGTTGATAGAAACATCCCCACTTGTTCTAAAGATTTTAGGCTCCAATCCTGCTTCCTTCATAGCATCAATATAGCCTGCCTCTTTTTGAGTGTTAACAGAATACTTCCGAACTGTTGAAAAAAGATAAACATTTTTTCTGCCATAGTTTAGCATTCTCTTTGTGATTTCATAGGTTGCCATTTCATAATTAATGGCAACACCTGGAATATCCTCATCCTCATAGAAAACATTGGATAAAACCACTGGAATCATAGCATCCTTGATTGCATCCATTGCAATTTTCATTTGCTCTTTTTCCAATTCATCATTTAAGAACAAAATTCCATCCACCTGTTCAGCTATAACCGTTCTCATAGCATCCGTAATATCCTCATCTGCACTGATTGAGAAAATTTTAATGGAATATTCATATTTCTTTGCAATGTCCTGTATTCCTCCTAATAATTGTGCAGTAGAGGATCTAGATACATCCGCCATTACAATTCCAATTGTCGTGGTTTTTCTACTTGCAAGACCACGTGCAATAGCATTAGGACGATATCCTAACTCTTTAATAACGCGTAATACCTTTTCTCTTGTTTCAGGATTTACCTTTTCAGGGTTATTCATTACTCTACTGACAGTAGCTAATGAAACCTTAGCTGCTCCAGCAACATCATATATTGTAGTGTTTGCCATGGAAAAATCACCTCACAATTCAGTATGATTATATCATACAGAAAAACAATTTTCAATAATTTTCATGAAAACGTTTCAACATTTTACCATTCGACAAAATGCAAACTCTGGTTTTGATTTTGCTTTACCATATGATTTTTAAAATGAAAAAAGAGAGCATAATTATCTCTCTTCTGCTTCCTTTTTATACGCTTCGTATGCTCGATCAATCACACCAGCCCCTAAAAAAGCAATCACGACATCCCTTTCATTAAAGAATTGCTGTTTAGTATGAAAATCATAATTCTGAAAGGAAAGCTGTTTATAAAGATTTTTTTCAAGAATAAGGTTGTGAGCCTCTCTTGCACTACTAAACAAAGGATAAAGATAGCATTCATCAAACTGACTTAGAATTTTTTTATACTCCTCAACAAAGCATTGAAGTCTAGAAATGGTGTGAGGCTCAAAAATACAAATCTTTCGCTTTGCAGGATATTGTTCCTTTATGGATTCCAAGATAGCCTCTATTTCATTTGGATGATGAGCATAATCAGAAATAAGGACTTGATCCTTCCATATCGTTTTTTCAAACCTGCGCTTAGGCATTTTAAACTGTATCATTCTTGACTGAATGATATGGTCATACTGATTTAAAAGCTTTGCAACCAGATAGGCTCCAACAAAATCATAAGCATATTTTAATCCATGAACAGGCAAGGTAAAGGTCTTTCTTAAAATAGTAACCTTTCCCCTGTCATAAGTAAAAACGACATCATTGCTTTCCTTTCTGCCATAGGTAATGATAGTTTTATCTCGATAGGAAAACTCATCTCCATTAACAACACATATTTTGCTTTGGCTTGCAAACTTAATAAAGGAGGCTTCATAGGCTTCCTTAGTTTTGAAAAAATCAATATGATCATAATTCACATTTAAAATTAAAGATATATAAGGACGATAATGTAAAAAGGTATTCCGATACTCACAAGCCTCTAAAATAAAATGCCCATCTTTCCCCACCTGATAGGACCCATCTCCAATCAGACTGGTTGTCTTAGGAAATATTGTCGCAAGCATCTTGGTTGTTGTTGTTTTACCTGAGGTACCACTTACACAAATCCATTTTTTATCTTTGAAAAAATAGCTTAAAAATTCAGGGTATAGCATATATCTGTAATTCATATTTTGTAAAAACTTAGAAACACTATGCTTTACAAATGCATTTCCAATAATATAAAAATAGCATTTCTTTAATTTCATATTAGAAAAACTTTCCACTTTAATATTCAATGGTTGCTTAAGCGTATAAAATTCCTCCTCAACATCCACTCCACGCACTATATGTCCCATTTTAGAAAGAATTTTACCTAATGCACTCAAGGCTGAGCCTTTAATTCCAATAAGATAAAAAAGCATAGTCATCACCCATTAATCCTATGCTTTATATTTTTTATTTATTCTTTTGCTTATTTATTTGCTTAATGCATTCCTGATAGTTTAGCTTTGTTTTATGCTTTAAATCCATAGGGAGTTGCTTCATAGTAATATAATAGAATCCTTCTCTTTTATGTTTTAGTTTTTTTTCAGAAACCACATAAATCTTTTGATCATAATAAAATGTAAAAATGTTTGTTTCATTTTCCATTCTAAGTTCCTCATCTAAGCAGTAATTATAAATTCCTAATTCTAAGGAAGAATATTTTTTTCTTCCAACTAGGATAAGCTTGCCATTCTCTAGCCTTCCTAAATCTCCTGTATAATGCATATGATTTAAGGTGTTCACCTTATCTCCATAAATAACAATCTCTCCAACACCAGAGAAGTTTTTTTGTTCTATCGTTACATTAATATCCTTTGCAGGAATATCAAAAATAAATGGATTTTTTATATAAGAATCTAAATTTGTTTTATAGATGATTGCTCCTTCACTTGCTCCATAAACATATGTAATTTGAGCTTTAGGAAAGACTTCCTTACTCTTTTTTGCTTCCCACGAATAAAGAATTGCACCTCCAAGCATAACATTCTTAACTTCAGGATAGCTTCTTTTTTCTGTCAATATTTTTTGAATAGTAGTTAAAACACAGTCCGGTTTAAAGATTGCAATGGTTTTTAATTTCCTAGCAATGCAGGTCGTTTTAAGAGAATAAATAGATAAAATATTATATATTGGCAATCCACCAAAAACAACAGAAAACAAATTCAAGTTAATTTCATATTTGATTTGTTCTACCTGTTTGAGTAAAAAGCTTATGGTTCTGTAGATTGGCTTGGGTGTTCCCGTTGTTCCTGAGGTAAAGGTTGTGAGCAGAATGGAGTCTTCATGAAAAGCAGGAGCTTCTTTTTCCCTATATTTTGAAAATGAACTCACACATATTTTTTTACATTTTGGCAGCAAGACCATAGAAAGAAATCTTGTCTTATTGTCCACAAAGCAGTAGGAAAGCTTTTCTATTTGAACCAATTCTTTTAAATGCTTTTTCTCATAAGAATCAAAAACCACTAAATTCAGCTGATAAAGCATTCCCGCAAATAGGGTAACATAAAAGATATACTGATAAGGCGGTATAAAAATAGCCACCTTATCCTTTGGCTTTAAATTTTTCTTTTTAAAAAGACCAATCATCCTATATATATCATGATATAGCTCCTTAAAGCTTTTTTTAAAAACCTTATGATTTTTTATATATTGAACGGCCAGGCGATCTACTGTTAAAAAATGCTCTATCATATTACACCTCATAGACAAGAAAATCCTGATAATACATTGCTTTATCTCTTTTTAAATCCTCTTTTGTATTGATTCGTTTCATTCCTTTAAATTCTCTTAAATTCATCATATTCCAAAAACAAATTTTTGCATACGGATTACAAGCTTTCTTTATAAGTTCTTCATAACCCGAAATATCCTCTGGCATATATTCAAATATGTCTGATAGATTCATAAAGTCAAATTCCTTATGCTCCAGCAAAGCTTCCTCAAAGGACTGATGAGCTACTGTGATGTGAGAGATATTTCTTTTGATTTTATAAAATACATCTTCCTTTGCATAATAGGGAAGCTCCTTATACTGATTGAGCATTGCATACTGAAGATAAGGATTTGTGCAATTTAGATTAGACATCAATCCTAATTCAACTCTTTCCTTGAGCTGATTGGCTAAGGCTCCCTTAGAATATGTGAAGAAACTTTTATCTCTTCCCAGCTTTGACATAACTTTTTTTGAAAAAAAGACATGAAACAATATCTTAAAACGAAAATTATTGATATATTTTTTATATTGTTTTACCTGTTCTTCTAAGGAAGTACACGACATAAATTGTTGAATTCTTTTTTTTGAAGCGACAAGAGGTAATATTCTTCTTTTAAACAAATGAAAATAATGCTCAAAACGACCAGCATGAATCAATTTGTTTTTTATAAGGAAAGGACGACTATCAAAATATTCTCTAGTATGAGGATCCAAATGATCCTTTATGGTGCCATAAAGCTTTACAGAATCTCCTGCTTGGAATCCAAGAAAGATTAAAAATTCTTTATAGGATAGAAGCCGAATCGCTGTTATTTTTAAATTAGAAAGATAAACCTGACTCAGATTAGAATCAACAGCAAGAACCTCTACTTCATCATTTTCTAAAAAGGCTAAGGAATTATCTAAGGCACTTGCGATGGAAAGAATCTTCTTAGCATGAGCTGGAATATACCTCTTCAGCAACAAAAAATCCTCATGGCAATTGCTGTAATGAATGTAGTTCTTCTCTTTAAAATAGTTATTTTTCAATATGAACCACCCCCGAAACACTATCTAAGGTTATAATATCTCCGTTATGCAAAAGAGAGGTTATCTCTGGAATTCCCACAATGGCAGGCAATCCCATTTCTCTTGCAACAACAAAGCTATGAGAAAGCATACTTCCATGCTCAACAATCAACCCTTTCGCAAGTGGAAACAAAGAAATCCAGCCTGGATCTGTCCTAGAGGTGACAATAATATCTCCTGGTGTAAATGGGTCTGTCGCCTCATTCATAATGGATACTCTTCCGCGAACAATCGTTTTTCCAGTGCTTAATCCCTTTAGTTCATTTGAGATGCTCCTTCGTTCTACTGGAACAACACGCTGTGGATAGAAACTAATTCTGTAATAATAGGGTTTTGCTTCAAATTCACGCATTTCTTTCTTGCGCTTAAATATTAATTCCTTTAAATTAGGGACAGATTCAAATATTTCTTCCTTTGTCAAATAAAATATATCTGTAATTTCATCTATCTTGTCTTCTTTTTCCCAGTTTCTACCAATTGCCAAGAAAATATTACGTACTAAGGAGAAAATATAGGTTCTTTTTAATCGCAGACGTTCTCTGTTCACAACATAATACCTGGTTTTTTCAGCAAGCCTTCTAAGTTCTTTAGGAATTACCCCATCTGGTTTAGAGGGTTCTTTTTTTAAAGGGGCAGCCAATCCCTCTTTAATTTGTTTATAAAGAAGGGTAGGATCTTCTATCATAGTGATTGTTTCCAGTTTAAGCTCATTCATTACTCTAGAACCAAAATGCAAAAGATAGCTTTGAATCAACTGGCTAATTTCAGTATTTGAGGTATGATACTTTTTATAAAGCTCTAAAGGAGAAAGACAAGAAAAATCAGAAAACAAGGAAGCATCTGATTTTATTAAATTTACTATATGATTAAATTCTTCACAAACAAGGGCACTTTCCATAGTTCCACTAAAGGATATACACGCTGATAAAATTTCTGCATAATAATTCTCATACTTTTTCTTAATTTTTTTGCTCAGCCTGCCATTATAAAACATAACTGCACAATCATTTAGAATTGGTGTAGCAAAATCAGATAAAATCTCCTGTTCGATTCTATGGTAAAGCTCCATCAATTCTTCTGTTGTTCCTTCTAGGGCATGACCATAATAGGGAAAAACAACTTCATTAAATTTTTTTATGAAAAGAACTGAATATTGTTCCATTTTTCGCAATCGATGAATAAAACAAATCCCAAGCTTTACCATATCAAGCCAATTTAATTTTACTCTTTTATGCTGTGTTGTGCCACTAGACACCCCCATCATCTGTTCCATATAGGCAGTAGAGGATTTCATTGGGAAAATGCTTGTTAAATGATACCAGCTATTTAAATTATAATAAAGTTTCCCCTCATATTCAAAAAGCATATTCTTTAAGGAATCCTCCAAAGAGTCAATAATTTTCCTCCGAACATGCCCTGCCTCAAGGGTTTTTGTATAGACACCTTGATAAATACTTTTTGCAAAGCTACGAGTTAAATAAGAGGTTGTTCCATAATAGGATTCAATCAAATTTGAATTGTCAATCAAAAGTAATCTTTCACTTGGATGAAGATCAGCATAGGGTACAATTGGACGAGCCTGAAGAAAATATACCCTATTCCTTTGAACTGCAAATTCAATATCTAAAAAGGCATCATACTTCTTTTGAAGCTGATTGGCAAGATTTTCTAGCCTTTTTAAAATCTTTATAGAAAGAAAGGAGGTATCTCCTTTTATATGATTAGCGGATAAGAAATAGTCCTTTGAATCCTTTCTCCCACTGACAAGCTCTTCTCCTAGTCCCTCCACAATACTAATCATCATCTCATCTGGGTCATTCGTTTGGGGATTCATTGTATAGATAACCCCTGAATACTCTGGATTTTGTACCATTTTTTGAACAATAACAGCCATTTTTATTTGTTCCGTAGAGAGCTGATTGGCTTTTCTATATTTGATTGCCAAATCAGAAAAAGCACTTTGATACACCTCAAAAATTGCATCAAAAACCATTTCCTTCCTAACATTGAGCTTTGTGGCATGGATTCCTGCAAAGCTATGCTTTAAGGAGTCCTCATCAATAGCAGAGGATCGAACAGCATACAGCTGATTCTTCCTGCAAAAGGAATGTATCTTTGCCTTTAAACGCTCTTTTTCTTTTTCATCCTTCTGAAAGGCTTTAAAAAATTCATAAGGAATCGTAAAATAGGCTGGCGTATTTTTAATACTTGCATTGCCTAAGTGATATCCCTTTCCTCCAATACTTCTAATCTCCTTATAATCATCATAAAATTCAACCTGAAGCATTGACTTATAAACAGCATATAAAAGAGAAAGAATAAAAAATAGAACAGCAATCACAATATTCCAACTTTTAAAGGAGGAGGAATAGAAAATAAAAATACAATAAGCCACAGGAAGTAAAAGCATCTTTGCAAAGACAGCCCCTCTTTTCAAGAAAACAAATAAAAGAAGAAGAGTGAATAAAACAAATACAAGCCAAAGCTTAAAATAGCAAATTAAAAAGATGGTCAGTATAAGGAAAACAGCACATAAAATGATTAAAATATTCTTACTAACAGGAGCCTTATTATTTTTAAAATCCTCATCATAATCCACAAGGTCATCTATAACTCTCACCAAATAAAAGAAAGGTAAAAATACACAAAGAGTACTTGTAAAGAACGGAGTTGTATAAAGCGTACTTGATACGCATACAAAATATAAAAGAATAATTTCAAAAAACAAGAGGATATATCGCTTAAAAAAGACCATTACCACCATCTCCTTTTATAAATACCCGCTTTCAACATAACTCGTCTATAAGATATATTAGCATAATGACAAAGCTTCCTTAATTCTAGCTTTGCCTGCTTCTTTGGATGTGTATAGCTTATAGCCCTTATAGCTTCCTCACGTGTAATTTGTCCACTACGAATTAAAAAACTATATTCAGGCAAAAGATGACTTCTTCTTGCGATTTGATCCTTTAGGTATAAAGCCCCATGATGAATTAAGCAATCAAAATGCTCTTCCTCACTTTCAACTCTCCATGAGGTATTTGTTACTAATGTTTTAATGATTTCTTCCTTATCATAAGGATGATATAAAAAGTAAGAAACAAATTCACGAAACCCATACTGAAGTCCATCATTTAATAAATTTTTTTCAATTCGTTCAGCTAGTCTAGCATCAACAAGTCCTTTTATTTTAAGGATGACATCATGAACAAGCTCATTCATTGATCGTGGCTCTTCCTTTAAGCCCTCCAAAATAAATGGCTTAAAAACATCATCAACATCTTCTGCATAATTGCGAAACATCTGTGCTCTACTTCTTCCATGAATTCCTATGGCAGCATCTACCTTGGTTGCATAATTCAGCATAACAGCATATCCTAAAAAAGAACAGGCAATACAAGGAGATAAATATTTTTGAACCATAACCTTATACATTTCCTTTAATATCTCCATATCACAGGTTACATATTCATGCTCTACGCCAAGCTCTTTTACAAGTTGGTTAATTTTAGTTTTTGCCTCTTCTGATAAAAAGCCATTATCTAAGGTATAGGCTATCACCTTTAATTTATAATCATGAACCAGTTGGTATAATACATAGGTAGAATCCTTTCCACCACTAAAGCCAAGAGCCACATCATAGGTGTGGGTATGATTCTTTAGTTTGCTCAAAAAAAGTCTTTCTAAATATTGTCTATTCTCTAGCTTATCTGCAATTCTATCATAGGAATTACAAAAATTACAAACTCCATTTTTATCAAAAGCTATATGCTTAACTGTTTTATCATTTATGCACCGTTTGCAGGTTTGATTATTGATTCTCATAGCATAATACTCCATATTTTTTTTGACGAATAAAGTTATTTTTAAAAATCCCATCCAAAACCTTAGTTCTGTCATTTTGAAAATGATATAATACCTCTTTATAGCCTTTTTCTTCCATTATCTGATAAGAATAGTTAATAAGAAGCTTTAAAATACTTTTATTTTGATATTCTGGAAGAATTGCAATTGTTTTACATACATAAAATCTTTTTTCTAAATCCTCATAACAAAAATTAAACGCGATGGCCTTCTCTTTATCATAAATCATAAGAATATCTGGATGTGCAAGTTGAATATTTTTCAAATAAATATCTTTAAAATCCTCAAAAGAAATTGGCTCATAAAAGTCTGCTTTTTGAAAGGCTATACTAGATATTTTATATAACTCTTCTATATGATTATAGCATTCCTCATTTTGATAAACAGCAATTTGTAATCCTTTTGGAAGCTTGTTTTTCCTACAATGCTCCCAAACGCGCTTATTTATTGGAGCTAATGTAGAGCTATACGTGCAATATATACAAAAGCCCTCATTTAAAAACAAGTTTAGAATTTCTTTACTGCCTGCACAATCTGGATATAAAGCAAAATCAAAGGAGTCAATAGCCAGGCGATAAGAATACCACGTATTTCCATCAAAGGGACCATAAATATTTATTTTTCTTTCTTTTACTCTTTTTAAAATTTCCTTAACATTGGATAATTCTCCTAAGGATAAAAAACCAAAATAGGCTGATTTTGAATTTTTATAAATTAAGGTTAAGCTAGAATCCTTATATCCTACAACCTCATAGGATTGATTCAAAAGCATTCTCTCCTTAATTTCTATCTTCTTCATCAAATCTAAAATTTCATCTAAAGAGGAAATTGCATAATCGTATGTATCTAATGAGAAATAACCATATTTAGCATAGCAAAAAAATACCTTCGTATGGTCAGAAATAGATGAATAATCCTGAGAGGAATCTCCAACAAAAACTATTTTATTTTCTTTTGAAAGTTCCTTTAAAATATCTTTTTTATTTCCATCCTCTAAAGTATAGGACTTCTTAACATATTCTTTTACACCTGAACAATCTAAAAATGCCTCCATATAAATACGAGGACAGCCAGATATAATATAAAGCTCATATTTTTCTTCTAACTCTTTAAAAATTCTCTTTAAATTTAAAGAGCAAAAGCAAGGATATTTCCATACATACTCCGTAGAATACTCTACTGCACGCCATGTTAATTCATCAGCATTTTCATATTTGCCAAATATATAATCACGGACATAGGAAAGTTCAATTCCCACCACAGAAAGAATCTCTTCCTCAGGTAAACCCTCCAGTCCAAACTCTTCCTTTACCCTTTTATAGGCATAAAGATAAGACTCTTCTGTTTTCCATAGTGTTCCATCTAAATCAAATACAATTTTATTTATCATAGCCTTATCCTTTCTACAATTCTCTACACATTTCTTAAATTCTATTATACAAGAAAAAGCTAGATACGTCTATAATTCTAAACGAATTTCATTTGATACATCTTGAAATAAAGTACAACATATGATATACTATAAGTGTAACAGGGAGTAGAAAGATATCTACCAGGATATAGTTAAAATCGACAAGACGAATTTTTTTCCGGTTTTAACAATCTAATATGATTTTTCAAGACTGTTGCGCTAACAAAAGCGTGATAGTCTTTTCTTTTTCAAAAAGACTATCGCCAGAAATATAGGAGGTAAAAAGAATGATTATTTTAATTGTTAGCATCGTTTTATCCTTAATTCTAGTAGGAGGAATCTTTGGTGTAATTTATTTCCTACAACAAAAAAAGAAAAAGAAAAATAACAAGCTGTACTTCTTGAGTTTGTTAGGATTTGCAGGTATGTTAATTCTTGTTTTTGGTTTGTTTACTAAGGTAGAAGCAAACCAAGTAGGCATTGTCTATGATGAAATGAAGGGCGGTGTTCAGGATGACACCTATGGAGAGGGTGTACATACAAAATCTATCTTTGAGCATATCACTCAAATTTCCACAGCAAATCGTAGTGCAAGTGTAAGAACAACAGGGCAAACCAATGACGGCCAATATGCAACCTTTGATTTATCCATCATCTATAAAATTGACAAGGATAATGCTGGCAAATTCTATCGTATTACCAACAGCACAGACATTCCTGCAGAGGCGTTGAATACTCTGGTCAAGGCCTGCCTACAAAGTTCTACTATCAATTATGATATCTTTGAACTACTATCTACGGGGTTAGAAACGGCTCGTATTGATTTCAAGGAGGATTTGACAAAAACTCTATTAGAAACCTATTATATCACCTTAGTAAATGTAAGCTTTGATGATATTGATGGTGGTGCTGAGGTTGAAGCAATTCTTTCTCAAAAGGCTGAGGCTGAACAAAAAATTAAGGTTGCTGAACTGGAGGCTGCTGCAAATCTAATCACAGCAGAAAACCAAGCTCAGATTGAAAAAACATTGGCAGACGCGGCAGCATATTCTATCCGGATTGAGGGTGAAGCTAATGGTGAGGCTGCAAATGCTTATATCAATAAGGTTCAAGCTTTAATAGATAATTTGTATGAGAATACACAAAACACAATGACCTATAAGGAATGTACAGACATTGTTCTTTCCATTATATTCTATGATACTTGGGATGGCAAACTTCCTGAAGTTTTAACCAACGATACCCTAAGTTCAATGATAGGTGGTTTAATTACGAAGTAACAAAAAATGGCGCGACTAAAATCGCACCATTTTATTTTAATATACTTATCTTCTTTCCTTCTACAAAGACTCTATATTGTTCAGTTATTTCATCATTTTCAAAAACTTCTATCATATCTATGAAGTTGGATGCCAGCTTATATTTAGATAAATCCTTTCTGTTAATCCAAAAATTTTGTCCTTCTTCTGAAGAAATCAAACTACCCTTAAATTGATTCGTTTTGTAAAGAAAGCAAATATGTCTAATATTATCAGTAAACCACTGCTTAATACCGCATAGTTTTAAATTTTCTACTATAAGTCCAGTTTCTTCTTGAATTTCTCGTATTACTGAATCAACAATAGATTCAAATTTCTCAACATGTCCTCCTGGAAAAGCCAAACCAGGCCAACTCGGATTCACACGATCTTGAACTAAAATTTCTTCCCCATTATATATCATACACATATTACTTAAAATTATTTTTTCTGGATTATGCATAGGTATCTCCTTAACTTTATTATTCTATTAGTATATCTACATCACAAGAAAATTGCAATATTATTTATAATAATTTACTAACTCATTGGAATGAGTTAGTCCTATTAGAAAGTAGAATTATTTTGTTTCAGCTTTAAAGGCAAGGGAGCAAATGCTCTCAACGTGTGAGGTTTTAGAGAAAAGATCACAAGGAGTTACTTCTATAACTTCATAATTATTTTTAGATAAATAGGTTATATCTCTCACAGCTGTTGCAATATTACAGGAAATATAGATAATCTTTGGAATGTTCATTTCAATTACAGTATCTAAAAATGTCTGTTCACAACCCTTTCTTGGAGGATCAAAAAAGATACAATCTATTTTTTCCTTGTTCACAAGTTTTTTGATTTCTTCCTCACAAGGTCCACAAATAAAGGTTGCGTTTGAAATATGATTTAATTCTTTATTGTAATTAGCGTTGAGGATTGCATCTTCTACAAGCTCTATTCCATACACATGATTTACCTGTTTAGCAATATTTAATGTAATGCTTCCCATCCCACAATAGGCATCTATAACATTCATATCCTTTGTCAAATTAGCCATCCGAAAGGCTTCTAAATACATCTGTTCACATACATCATGGTTCACCTGCATAAAAGAAAATGCAGATACATCAAACTTTAATCCTAATATGTCTTCAGTTAAGGTTTTATCCTTATAGATATGTATAAGTTCTCCTGACATCACAACATTAGTACGATTAGGATTTATGCAGAGAAACATTGATTTCACTAAAGGAAAATCTTCTTCAATGTATTCTAACATTCTTGAAAAGTCATAATATTGGGTCGTAATTAAAACAACCATCATTTCATTTTTATAGTTATTTCTTACCATAACCCCTCGAAATATTCCTGAATGAGTTTCCTCATCATAAACTCTAATATGCATCACACTTACAAATCTACGAATAAATTCAACAACCTCATTTACATAATGATTTGATATTTCACACCGATCTATTGAAATAATAGAATGCGTTAATTTTTGATAAAATCCATAAATTACATTTTCGTCCTCATCATAGCCAAAGGGAAGCATAATCTTATTCCGATAACCAAGAATATTTTTATTTTGAATCATTGGATTAAAATGAATGACTTCGTTCTTATTTAAAAGACGAAAGGCATTTTTCACCTTATTCTCCTTCACTCTGCACTCCACATTGTATTTCATATGAAGTAAATCGCATCCGCCACAACCTTCAGCATAAGGACATGGACTTAAAATGCGGTCTACTGAGGATGTCAAGATTTTAGTTGCAGTAGCAAAAGCATACTTCTTATGAATATGCGTTAGTTCTGCTAAAACAACTTCCCCCTTTAACGCCTTTGAAACAAACACGACTATTCCATCTATATGAGATACTCCTAAGCCGTTCATATCATAATCTTCAATTTCTAGTTTAATAACCTTCCCAACTTCCATTGTTCTTCTCCTCTACTCCTCAAATAGCTTTGCAAGTCCACCCTCTGCAGTTTCTCTATAATCCGTTCTTAAATCATGTCCTGTATTCAGCATTGTTTTAACAACAGAGTCAAAGGAAATTTTAGAATCGTTGCTGTTTAAATAGGAAGCCAGCTTGGCTGCATCAATAGCACGTAAGGCAGCAACAGCATTCCGCTCAATACATGGAATCTGTACATAGCCAAGCACTGGGTCACAGGTTAATCCAAGATGGTGCTCTAAAGCAATTTCACTTGCTCGTTCAATTGTATCTAGGCTTCCTCCATCTAAATAGGCTAAAAAGGCAGCAGACATTGCACAAGCTGTTCCAACCTCAGCCTGACACCCAGCCTCAGCACCACTAATTGACCCATTGGTTTTGACAATATTTCCAATTAAGCCAGCGACCTTTAAGCCATCTATACATTGCTGGTGTGAATATTTTTTAAGCTCTAAAGCATACTTTAAGCACGCAGGAAGAACACCTGAGGCTCCACAGGTTGGGGCAGTAACAATTAAGCCCCCACTTGCATTTTCTTCACTTACAGCATAAGCATAAGCAAATACCTTTTTTCGTAAAAGATCAATTCCCTCATCCTTGCTGTTTTGTCTATAAATATAGGAAGCCTTTCTTTTTACCTGAAGCTTTCCAGGCAATACACCAGATTGTACTAATCCTCTATCAATAGCGTCTAACATTGTAGAATAAATATTTTCCAAGTAGGGATTTAAATCCTTCTCTATTTGATCCACGTAAGTTGGCAAGCTTATTTTATGTTCCTTGCAATAGGCTGAAATTTCTTTAAAGGTAGTTAATGGATAAATTCTTTTCAAACTATTTTCTGGTTCTCCAGCTATACGAATTGCTCCACCTCCAATAGAAATCACCTTCATCTCACAAATTATTTCATTCTGCCGATATCCATAAAAAATCATCGTGTTTGGATGTTCCTCAATTGTATCTAAGTCAAATTCTATATGACAAGGCGTAGGCAATAAAGTTTTTTCAATGATATAATCTGTTAAATGCCCTCGACCCGTCAAAGCCAAAGATCCATATAATACCACATTTACCTTATCTATTTGGTTTCCATAGCGCTTTAAAAACTCCTTGGAAGCTTCTAAGGGACCAATGGTATGAGAACTGGATGGACCATTTCCAATTTTAAAAAGCTCTTTAAGTGAATACATATTACTTCCCTGCCTTTAATTCTAAAATTGCATCTCTTATCTGAGCTGCCATTTCAAAGTTCAAATCCTTTGCATAAGCACGCATTTCTTCTTCTAGTTCATTTATCAAATCTATTTTTTCTTCTAAAGAAAGCTTTTTCTTTGTTTTTGCCTTTTTATCCTCTAAGCGTTTAATACTAACCTGTTCTGGTAAAGCCTTAACAATAGTCTTAGGCACAATTCCATGACGCTCATTATATTCGGTTTGAATCTCACGTCTACGAGCCGTTTCAGTAATTGCCTCCTCCATTGCCTCACTTATAGTATCTGCATACATAATTACCTTACCACTAGCATTTCTAGCAGCACGCCCAATGGTTTGAATCAAGCTTCTAGCACTACGTAAGAATCCTTGCTTATCTGCATCTAAAATACATACCAAAGATACCTCTGGCAAATCAAGTCCCTCTCTTAAAAGATTGATACCAACTAAAACATCATATTTACCACTACGCAAATCTCTTAAAATCTCTAAACGTTCTAAGGCCTTTACCTCAGAATGAAGATACGCCACCTTAAGTCCAAGCTTCTTTAGGTAAGCAGTTAAATCCTCACTCATTTTAATTGTAAGCGTAGTAACTAAGACACGCTCATTTAAAGCCATACGTTGCCTGATTTCTGCATATATATCATCCACCTGACCTTCCGTTTTTCTGACCTCAATCAAAGGATCAAGCAAGCCAGTAGGTCTTATAATCTGTTCTATAATTGGATATTGCTTTTCATAATCTCCTGGAGTTGCAGAAACAAAAAGAGCTCTTTTGATTTTCTGGTCAAACTCTGCATATTTCAAAGGTCTATTATCTAGTGCAGATGGAAGTCTAAATCCATATTGAACTAAAGTTTCTTTACGAGATCTATCCCCATTATACATTCCTCTAACCTGAGGTAGGGTAACATGAGATTCATCTACAATCAGCAAAAAATCATCACCAAGGAAGTCAATTAAGGTTGCGGGAGTTTCCCCCTCTCCTCTTAGAGATAAATGTCTAGAATAGTTTTCCACACCACTACAAGTTCCCGTCTGTTCAAGCATTTCTAAATCATATTTGGTTCTCTGCTCAATGCGTTCTGCCTCAAGGGGCTTTCCCTCTAACATAAATTTTTTATGAGTAATTTGAAGCTCAGCTTTAATTCGTCTTAGAGCCTCCTCAAGCTTATCCTTGTTTGTAACAAAGTGTGTGGCAGCAAAAATATTAGCAAAGGCAACATCTGCAATTTTCATACCCGTAGTAACATCAAAGGTCCGAATCCGTTCAACCTCTTCTTCAAAGAACTCAATACGTATCCCTTTGGAATGTTCATTAATGGGAATAATCTCAATAACATCTCCCCTTACTCTAAAGCTTCCTCTTTTGAAATCAATGTCATTTCTTTCAAATTGCATTTCTACTAATCGAGTCAAAAGCTCTTTTTTATTATATGATTCCCCTACACGAATATTTAGCATGGAATCCCTATAATCATCTGGATCTCCTATACCATAAATGCAGGACACAGATGCTACAACAATAACATCCTTATAATCCATTAGAGCTGCCGTTGCACTATGTCTCATCTCATCTATTTCTTCGTTAATGCTTGAATCCTTTTCAATATAGGTATCACTACTAACCACATAGGCCTCTGGTTGATAATAATCATAATATGAAATGAAGTACTCTACATGGTTTTTAGGAAATATAGATTTGATTTCATTATATAGCTGTCCTGCAAGAGTTTTGTTGTGAGCAAGAACTAGTGTTGGCTTATTCAGTCTTGCTATTACATTACACATCGTAAAGGTTTTTCCTGTTCCTGTGGCTCCTAAAAGCACCTGGCGGTCTACTCCATTTTCAAAGCCATTTACTATGGTGTCTATTGCATCAGGCTGATCACCTGTTGGTTTATATTGTGAAACAATCTCAAACATGATAAGCTCTTCCTTTCCTATCTATATTTTGTTTCATTATACCATAAATATTTCTTATTTTGACAAAGGATTCATATTTTTTCTAAGAATGTTCAAAAATACAAAAAAAGCCAAACCAATGTTTGACCTCTTCCATTTTATTTATATGCTTTTGTGATATTTAAA
>JAIEEQ010000063.1:14632-35478 GCA_029067355.1 Anaeroplasmataceae bacterium | reverse complement strand
CATCTATAAGGTTTTCTTGAAATGGCTTACCAATTTCTTCATCAGCATTATTTTTATTAAACTATAATATGAATAAATCATTTTCTCATAATTCATTGCTGTGCTATAAATTAAGCTGCTTATTGTTCTATTTTCATTTTTTATTAATTTTATTTTATATTGTTTTTCAGATTTTTTTGTCAAATTATCTGTTTTTAATAGCTTTAGCTAAAAAATAGTTACCTAATCTAGTAGTCAATTTTTTAAAAATTTCCCACTTCCCTTTATATTTTGTCTATAAAAAAATTCTTTAGTTAGTAGGAAGATCCAACCAAAGAATTTTTATTTGATTAGAATATTAAGGATAGAAAGTGTAAAGTTTCTATAATTTAACAATGTTAATTGATATGAATGGTATCCTCTATTTCTTCATCTATCATTGGAATAATTAGCTCTTCATCCTCTGGAGCCTCTATCACCTGCTCTTCACTAGGCTGTTCCTGCTTCTTCTCCTCACGTTCCTTAGAAATGGTCATTCTATAACGATTGTATCCCATTCCACCCTCTACAACTAAGAATAATGCACAGCATAGTGCTAAAACCGCTATACACCAAGCAATGGTTTTTCCATTCAATGGGATAGCACATAAAATGCAGGTAAGCGTCAAAAGTCCAATGTGTACCCAAAATTTAATTTTATCAGTTTCTTCCTTACATAAAACTGAGCAAACAAAATAAGAAACAACTCGAGTATATAAGAATAACGCAATTGCAAAGCGGTAATATTTATACACAAAATCACTGAATTGTGAATCCTCATTGGTAACCTTAGCAATAGCAGCAAAAATCATAGCTACTGCAAGTCCAATATGAATTGCTATTTCAATAATACACGTCAGACGTCCTTTTCCTGTTTTCAAAGTGCGCATTAAGGGAATCACACGAATCACAGCAAATATGCCTGCCACTAAACCTGAAAAAAGCAGAACTAAAAAAATCGCAAATTTTTCTCCTGTATTCATATCAACAATCAACCATACACCTAAGGCCAATAGCAATGCAGCAGCAAATATTTTAACCCAAAAATAATAAGTCTTAAAAGGATTTCTCATTCTTTTTCCTCCTTCTTCTTTCTAAGGAAGATTATACACCACATTTCTTCTTTGTACAAGACAATTTCTCTTCACAAGTTCTTTTTTTTATGCTATAATTTACATATGTTTTTTGAATCGTAAAGGAGCTGATTTCTATGAATTTTGTTTTCATTTCACCTGCATTTCCTACGAACTATTATAAATTTTGTGATCGATTAAAGAAAAATGGAGTTACTGTTTTAGGAATCGGTGACACTCCTTATAATGAACTGAATCCAAACGTAAAAAGCTCTGTTACAGAATATTACCGAGTTAATACCTTAGAATCCTATGATGAGGTCTATCGTGCAGTAGCATTTTTTGCTTTTAAATATGGAAAAATTGATTTTCTAGAATCCAATAATGAATATTGGCTCAGACAGGATGCAAAGCTAAGAACCGACTTTAATATCAATGGAGCTAAGCTAGATGATGTTATTGCGTTTACCTCCAAATCTCTTATGAAGGATTATTATATTAAGGCAGGAATTCCAGTAGCACGATATGTCTTCTGTAAATCATTTGAGGAGGATTTGAAATTTATTAAGCAGGTGGGTTATCCTGTTGTTGTTAAGCCTAATGTAGGTGTTGGAGCTGCCGCAACCTATAAAATTCAATGTGAAGAGGACTTAAAGAAATTTTACAAGGGTGGCTTTCAGGTACCCTACATTATGGAAGAATTTATTGAGGGAAATATTACCTCTTTAGATGGAATATGCGACTCTAATAGTAATATTGTATTTTGCGATAATGAAGTATTTCCACCTTCTATAATGGATATTGTAAATGAAAATTTAGAAGTTACCTATTATGTAAATAAGGAAGTTCCAAGTGATCTTTATGAGGCAGGCTCTAAAGTATTAAAGGCATTTCATATTCATTCTAGATATTTTCATTTGGAATTTTTCCGTCTAAGTAAGGACAAACATGGATTAGGAAAAGCAGGAGATATTGTTGCTCTAGAGGTGAATATGAGACCCCCTGGAGGTCCAGCTCCTGACCTAATCAATTATGCCCAGTCTGTGGATACCTATCAAATATATGCAGATATAATTTGCTATGACAAAATTAAAAATGTAAAATTAGATTTTCCTAAATACTACTGCTGCTTTGTAGGAAGACGTGATCGGCTAAAATACAAATACAGCTATGAAACAATAAAATCAATGTATCCAACACAGATTATGATGCATGAGCGTATGAGTAAGGTCCTTGCTGGAGCGATGGGCGACGAATACTTTGCAGCAAAATTTGAATGGTTTGAGGATGCAGAAAAATTTATGAAGCTTGTTTTAGAAAAAGCTTAAGGGTTAGACATCAGTCTAACCCTTCTTTTTAAAATATGCCAATAGCTGCACAAATCATTATAATTGCAAATAAGCTAAACGCTGATAATGCACTCGTCCAAACCACAATCTGACCTGCAAGCTCCTCATCCTGTCCCATTTGTGCAGCCATAGGTGCACTAGACACAGCGATAGGCGTTGCAAATAGGGCAATTAGTATAGCAAACTGAGTCGTTCCATTAAATCCTAAGAAGTATGCAACAACTAAGAAAATAGCAGGTGTAACAACTAAACGTAAAGTGACAGATAAGGCAAGCTGCTTCCATAAGGCTTTTACTGCCTTAAATTCAAAGCGTCCTCCAAGCACCAGCAAGGCAAGAGGAGTTGCAACCTTTGCTAAGCTTGAAATTGTATTAGGAACAAAGCCAATATACTCATTTAGAAACTCCTTCACATCTCCTCCTGCTGCGTTAATGCCCATATTTATAGCACATACGATTAGTCCAGCTAAAACTCCAATAATCAAAGGATTTGTAATAATCTTATATAAGATACTTTTAATTGATACCCTGCTTCCCTCATCATGGTCATATATACTTAAGGCAATAACTGCTAAAATATTGAATAAAGGAACACTTACTGCTGCAATAACAGAGGCCTCTGCCCCTGCCTCTGCTCCGCCAAGCATCGTTGCTAACGGAATTCCTATAATCGCATAATTAGAGCGGAAGGTTGCCTGTAAAATTACCCCCTTTTGCTTTCGATCAGGAATAAAGAGGACTACCACAAATCCAATAAGAAATAAAACAAGGATGGCAGAGGCAGAAAATCCAACAAATGCCCAATTGATTTCCGTTAAATCCGCCAAGTATAAATTACTAAACAAAAGAATCGGAATCAAGATTTTAAATACCAGCTTATTAGCTTCTGTCAAAAATTCTTCCTTGAAGAAATGGATTTTCTTCAAAAAATAGCCCAATAGAATTGGCAAAATGATTGGTAAAATTGCATTTAAGGTAAATAACAAATGATCCATACTATTCACTCCTCTTCTTCTAGTTCAATATACTTTCCATTAACACCCTGAAATGTTACATTCTTTGTATATATTTTTGCAACATTCAAGCAATATAAGCCTGCATTTTTCAACTTAAAATTATGTTCTATCATAACAGGATAACCTTCCTCACAGGAATCATCATACGTAAAATCAATATTCTCTAATTCAATCCCTTTGATTGGAGCCTCGGGCAATCCCAAAAAAACACCCGCTGCATAGCCAACGTTTAAGCATTTCATATTGCTAAAACGAAAGTGCCCCAAAATTGGAGTAAGCTCTGTAACAGGCTGAGGCTTCTTAGACCATACATATTCCTCATGTCCACCTGCCGGCCCCATATTATAAAACATATTGATCACAAATGGAGTTTTTACTCCATCCATAAGAATATTGTTAAAATATACATTATCTATCGTTCCAATTCTTCCTCTTCCCCGTCTTGTCTTAATTCTAAGACCTCGATCCGTGTTTTTAAAAATGCATTGCTCTACTGTAACATTATCTATGCCCCCAGAGGATTCACTTCCAAACACAACGCCTCCATGCCCTGAGGCCATATAGTTGTTACGAATAATAATATTGGAGGAAGACTTTTTATACTTTTTCGCAAGCTCATAGGTTCCAGATTTAATTGCAATGCAATCATCTCCAACACTAAAGCTACATCCTGCAATCAAGCAATCCTCACAGCAATCTGGATCTAAACCATCTGTTGTAGGCATTGAAGCTGGATTTTCAATTCTCATATTTAGAAATTTCAATTTCCTTGAAAAAAAGGGATGAACGTTCCATGAAGGAGAATGATGAATGTAAATTCCTATGACCTCTACAAAGGAGCAATTTTTAAAATACATTCCAAAGCCTCTCCACGCTATTTTCTTTTCATGATGATTTTTATACCAATCTCCTAAATTTGCCTGCTCATCAATTTCACCAGCTCCTGCAATGATAAGATTATTGCAATCCATTGCTGTAATGCTAGAAGCAAAATTGGCAACCAAACTCCCTTCCCAGGTTCCAAAAAAATAATCCTTTTTTGATTCTGGCAAAATGGGATAGTCCATTCGTTCTATCTTTGATATAAGCTTAGCACCAGTAGATAAGTAAAATAGCATATCAGATTTCATAAATAAGGTGCTAATGAGATACGTTCCCTCTGGAACATATACGCAGCCATTCTTTGGACAACAGGCAATTGCAGCCTGTATCTTTACTGTATCATCAGATTGTCCATCTCCTACTGCATTAAAATCCCTAACATTTAAGCACAGACTCTCCTCCTTCGTTTTCAAACTGATTTTTTCATTACCAGCTACAATCAGGTAGGAGGTGTTTGGCTCTAAATCAAATAAAGTAAAAACATTTCTTCTTTCTTTTTTCACAAAAGCAGAATTTAAAAAAACATCAAATTCCTCCAAAGCAAAATAGGGAGTCTTTTGATTTAATTCTACTGTAATCGTTCTAGATGTAATAGATAATGCTCTCATACGTATACCTCGCAACACTTATTATACCACAAAATTCTATTTTCAAAAGAAGGAAAAATAAAATAGCGGGCAAAATATGCCCACTACATTGTTGCGATAATTTTATATGCTCCTACGCCAGTAGCTAAAATATCCATATCAAAATCAAAGGTATCGGTATGGAGGAAATGCTCTTCTCCTGACCCTAACAGCATAAACATACATTTATAATTCCTTGTATAACAGCCAAAATCCTCTGCCTGCAAAAATGGAGCAGGTAACGTTCCAAGCTGGAGTGTCTTCTCATACTTTTTTACTAAAGCCTTATCATTTATCACACTTTTATAGGAATCATCGATTGAAATTTTTATTGTAATATTCGTTTCTCTTTCATACTTTTCTTTTAGAGATAACAAAATATTTTTCATTCTAAAAAATGTAGAATCCTCAAAATTTCTTATCGTAGCCTCCAGCCTTGCATAATCACTGACAATGTTTCTTGCCATACCAGAGTGCATTGTTCCAAAGGATAAAAGATGAGGCTCCTTGATTTTCTCAAACAGCTGATAGCATTCAAGCAGAAAGGAACTTGCTATTTTTAAAGCATCAATTCCTTCCTTCCGATTTGCAGCATGAACACTTTTTCCAAAAAACTCCAAATTCACCTCACAAGAGGAGGCAAGCATACCTCCTGCTTTGGTATAAAGCTGGTTTTCCTTTAACTGAGGCCAAATATGTATACCATACACTTCTGAAACCTTCAGTTCATCTAAAATCCCACTTCCCAAAATATCAACAGCACCTGCATGCTCCTCCTCAGAGGGCTGAAATAAGCATACAATATTACTCGTTAGTGCTTCTTTATGCAAATCCGCCCATTGAGCAAACTCAAGGAGCATTGCCATATGCCCATCATGTCCACAGGCATGCATCAAATCTAGATGAGTTGAAGCAAAGGATAGCCCAGTTTTTTCTTTTATCTTCAAGCCATCCATATCTGCTCTAAAGCAGATAGTTTTCTTTTGATTGACATCAAAATAAGCAACAACCCCAGTAGGTGTTGGCTCATAAATTTTACAGGATAATTTTTTTAATTGATTTGTAATATATTCCTTTGTCTTGAATTCACTTTTTCCAATCTCAGGAATTTGATGCAAATCCATTCTAATCTGTCTTGCATTTATCATAGTTACGCAATTAAGTTTTCATATAATGACTTTAAAGTCAGTTCATAGTCCTTTTGGGACACACCAATAATAATATTTAATTCTGAAGGACCTTGGGCCAATAGCTTTACATTAATCTTATTTTCACCAAGCGTCTGAAAAATTGATCCACAGATTCCACTTTTCTTTGCCATATTTCTACCTACAACAGCCACTAAGGCAATATCTGTATCTAGGGTTACCTCTGCCCCTAACTCCTTCTTTAACTCTGTAATTATTTCATATTGACATTTTTCAATATTGGAAGTAGAAACAATGACTGAAAAGGTATCAATTCCAGAAGGTAAATGGTCTACGGATACATGATATTTCTCAAAAATGGTTAAAGCCTTTCTTAAGAAGCCTATTTCATTCGACATATGATTCTTTGAAATATTAAAGGAAACAAACTCCTTTTTCCCTGCTAGACCTGTAATAATTTCTGAAGTGTCATCACAGACATTTTTTATTAGCGTTCCTGGATGATCTGGGGCATTGGTATTTTTCAAATTAATGGGTATATTTAAGCTCTGCACAGGAAATACGGTTTCCTCATGCAAAACATTAGCCCCCATATAGGAAAGCTCTCTTAGCTCCTCATAGGTGATTTCCTTAATTGCCTTAGGCTGATCAATGATTCTTGGATCGGCAGCTAAAATTCCTGGGACATCTGTCCAATTTTCATATAGAGAAACATTCAAGCATTTTGCGAGTATGGAACCTGTAACATCAGAGCCACCACGGCTTAACAGCTTAACACTTCCATTTGGATAAGCTCCATAAAAACCTGGAACAACCAAAATCCCATATTCTGAAAAAGCCAATTTAACCTTTTTTTCTGTTAAATCATAATCAATTTTTCCATCATAATTGAAGCAAATTAAATCCTTAGCATCTACAAAATGATAGCCTAAATAGTTACTCATTAGCTTAGCTGTCAGGTACTCTCCACGTGAAACCAGATAGTCCTCTGAGATGGTTTTATTCAGCTCAGACTTTAAAGCATTTAGATCCTCTTCAATAGTGTAGCTTAAGCATAGCTCCATTTTAATATCTAAAAAACGCTTAAAAAGCATCTCCCAAATATCCTCATAAGGAACACCATATTTCAAATGAGCATGTAGAATATAAAGCAGATCTGTAATCTTTGTATCTGAAGAATCTCTTTTACCTAAAGCAGAAACTACAACAATTTTTCTTTTGGCATCTGATTCTACAATTTTTTTTACTTTAGCAAACTGGGTAGCACATGATAATGATGAACCCCCAAATTTAGTCACTACTAACATATACTCCCTCCTAATATTTAAGCCCTATAAGCTTCATCATAATTTGGACAGCATTTGTAGCTGCACCCTTTCTTATTTGATCTCCACAACACCATAGACTAATCCCATTATCATGAAGTACACTTTGACGAATTCTGCCTACATAAACTAAATCCTGATTGGATGTAACAAGAGGCATTGGATAAAGCCGCTCCTTTGGAGAATCGTATAGCCTAAGCCCCTTTTCTGAAAGTATTGTATTACGAATCTCCTCTATACCCATATGGTTCTTTGTAATCAGCTCAATGGAAATGGAATGGGAACGTACGACTGGAACACGTACACAAGTACAAGATACCTTAAAATCTGGATGATGTAATATTTTTCTCCCTTCATTTTGCATCTTCATTTCCTCAGTTGTGTATCCATTATCTAAAAAGGAGCCAATATGAGGAATTACATTTTCAATAATTGGATATTGAAAAACGGATGCTTCCACTACTCTGTTTTCACAAACAGCCTCCATTTGTTCCTTTAATTCAATTGGTCCAGCAGCTCCAGCACCACTTGTTGCTTGATAGGTTGCAACTGCCATAGTCTCAATCGTAGCCTTTTTATGAATCGCATGAACTGCCATCAAGGCTATAATGGTTGAACAATTTGGATTGGCAATAATTCCATGATGAGAAAATGCATCTTCTCCATTAATTTCAGGAACAACAAGTGGAACAGAATCCACCATTCTAAAAGCACTTGAATTATCAATAAATACAGCATTTGCTTCAACTATACTTTGTGCAAATTCTAAAGCCACTGGATTAGATGCCGCACCTAAAACAAAATCAAGCCCCTCAAAAGATTTTTTTGTTGCTTCTAAGACTGGATAAGGATTTCCATGAAAACAAATTGTTTTACCAACACTTCGTTTACTTGCAAGAAGCCTAAGCTCAGAGATTGGGAAATTATATTCTTCTAATATTTTAAGCATTTCTCTACCAACTGCTCCAGTAGCACCTAAAATGCCTATCGCATACTTTTTCATATTTACTACTCCTTAAAATTCAAAAAATATAGGCAACTAAAAACTAGCCGTCCAATATTATTTAATGCATGACAAATTATTTTGTATATTACAAAGACCTCAAGCCTTCAATTAAAGCTGTTTTTGATATCGTCTTTTCATCCTTTATTTTTAAGACCTTAGCAGGAACACCACCAACAACCGTATTTGGAGCCACATCATGAATCACTACTGAGCCAGCGGCTACCACAGCGCCTGCACCAATATGCACGCCTTCAATAACTACGGCATTAGCCCCAATCAAAACATCATCCTCCAAGATTACTGGAATACTAGAGGCTGGTTCGATTACACCTGCCAAAACAGCTCCAGCGCCGATATGGCAGTTTTTTCCTACAATGGCTCTGCCTCCAAGAACGGCCCCCATATCAATCATTGTTCCTGCTCCTACAACAGCGCCTATATTTAAAATGGCTCCCATCATAATCACAGCATGCTCTCCAATTTCAACCTGATCTCTGATAATAGCACCTGGTTCAATACGAGCATTACATTTTTTAATATCAAGAAGCGGAATTGCTGAATTTACACAATTGGTTTCCATTTCCACTTCTAAAATATTATCCAAATTTTCCTCAAGAATTTTAGAAATTACTCCATATTCACCCAATAAAACATAAAGAGCTGGCTGACCAAAATACTTTACATCATAGTCCTTAAAATCTAACTCAGATTTAGTTCTTAAATAGCATTTCACAAGAGTTTTCTTTGGAGCATTATGAATAAGAGCTATAATCTCTTCTGCGTTCATTTTGTTCCTCCTTTAAACAACACATCTTCCATATCATATAAGCCAATGTCCTGCTTTACTAAAAAATGAGCTGCCTTAATTGCACCTACCGCAAAAATCTTTTTAGATTGTGCTTGATGTTTTAAAGTTAAAACCTCATCCTCTCCACAATAAAGTACCTCGTGTTCTCCTACAATAGATCCACCACGAATAGAATGGACACCAATTTCATTTGGCTTTCTTGGACTAAAGCCCAATCGCTCATAATTTGGAGTAAAGCTGGTGGCTGCAACCGCACTATCTAAGAGCATCTTGGCCGTACCACTTGGACTATCTACCTTATGATGATGATGTGCTTCTACAATTTCTATATCAAAATCTTCCTTTAATATAGGAGTGATTTCCTTAACTAAGCGATTTAAAAGGATAACGCCTAAAGAAAAATTAGCGCTTTGTAGAACAGGAACACATGTTGAAAGCTCCTTTATCCTTAAAAGCTGTTCCTTGCTATATCCTGTTGTAGCAAAGACCACTGGTTTTTTTTCTTTTTTTGCAAAGGCTAGAATCATATCTAAATTTGCAGGATTAGAAAAGTCAATGATACAATCAAAGTTCTTATCAGTTTCCTCTAGCGTTTTATACTGACATTCTAAACCAACAGGATAAGCAAGCTCCTCTTCTAACAGCTCACAAACAATATGCCCCATAGCTCCATAGCCAACAACACAGACTTTCATAGAATCAACTCCTTATTCTCTTTAATTACTCCAACCATTTTTCTATATAATTCCTCATCCATTGGATACAACGGCATTCTATATTTTCCAACATTGAAGCCCAAATCATTCATTGCAGCCTTAACAGGAATAGGATTGGTTTCATAAAATAATGCGTTCGCAATAGGTAAAAGCTTTCTTTGAAGCAAAGATGCCTTCTTATATTGCTCCTGCAAGCATAATTCACAAAGGGTATGAGTATTTTGTGGACAAATATTTGCCAGAACAGAAATAACACCTGTTGCCCCAATAGACATCATAGGTACAATAATATCATCATTTCCAGAAAGCATAACAAAATCATCATTTATTAATCTTGATACCTCCATAGCATAGCTCATATTCCCAGAGGCTTCCTTTATTCCTTTAATGTTTGGATGCTTTGATAAGCGTTCAAGAGCAGATATAGAAATTGACATTCCTGTTCTAGAAGGAACATTATATAAAATAATAGGTACACTAGATGCATTAGCTATACTTTCAAAATGATGAATTAGACCTTGTGTATTTGTCTTATTATAATAAGGAGTAATGATCAGCAAATAATCTGCTCCAAGACTTGAAAACAAATGAGCCTTTTCTATGGCCTTTGCTGTATCATTTGAGCCTGCTCCAATGATAACAGGAACTCTTTTATTGATAATATTTATGCTGAACTGAATTATTTTTAATTGCTCCTCTAGCAAAAGCGTTGTTGCTTCTGCTGTCGTTCCTAAAAGAACAATTCCATCAGTATGATTTTGAATATGGTATTCTAGTAGCTCCTTAAGCTTTGGATAGTTGATGCTTCCATCCTCTAAAAATGGGGTTACTAAAGCCACAATACTTCCCTTTAACATTCTTTCAACTCCTCTATTTTTCCACGATAAGATAAGACTGCTGGACCTTCCATAAATACATTTTCCTTTTTTGTTACCTCTATTTTTAAAGTCCCATAGGGTAACTGAACAGATACTTTATTTTTTGTAAGCTTTAAGCGTACACAGGTAACTACACTCGCACAGGCTCCTGTTCCACAAGCCAGTGTCCAGCCAACACCACGCTCATAGGTTTTCAGTTCTATATGTTGCTCATCAAGTAAATGAACAAAATTGACATTGGTCTGTTTTTTGAATAACCGATTCTTACAGATTTTTTCTGCAAGCTTTAAGACATCAGATTCCAAGCTATCAACAAAGATTACTGTATGAATTGTTCCCATAAAAAAGGAATAAATGGTCAAGGAATAGCCATCAATTGTCAAAAGCCTTCCAAATGATTTTATATCATCTGAGATATGAATCATAGAATTAGAAAAGGAAGGATGCCCCATATCTACTTTACAGGAAAAGGGCTGCTCCTCTGTAATCTCTATTTTCATCACTCCAGCCAAGGTAAGACAATCAAATTTCTTAGAAGAAACCAGCTTCTTATCATAAGCATATCTCGCAAAGCAACGAATCCCATTTCCACACATACTGGCCCTAGAGCCATCCTGGTTATAAAATATCATCTCCAAAGGATTCCTCTTTACTACAATTAAGCCATCTGCACCAATTCCAAAACGTCGATCACAAAGCTTTGTTGCTAAGGATGAATAATCCTCATTTTCCTTATATTCTATTATACAAAAATCATTTCCACAGCCATGCATTTTATAAAATTCCATTTATATTTCCCTCTCAATTAGCTCTGCAAGAGTCTGTCTATGAACAACAAGCTCATCCTTTTCGTCCTCTACAAACACCACTGCTGGAGTGAGTGCCTTATTATAATTGCTACTCATAGAATATCCGTATGCTCCAGTAGAATAGGTAACAAGTAAATCTCCTATTGAAGCCTCTGGAAGGAGAGCATTCTCAAGAATAATATCTCCACTTTCACAGCATTTACCTGCAATGGTGACAATTTTATTCTTAAAATTTTTTTCCTTTCCTACAATATTTGCGGCATAAACTGCCTGATATAGTGCAGGACGAATATTATCTGTCATTCCTCCATCAATAAAATAATAGAGCTTATTGGGGGTTTGCTTGATACCGCCAATCGTATATAAGGTCTGTCCAGCTTCTGCAACAATGCTTCTTCCTGGTTCTATACAAAGCTTATGGATGCGTACCTTTTGTAACTTTAGCTCCTCTTCCACTGTATGAATCAATACTTTTGCCACCTCATGAAAAGGCACTGGTGCATCCGCCTCAGTATAAAAAGCACCAAAGCCACCTCCTAGGTTGATATCTAGCGGAATATCAAAATCCTTGACAATTTGAACTAACCGCTTGATAGAGGCTTGATATGGACTTAAATCAAAGATTTGAGAACCAATATGAGAGTGGAAGCCTCTTAGGCAAAGATGCTTTGACTTTTTAATTACCAAAATCATTTCCTCATATTCCTTAGACTGATAAAGAACTCCAAATTTAGAATCCACATGAGAGGTAACAATATACTTATGAGTATGAGCCTCAATCCCCACGTTCAGTCGTAGGTAGATTTCTACATTTCTATTGAAGGTAGAGGCAAGCTCTTCTAGGTTCTTAAGCTCTGTAAGATTATCTACAACAATGATTCCAACATTCTCTTCTATTGCAAATTTCAGTTCGTCATAGGATTTATTATTCCCATGAAAATAAATTTTTTTCATAGGAAAGCCCACAGCCTTGGCAGTAAATAGTTCTCCCAAAGAAACAACATCTAAGGCAAGCTGATATCGCATAATGAGCCGAAGCATTGCTTTTATATTGAATGCCTTTGAGGCATAAATAATCTCTGTATCAAAAAGGGTAGAATGAAAATTTGCTTGATACTGCTCAATAACCTCCTTCATTCTATCCACATTATATAGATATAATGGAGTTCCATATTTCTCCTTAAGCTTTATATAATCCATAAGAATTCTCCTTTACAACAAAAATAAGCGCCCAAAGCGCTCTAATTTTTTATTTATCTAGCGCCTCTACATTTCTATGTAGGAGTGATATAGGTATTCCCTATATCCCCATAATACTGCTATGCCTAGCCATACTATTCGGCAATGATTACCTTTCATCTACTTCTTAGAATGCCTTCTCCATAGACTACTCTTTTGCATTGCTACCTCTAATGATTAAAATAACATTTGTATTATATCACAAAAGATAAAAATTGTCTATTATTTTGTCTTTAATACTGCAATTCTAGCTTCTCGTTCAAGTTTCTTTAAGTGTTCTAAAGCCTTTTTATTATGATATAGCTCCGCAAGTCTTTTTGGACTATATCCAAAATCATCTTCTCTTTTTAGATTTTTTAAATTCATATACGTCTGAATCAGTACAGGATCTTCCATATAAATTGCATAATGTAAGGGAAACCTTTTTTTGTAGCTTGCAACCTGATCATTCATCCTTCTTTCTAATAAGAATTCTTTTATCTCCTTTGAGGCAACTTCTTCAATGGTTTGTGATTCCTTATTCTTAAAATCAAAAAAAGCACCATTTTTCAAAAGCAAATCTATAATTTCCTTGTGCTTTCCTCTTACTGCAAAAAAAAGTGCAGACTCTTTGAAATGATTTCTTTGATTGATGAAAACAGAATGGTCTAAAAGAAACTGTACCATCGCAGCATTATTCTTTTCAGAGGCAATCATTAAAGGCGTATTTCCTAAATAATTGGGTTCCTCTAGCCACGTCTCAAAGCCACCATATTTTTTAATTAGGTGGGGCTTTTTTGCTCTCAAAAGAGCAAGAAAAATGGTTTCCTCCTTAGCATCCTTTTCTCCCATATCAAGCTTGTATTTTTCTAAATAAAGATCAATCATATCCTCCCTACCATATCTGCAAGCAAGGTATAAGGGAGTTTGCAAAGCTAAATTTCTAGTCATAGGATTTCCAGTCATTTGAAATAAAACTCGCAAGTAGCCTAAGCCATTATATAGAACAGCATAATGAAAGCAGGTGTTGCCCTTATCATCAGCCAAATCCAAATCAATATAGGAGTGAAGCAGAATGGAAACGGCCTCTGTAACCTTTAGCTGTATGGCATAATGCAAAAGGGATCTCTTATGAGAATCAAGGATATTAACATTTCCATGCTCTAAGTAGCTATTCAACTCATTTATATTGTGGCTTCTCAAAGCCTCAAATGGATCAATCATTTCCGATTCACATAATCCTTAAATACTTTAGCTGATTTGAATACAGGAGCCATAGATCCCTCAATTAAAATCTCTTCTCCTGTCTGAGGATTTCGCCCAGTTTTCTTAGCACGCTCATGAACCTCAAAGGTTCCAAATCCAGAAATGACAGCCTTATCTCCAGAAGCAAGAGTATCCATAATCACTTCAAATACAGAGGCTGTAATCTCTTCCACCTGTTTTTTGGTATAATTTGTTTTTTCAGCAATTTTAGCTATCAATTCTGGTTTATTCATCAGCATATCCTCCATTAAAATCCACTATACTTCAAATCATAGCATATTTTTATAAAATTATAAAGGAAATTTTTAGGTAAATGTTTTCAAAAGCATAAAAACTAGAACATAAAAATTCTCCTTCTTAGCAGGGAAAGTGGGTATTTTATAAATTGCCTCATATTTTCTTATTCAGCAAAAAAAGAATCAGTTCTCTGATTCCTTTTTTGCTTCTTCTATAAGATTTGATACTATTTCTTTTTCTCCTTTTACAAAATATAGGATGATGGAAATAATAGAAACGGTAAAAATAACTGCATTAAATATAGCCATAGAATAATTTTTCAAAAACAATCCATAAATAAGCCAACAGATTGCAGAAAATGCCATAGAAGCCTTTATTTTAGGCACCTTAACCTTTGGAAGTAACACAACAATAGAATATTGTAAGGATGCAATGACAGGCAGAAATCCTACCGCCATCAAAACTGGGTCATCTAATTGAAATACAATATTAAATACTGTGCCTAAAAGCGCCCCTGTAACAATAAAGATAATATTCCATACTTTATTATTTTTGTTTAAAAGAATAAAGATATTCCGTATAATACTAACCCCATCCTGAATTGCTCCTGAAACTTGTCCTAAAAAGGCTTCACCAATTACACTTATGGAGTGATTTCCAGTCTGGAAGAGTAAAATATCCTTTTTTCTTGAACAAAAGGAGCTTATCACAAAAAGGATCATTCCAATCAAAGTTAGGATGTTTCCAGCAATTTGTAAGGGTGTCAAATTAAAATCAATCAAAGTAAAATAAAACATAAACCAACCTCTATATTTTATTATACCGAATCTTTTGAAAAATGAAAAGGATTTTCTGATATTCTTACAAATATTGATGTCAAACATAGATAGACTTGTCATTTTAAGGAGAAAATAAGCACATCTCCTAAAATAGACTATCAATCATTAATAACAAAATAGAAAAGGAATGAACTCTATCATTCCTTTTCATCTTCAGTCTTAAATAAACAAATGTCCTTAAATTTTTTAATATATTGCTTGACCTTTTTAATGTCCTCATTTCGTTCAATAAGGCTGACATCTGCTGCTTCCCAAACCAATAATGTTCCACTAATATTGATAACATCATAGATGAGCTGAGGCCAATTAAGACGACTTAAAAAGTAGCTTGCCAAAAGCATAAACGCTCCACCTAATAATAAAGAAAGGCTTGTAATATGCTTTCGCTTTCTTTCCAGGGAAAAGGTGTATATTTTAAGCATAAGATTCTTTTTTAAAATTTGTTCTACCTCTTCAAAGGTGTATTCCCCTAAATCCTTAATATGGACTTGAAAATGAATTTGATATTTTCTCGGAACCAGCATTAATATCTCATTTATTTTATCAAATAGTGTTTCATTTAATTTTTCTACCTTATCATCTCCAATGGTCTGATCAACAAGCTCTGAAAAGGTATCATAATGTAATTCTGCGGTTAAGGTATTTCCCTCTATTTTAAAATAATCCTTTAGGATTTCCCTTGTCCATTCTTGAGTTTTATGAAAAGTCAGATGTTTCATATCAGTTCCTCCACTTCTTTCCTATCTAGATATAATCATATCGCATCCTTTTTCTACCTCATATTCTAAAAAATAGGATTGCTCTAAAGGTAGCCATAAATTAATAAATTGCAAATATTTACTGAAATCTCTTTTATATAGTCTTTGATTCTGTTCTTCTATCTCTATTTTTTTAAAGATAGAAAAATCATAGTACCTCCCTAAGGAGGGAAACAGACTATACGTTCCTTCTATAATTAAAATTTTTTTACAAGATAAAGAAATTGAATCCTTTAGGGTCTGTGTGGTGCAATCAAATGGATGATATACTATATCTGATGAAACAGATTCTAATATCTCCTTTTTAATTCTTTTGAAATCTATATTTCCCCCAATTTGAGAGGTTCTTTTAGAAATTGGAAGAAAAAAATCATCTATATGAATTACATTTGCATCAAGCTCCTTAGAAAGAGCATTGGCTAAGGTTGTCTTTCCTGAGGCAGCCATACCATCAATCGCAATCACAAAGGATTTCTTTTCAGTTGAAAGATTTTTTAATTGCTCTACTAATTCTTGCATATGTGTCTGTTTTCCTCTTTCAAAGAAATATCAATATAAGGTTCTAATAAATGAGCTCTTTTTAAGCCTAGAAGAATTGCTGGAATTAAAGTAAATTGTAAAATAATTCCTGGCCATACCGTTATGAAGGCTCCAGAAAGGAAGAGTTTCCAGGTGAAGGTATTGTTGGGGAATAATCCACATAGTGTCCTTGTGATTCCCCATACGCCTCTTCCTACAAGCATCGCAAGCAGTAAAGAGCAATAAACATTTAAAATATTTGACATTCTAAGGCGCCGAAATAAGGAATAAAGTATTCCACTAACAAATCCATAGGTCAAAAGTTCAAACATCATACCAATACCTGTTGGATATAAAATGGGCATTCCAAAAATAAAAAATCTTGTTAATGGAAGCAAAAAACCAATCATTGCTGCATACCCTGGTCCTAGGATAAAGCCTGCCAGAAAAACTGGAATATGCATAGGACAAAGCATATTTCCTATCTCAGGAATCTGTCCAGTAACTAAGGGTAAAAGCCAGCCAACTGCCATCAGCATAGAAGCCAAGCATAGCTTACGGATTTGTAATGTTGTCTTATTCATAATCAATACAAATCAGTTCATATTCTCTAGACCCAAACCCAAGCTTGGCTGAAGCCTCTAGAGTGTGAAGTCCATTTTGTCGTTCTACTCGTTCCACAAAGTGATCTCTTCCCAAATCCTTAGACTGATAAATTATATCAATGGAGGCTTGATCAATCGCGATTGGATCTAGAGAAATCATCATTCCAATATCCTTCATACAAGGATCCTCAGCAACAGCACAGCAATCACAGTCCACAGATAGATTCACAAGCATATTTATATAAACAATATTTCCTTTAAAAAGCTCTACAATAGAGGAGGCTGAATCTGCCATTGCCTCTAAAAAATCGTCCTGCTTTGCAACAAAATCCCATAGCCTTGTCTGATCCTGTGTAGCACCTGCTGTATGAATATATGCCTTGCCTGCGGAGGAGGCACAGCCAATGGAAAGTTGCTTTATTGCACCTCCAAATCCTCCCATAGGATGACCTTTAAAATGAGATAAAACTAGCATAGAATCATATTTTTTTAAATCTGCTCCTACAATATTCTTCTGTATAACTTTGCCATTAGGAATAGGAAGCTCTACATCTTCTTTAGCGTCCAAAATATCTACACGAAAATATTTTGTCCAACCATGCTCCTTCATTAGCTCAATATGCTTTTCAGTAGAATTTCTTGCTCCATTATAAGCTGTATTACATTCAACAACTGTTCCATGCACCTCTTCTATGATGGGCTGAACAAATTCAGGTCGAACAAAATTCTGGTTTCCCTTTTCTCCTGAATGTAGCTTAACCGCAACTGCACCTTTTAAGCTTATCCCAAGAGCATGATAAAGCTTTAAAAGTCCCTCAGAAGATGTTAATTTTGTAAAATATACCTTCGATTTCATAAGAATATCCTCCTGTTTTTTCTTTTATTATACTATTTTTTTTATGAAAATAAAATCCCTTTCCATTCAAATGAATATAAAGATGATATAGTTGGATTCATTTAAAAGAAAATACCCCACTTGGGGTATTTCCAATTTTATTTCTTGTACAAAAGAGTCACTTTTTAATTTCATTTTTAGCTATACTATACAAATACCATTCATTTCCTTGGTCTCTAGCATAGCTCTTAAACCAAAGACTCATTTTCTAAATTCAGCTTATTCTTTAGCTATGATTTAGACCTTTGCAAAAGAATGCTTTACTATAACCTTAAAAAATCAAGCCTGCTCCTTTAAGATTTTTTCTTGAATATGGCTAGGTGTTTCCTCATAGCCATAGAATTTCTGATAGAAATAACCGCTTCCCTGAGTCATAGATTTCAAGTCATTTACATACTCTAATATCTCACGTTCTGGAACCAATGCTGTTATTTTTTGATCCTTAACAGAATTAATTTCCATACCTGTGATTCTGCCTCTTCTTGAATTCAAATCAGATAGAATTGTACCAACATCATCACTATGAACAGTGACCGTAATCTGCAAAATTGGTTCAAGAATGATAGGCTTGCATTTCATATAAGCATCCTTAAATGCTAGAATAGATGCCATTTTAAAGGACAATTCATTTGAATCTACTGCATGATACTTTCCATCCTTTAAGCAGGCATGAACTCCAATCACTGGGAATCCAGCCAGCAGTCCCTTCTCACAAGCCTCCTGAAATCCCTTTTCTACTGCTGGAAAATAATTCTTTGGCACAGTTCCCCCAAATACCTCCTCTGTAAATTTATTTTCCTTAGCAGGTGAAAAATCCATTTCAACAACTCCATAAAATCCTGAGCCCCCACTTTGCTTAATGTATCTTCCTGTCCCATGAGCTGAAGCTTTTATTGTTTCTCGATATACAACCTGGTAATCCTTTAGGCTCACCTCAAGCTTATAGGAATTTTTCATACGCTCTAGTATATAGGTCAAATGCCCTACACCAAGTGTACCTAACAGAAGCTGATTTGTTTCAATATTTCTCCTTATCACCATAGACTTGTCTTCTAGCATCATTTTTGCAAGCACTACTCCAAGCTTATCAACATCACTTTTTGTTTTAGCCTCTAATGCCTTAAAATAGACTGCTCCTGGAAATTCAATATTTGGATATTCTATAAAATTTTTAGGAGAACAAAGCGTCATAGAGGTTTCCAATCCTTCAACTTTATTAATAACACCAATATCTCCTGCCATTAGCTTACGAACAGAGGTCTGTTTATTTCCACAAATTCTAAAAAGTTGCCCAATGGATATTGTTTTCTTGGTTTGAGCAATCATAACCTCATCTCCAGCATTCAAAACACCTGAGTTGATTTTAAAAATGCTTGTAGTCCCAGAATAGGAATCCACGTAGGTTTTAAAAACAAAGGCAGAAAAAGGCTCTTCATTCAAGGTTTTACGAAGAACAGAATTCTTCTTTTCATCATAGCCCTCAATCGGATTAAGATCAGATGGATTTGGCAGATAATCCTCAAGCATACCTAGGGTTGTATGGACACCAATATTTTTTGTTGCACAGCCAACCAAAACAGGAATAAGCTCTCCACCCAATACACCTGCCCTTAAGCCAATTTGAATTTCATCATGAGTTAAAGGCTCTCCCATAAAGAATTTGTCTAACAATTCCTCGCTTGTCTGAGCCACAGCCTCAACCATCATATTATGAAGTTCTAAAACCTTTATCTTTTTATCATCATAAATTTCTGCATCCTCACAAATCTGACCATTATACTTTCTGGCTTTCAAAGTAACACAATTCACAAAACCGTCAAAATTGTCATTATGCCCCATAGGATAACAAAAAGGAATGGCATTTTTCCCTAGTTTCTCTTGTATTTCAGATAAAACATTCTCAAAAACAACATTTTCTTTATCCATTTTATTGACAAAAAGAATGGTTGGAATATTTTTCTTTCTCAGTAAATTCCAATGCTTAATGGTTTCTACCTCTACACCACTAGACGCATCCATAACAAGAATTGCACCCTTAACAACACTAGTTGCAGCAATGGCTTCACCAATAAAGTCATCATTTCCAGGTACATCAATCAAATTAATTGTACAATGTTCTGTTTCAATAGGAATCACAGATAATCGAACCGATCCAAGTCTTTGTTGTTCTTCTAAAAGATAATCACTTATTGTATTTTTTCTTTCTATGCTACCCTTAGGACGATTTGATACAACAGAATAAAGGGCCTCAACTAAAGAGGTTTTCCCACTTCCTTGATGTCCTAAAACGACAACATTTCGTATAGTTTTTTCATTCATATTTCCTTTTCCTTTCTATTGTAAACGCTTTCTTTTATAATATTATATCATATATATATTAGAAAGAAAAGCAATTTATGAAAAAGAAAAAGGCAATAGAATAAAATTTCTATTGCCTCATTTAAAACAGAAACTACTTGTCGTAAAAATTCACTTGACGAAAAGGAATTTCTTCCTCCTCATCCTCTCCATTATCAATTTTTCGGATAGGATCCTTTTCACGTATAAATAAAGATGACTTTGTTTCCTTAACAATATACTTTTCTCCCTCTGTGATTTTTACCTCTCGAGGCTCCTTGCGCTGGGGTAGTACCTCTAGTTCTTGTTCCTCATAGGCATAGGAATCATCCTCTTCAGCCTCCTGTTCATCAAACTTTGGCTGTTCAAAGGAATCAAGTTCATTTTCTTCCAAATATTCCTCAGAAAAATCCTCTTCCTTTGTCATATCCCAGATATCTTCTGGTGTAGAATCTTTTGCAAGCTCTGTATTCTTTTCTTCAGGTTGTTCTTCTTTAGCTGGCAAGTCCCAGATATCTT
>JAIEEQ010000063.1:0-14532 GCA_029067355.1 Anaeroplasmataceae bacterium | reverse complement strand
CTTTTCTTCAGGTTGTTCTTCTTTAGCTGGCAAGTCCCAGATATCTTTTGGTGTAGAATCTTTTGTAAGCTCTGTATTCTTTTCTTCAGGTTGTTCTTCTATAACAGGTAGATCCCAAATATTCTTTGGAGAAGTTTCCTCTATGGGTTTCTTATGGGTTTCTTCCTTAGCATATTCATTTGCAAGGATTTTATCAAGTTCATCTAGAATACTATCTTGTTTCTTTGATGATACTAAAGGCTTTTCATTTTCTGCACCATCATCTAAATTAAACAAGGTAGGACGTACTTCAATTAAATAATCTCCTGATACCTGCTCATCTGGCTTTGATGGCTTTGGTAACCATAAGGCTTCTGGATGAACGAATCCATCTATTTGAATACTTCTTCCTGTATCAGAAACATTATATTTTAAAGAGCGTGCCTCAATTCCATCATTTCCATTTTGATATCGAACATCAACTCGAACATTTTCTCTAAATTGATTCGGTGTCATCTTGGCTGCATCTACTAAATAAATTGGATTCGTCTTTACTGGTTTAATTACAGTGGATCCTGCTCTAGCACGACGAGTTAAAACAATGTCAGTAACTCGCATTCTTTTTAGCGTATATCTTGTAGATAACAATAAGAAGTCATCTTCTTTATTTGCATAGATTGCAGAAACAACAGAATCCTTTGGTTTAAGATTAATGGCTTTTACTCCGCCTGCATTACAACCATACAAGGAAATCTCATTTGCTCTAAAGCGTAAGCCCTCACAATTTTTCGTAAATACTAAAATCTCAAGTGGATTGTCAATAATATCTGCTGATACAAGACGATCATCTCCTGATAGCTTCATTGCACGAACTGGCTTTGTATAACGATTGATATTAAATTCTGAAAGCAAGGTTTGCTTCATAGCACCCTTTTCAGTACATAATAATACCGTATCTCCTGAGGTGAATTTTGAGATAACAAAACAGCGAATGAGTTTTTCCTTAGGAGCAATAGCTACTACACTATTGATATAGGTTCCAACATCCTTAAATTTACATTCTGCAATCTTATGTACAGGCAGGTATATAAAATTACCCAAGGAGGTAAAAATGATTAGGGTATCAAGAGTTGAAACCTCTCCTAAATAAAGCACTGCATCTTTTTCCTTTAAGCCATTTGATTTCGCTGCATTAAAGGCTTTTATGGAGGCACGCTTCATATATCCATCTCTTGAAATAGATATCATAACCTGCTCCTTAGAAATTAAATCAGTTTCATCAAACTTAATTGTTGTAGAAGCTTCCTTATCAATCTCCGTCTTACGTTTCACATGAACAGCATTTCCTACCTCAGTTAATTCTTTAATAATAACCTTGATTAATTCTTTTTCAGAGCTTAGTATTTTCTCATATAGTGCAATATTTTCATGAAGTTCTGCATCCTCTTCCATCAAGATTGTGATATCCTGATTAGAAAGCTTATACAATTGCATCATTACAATAGCTTCTGCCTGTTCTTCTGTAAACTTAAACTGATGAATCAAATTCTGCTTAGAATCCGCCTTATTTTTACTAGCACGGATTGTTTTAATGACCTCATCTAAAACAGAAATCATCTTAACTAGACCTTCAACGATATGAAGTCTTTTGCGAGCCTTTATCAAATCATAATTCGTACGATTCGTAACGACTTCCTTGTAGTGATTAATATAGGCATCTAAAATAGGAAGCACACCTAAACGCATTGGTCTACGTTCACAAATAGAAACCATATTGTAGTTCACAGATACCTGTAAATCCGTATTTTTAAATAAATAGGCCATAATGGCAGAAACATTAGCGTTTTTCTTTAAATCAATTGCAATACGTAATCCCTCACGTCCAGATTCATCTCGTACCTCTGCAACATCTGGAATTTTACCATCCATACGCAATTGTTCAATTTTTTCTACGGTTTTAGATTTAACAGTATCATAAGGAATTTCTGTAATAACTACACGCTTACAGCCATTTCCCATTTCCTCTAAATTATATCTTGAACGAACAATAACAGCACCCGCACCTGTTAAAAAGGCCTCTCGGATACCTTCAGTTCCAAGAATAATACCTCCCGTAGGAAAATCGGGTCCAGGCATAATTTCTAATAAATCATCTAGCGTCATCTCTGGATTTTCTAATCTTGCGATAGTTGCATTGATAACCTCATTAAAGTTATGTGTAGGAATATAGGTGGCATAGCCTGAGGATATACCCATACAACCATTAACTAAAAGATTTGGAAATTTGGCAGGTAAAACAGTAGGCTCTACCTCCTCCTCATCAAAATTTGGTATAAATGGAACTGTATTCTTGTCAATATCCTTAAGTAAAAACTCTGCATTTTTACTCATACGAGCTTCAGTATAACGCATAGCCGCTGGACCATCGCCATCCATACTACCATTATTTCCATGCATATCAATTAAGCATACACCCATTTTCCAGCTTTGACTCATACGAACTAAAGCTTCATAAATAGAGGAATCCCCATGAGGATGGTACTTACCCATAACCTCTCCTGTAATACGAGCTGACTTTTTATAAGGAGCATTTGCAGTAATTTTCAGTTCATTCATCGCATATAAAATACGTCTTTGAACAGGCTTTAGTCCATCTCTAATATCAGGAATAGCACGCTCCTGAATGATATATTTTGAATATCTTCCAAAGCGATCTCCTACTACCTCCTCAAGCTTGGTTTCTTGGAAGGTTTCTGCCAAAAATTTATCTAATTTATCTTTAATATTCTTAGCCATATTCCCCCTCCTATGCTTCCTCTAATGTGAACTGAACATGATTTTCTAGCCAGTCTCTACGGCGTGTTGCATCATTTCCCATTAGGATATCTATTTCTGCCTCAGCCTCAGATAAATCCTCCAGTTTGACCTGAATTAGGCTTCTTGTTTCAGGATTCATTGTCGTATCCCATAACTGCTCAGCATTCATTTCACCAAGACCCTTATAGCGCTGAACTAAGGTCTGAGTATTACACTTAGCAAGAATCTGATCCTTTTCCTCATTTGTCCAGGCATATATAATTTCTTCCTTTTTCCCACGCTTTGTAATTTTAAATAGGGGAGGACAAGCAATGTAGACTCTTCCATCCTCAATTAAAGGACGCATATACCTAAAGAAAAAAGTAAGAAGGAGTACCTGAATGTGGGCACCATCATCATCAGCATCGGTCATAATGATAATTTTTTTGTAATTACATTTCTTTAAATCAAAGGCACTGCCATAGTCAGCTCCTATTGTATAAATCATAGTTGCAATTTCTTCGTTTTTCAAAACAGCATCAGCAGATGCACGTTCCGTATTTAAAACCTTACCACGCAAAGGCAAAATAGCTTGATATCTTCTATCTCTTCCCTGCTTTGCAGAACCACCAGCAGAATCTCCCTCTACCAAATAAAGCTCATTAATCTCCTTATTCTTTTCACTAGTAGGAGCCAGCTTCGTAGAAAGATTCATTTCCTTCTTATCCTTTTTATCTAAACGAGCCTGATTTCTAGCCTTACGAGCCTCTTCTCTTGCTTCAGCCTCTTTAATTGCTTTTTTTACAATAGCTTCAGATAGACTCTTGTTTTCAATAAGATAAAAGGATAGCTTATCATATAGGACCATATCAACTGCTGTTTTAGCTAATGGTGTTCCCAGCTTACCCTTAGTCTGTCCTTCAAACTCAAGTAGGTTTTCTGTAATTCTAACAGAAACAACTGCTGTCATACCTGCACGAATATCTGTTCCATCTAAAGCTTGAATCCTACCTAGCAAATTGAATTTTTTTGCATAGTCATTAAAAGCCCTAGTCAAAGCCGACTTAAATCCAGTTTCATGAGAACCTCCATCAGAGGTACGAACATTGTTAACAAAAGACACAATAGTTTCACTATATGTATCAACAAATTGAAGGGCTACCTCTACCTCAATAGTTTCATAGTTTCCCTCAAAATAGGCAACTGGATGAACAGGATGCTTGTTTGCATCTAAAAAGGTTACATACTCAGATATACCATTTTCATACATAAAGGTATCTGACTTCCCACTTCTTTTATCAATTAAGACCATCTTTAAGTTCTTAATTAAAAAAGCACTTTCTCTTAGTCTTGTTTTAATCGTATCATAGTTATATAGTGTTGTTGAAAAAACCTCTGGATCAGGCTTAAAGGTAACGGTTGTTCCTGTTTTCTTCGTATCACCTAAAATTTCTAAGGGTCCAATAACTGATCCACCCTTTTCAAAACGCATTCTGTGAATTTTACCCTCACGCATAGAGGTAACCTCCATAAAGGTAGATAGTGCATTAACTACTGAACCACCTACACCATGTAGACCACCAGAGGTTTTATATCCATTACCGCCAAATTTACCACCAGCATTTAGCTTTGTATAAATAATTTCCATTGTATTTTTTCCTGTCGCATGCTTACCACAAGGAACACCACGTCCCTGATCAGAAACAGTGATGGAGTTATCATGATTAATTGTCAAAACAATTTCTCTACCATAGCCAGATAATGCCTCATCAATTGCATTATCTACGATTTCCCATACTAAATGGTGTAATCCACGTTCATCAGTAGATCCAATATACATACCAGGACGCTTACGTACATGTTCTAGACCCTCTAGAACGGTAATGGAATCGTCATTGTAAGTATTGTTAGCCATTATAAATCACCCTTTTTTCAATATTACATATATCTTACCATAAAATTACAATTTTCTCAAGAATTGGATACGCATTTTCTTTGACTTGCCCTAAAAAAAATTATATAATAGGTAGAAGGAGGATAGCTCTAAGAGCTATACAAAGATTATGCAGGCATTAGATATTGTAATAAGCATTGTATTCCTTATTCTTTCCTATATCATTGGTTCTATCCCATTTGGTGTTATATTGGGAAAGTGGATATGCAAAAAAGATATACGTGAATATGGAAGTAAAAATATTGGCACAACCAATGCTATACGAGTTTTAGGAAAAAAGGTTGGATATTTGGTATTCTTTTGTGATGTGTTAAAGGGAGCACTTATCATGATGATTGTTAAACTATTAGAACAAACTAAGATATGGGTAAATCCAAAAGAGTTTGACATTTTCTTCTATGGAGCTGCAGCCATCCTAGGACATAGTTTTTCTATCTTTTTAAATTTTAAGGGAGGAAAAGCGGTAGCTACATCCTTAGGAGTTGTCTTATTTTTAACTCCAATCCCAGCCATAGCCTGCCTTATCATTTTTACAATAGTTTTTCTAACTACGAAATACGTTTCTTTAGCTTCTACTGGGGCTACAATAACCGTAATCCTTACAACCTGGCTTCTCTTTGCCTTTGGTGTAAAGGAGGTAACTAGCTTTGGATTATATTTTATCGCTAGCCCTTCTTTAATTTTATCTGTTTTATACACAATACTTGCACTACTGATTTTAGTAAAGCATTTCAAAAATTATCGCAGACTATTAAATGGTACTGAAAATAGCTTCAAAAAGAAAAAAGCATAAATTTAAAAGCCTTTGTATATCAATTGTGATACAAAGGCTCTTTTTATTAAAAATTTTACGACAGAGAACTAACCACTAACCTCTTCATTCCATAGAGTAGGGACGCCATTTACATAATGCCAATAATTTTCACCTAAATCTGTTTCTGAATAATAATAAATATTATTCCGTCTGATCCATCCCCCTATTCCTGAAATATGGCTCCAGTCTTCTTCTAAACCTTCATAATAAATATTCATGATAGGAACATACTGATTAAACGCAGTATCTGTAAAAGTAACTAGACTCACAGGGACTATAATAGATTTTAAGGCGCTACATCCAGCAAAAGCACCACCTAAGATAGTTGTAGTCTCATTTGAAAGAGTTACTTTTTCTAAAGAGCTACAATCATGGAATGCATAGATGCCAATAGTAAATAACTCAGCTTGCAAAATGATCTCTTTAATATAGGTTAATCCATAAAAGCACTCTTGAGGAATCAAGCTTCCGCCAGAAATCATGATAGTAGTTAAGGAATTGGGAACATAGGTTGAATTTTCAGAATAAGTTGATGCTCCAAAAATATATCCAAATGGTAAAGTCGTTGTACTTGAGGAATCATAGCTTTCTCCAATAAAAGGTAAAGTTAATTTTTCTAATTGCGTTGCATTAGATAGTACACCCTGTCTTATTTTAACAGGATAAGATTGATCCTCAAAAACCACTTGATTAGGAATCACAAGCTCTATTGGATTATCAAAAGTATAACCTTCAAACCAAACGCCATCTTCTCTTCTTGCATAATATAAATTGTCAGATTCAAATACTTCTAAAATGTCATAATAGGCATTACTATAATCTTTACCATTATTCCACTCTGCAGGAGTTTGACTATGCTCTATATAAATTGATAAATTTGTACAATAATTAAACAATTCAGTTCCAATCATCTCTATATTCTTAGACAAATAAATATATCGCAATGAAGTACACCTAATAAAAGCTTGATTTCCAATTGATTTTAATGTTCTTGGTAGACTGATGGCTTTTAAAGAAGAACAAGTTGAGAATGCTTGCTCTCCAATTATTTCTAATTGTGCAGGTAGTTTTATTGTTGTTAAAGACGAACACTGATAAAAACAGCGATATGGAATCTCCTTAATTGTATCTGGCAACTCAATTTCTTTTAAATTGCTTAGATAAGAAAAGCTCTCTCTTGATAACTCATCACAAGATGTAATTGTTACTTTTTCTATTGTGCTAGGAAGATTTGCTATTAAACCGCCTGGAATTGTTGCTTCCTTTAATTTACAATCTCTAAAAATCGCTTGTGAATTATTATTAAGTATTCCTACTCCTGAATAAACTTCAATAGTTTCTATCATAGAGCAGCCATAGAATGCTCCATACATTAAATTGCCACCTCGTACGATTACTGATTTTAAGGATTGTGGAATAAAATAAGATGTACGTTGCGTACTACTATAATATTGATGTGTCAATACTCCACCTGCATAGGCATTAGCACCAAAAAAATAACCAAATAGTGTACTTGCTGAAGCACTAGAAGGGGTTCTTGTTTTTCCTACAAACGGAACGGATAAATACCTTAAATTACTGCATCCTCTTAAAATAAAAGATCCTATTTCTGTAAGACTATTTGGTAATGTAAGATAGCTTAAGGTAGTGCAATTGTCAAAAGTTCCAGTGCCTAAAGTCTCTAATCTAGTCAAGGAAGGAAAAGAGACATAAATTAAATTTGTGTTATTTGCAAAGGCATAGGAACCTATATAGGTAACTTGAGAAGGAATATTTATGGATAAAAGCTGTTCACAATTTTCAAATGCGCTATCCCCTATATATGAAAGATTGCTAAAGATAACACTTACTTCCTCTAATTGCCTGCAATCCATAAATGCTTCTTCATAAATATATATAGTATCTGTATGAATTGTTGCTTTTACTATGGTCTTATCTAGCGCTCTTATTAAGAATAGATAAGGATTATCCGCACTTCCTAAATAAGCCATATCATTTTCTATATTGTATTCTAGATTCATACAAGCAGCCATAATACCACTTCCAATGGAAGATATTTCGTTGGTTAAGAGTACCTTTTGCAAATTAGGATAAGCTGTCAAATCAATAGCACCCTCACCCTTTAATAGAGTCAGTTCTTCTAAGCTATCATTTAATATAGATATTGCATTCAATGCTAAGCTTGCTGTTTTAATATATGTTCTGCCAAACGCATTACTAGAAATATTTGTTAGATCAGCAGGAAGTATTACTTCTTCTAAATCAGAACAATCATAGAAGGTCAAAGCCTTTAGCTCCTTAATTCCTTCTGGAATTACTATACTTTGTAATGCTGAGGAATAGAAGGCATTTTCCTCAATTTCAAGTAATCCCTTAGGAAGTTCTATTTCTTTAATATTTGCATTTTTAAAAGCTTCATCATAAATAAACTTCGTATCATTATGTAAAGTAAAACTTAAGGCTGTTTTATCTTTCATCTCTATGAAAATGAAATAAGGATTATCCTCGTTTCCCAAATAATAACCATTTTCATACTCAAAAAGCTCTACATTTGTACAACCATATATAATCTTGGAGCCTAATTCTATAATAGAACTAGGCAAGGTTAGTTTCTCTAAATATTTTACACCATAGAAAGCATAATTACCTAAACGACTTGCTTTAGTTATATTTATTTCTCTTAGAGTTTCAGGGACTACGTACTCATCCACATAAGGATAAGGTGCCGCGCCAAAATAGTACCCTATATAGGAATTAATTGAATGTAAAAACGGAATTGTTAATTTAACAATTTGAGTATTGGCTAAAATTCCTTTTCCAAAAGAGATTAAACTATCTGGAATTACGATTTCTTTAATTCCTTTACAAGCTGCAAAAGCATAATCATAAATATATTTTAAGGTTGAAGGTAACTTAATTTCTTCAATATGCTCAAAGCCATAAAATTGATATCGATTTATACTTTCAACCTCTTTAGGAATATTAAGGATTGTCGTTTCCTCCCAATAAACTTCTTTTCTTTGATAAAAACAAGAGGCATAATACATTGGATTAGAATTCTCTTTCTCAAATTCTATATTACACCAATCCTCTATAATTCCATCATAATATACATCTAATAGCTGTGTAAAGGATTCAAATACAGCAGTCTCTATCTTTTGAATACTACTTGGAATTGTGATATAATAAATGTTTTTACCATCAAAATTAGAAGCATGAATTTCCGTAACAGGCAAATCTAAATAAGTATCTAAAATGAAAATACTATTCCCAGTATAATTGGGATTAAAGGTTGCGATATACCCGTCTTCAGTAGCATTTAATGTGTATAAAACAGCTATATTCTCTGTCACTTCATAGCCACAGCCTTCACAAACGCCATTGACTATAAAATGGTCTTCTACTTCTTTCTTTAGAGTTGAATGCTCACAGACTGCTTGACTCCAATGCTTACTAGAATCCCAAGCTGGCTCATATGTATGCCCTGTGGCAAGAAGAACAGATTCAAATGTAAATTTTTGACCATCCTTGTACATAGTGTATACTTCCTTGCCATCATTTAGACAAGATGGAGAAGATAAATCAAGTGTATAGCTTGTATCATTCAAAGCAGGTAAATCAAAAAACTCTATATGCTCCTCATTTAAATTACATTCTCTTTTCAGCTTTCCGCTAATATTCTTAGTAGGCTCTTGTTCAACTTCCCACTCTCCATAAACGCAATCAGATAAAGATAAATCAATATCAAATTCAAAAGTTTGTTCATCAATTTTATAGGTATATACTCCCTTACCTTGTGTCATACAAGAAGATTCGACAGAAACAAGATAGGTATAATCTCTAGTATTAAGCTTAGGTAATGATTTTTCTTCCGTATGCTCTTCATTTAGACTACATGTTCTTACAAGTACGCCCTTCTCATCTAAAGTTGGCTCTTGTTCAACTTCCCACTTTCCGTAAGCATGAACATGCTCAAAAGAATAGGAACGATATTCTTTATACCAGCAGATGACACAAATTCTTTCTTCTATGGTCTCATCCTCTTTAGAAATCTCCCAAGCTCCAAAATCATGCGGTGCCATTTCACTAGTTAAGTTCTTATGCTCACAAGTAGAATTATGCCAATGGCTCTTTTCGTCATACTCCCATTCTGTACTAAAGGTATGCTTGTGTACTTCACCACCAGTAGGGTCATTGCCTTCTTGATTACAGGAAACAAGACTTGCCAATAAAACAAAAATTGGTAATAATACAATTAGTTTTTTATAAATTTTCATCTATTTTTCCTTTCCTATCTTAAGATAAATTTATATTTGACTAACATTATACCAAATAGACTGTTAAAAAAGTGTTAATCCAATTCATGCTAAAAGAATCTTAATGCCCTCGCTTCTTCTTCATCACTTTTAATATTTAATTCTGCCCAAATAGCAACAGCATTTGTCTTAAAGGTGTTTTGAAAAGTAAAATTTCTTAATCTCCTTCTAAAACATTTTTGTAATATATTAAAATAGCTGCTAAATCTTCTTAATCACTTACGTCTGTTTCTAAAATCAAATAAAAAAGAAAAAAGCTTCGAAAAGCTTCTAACCTTGATATTCTTTTAGCATTTCTTGATAATGCTTTAAAGCCTCAGCAAATCTTTGATAGTGAATGATTTCTCTTTGCCTCAAAAAGGAAAGAGGGGCTAAAATTTCAGGATCATCTGTTAAATCCATTAAATGCTCATATCCAGCTCTGGCCTTAGCCTCTGCTGCTAAATCTTCATTTAAATCACTGATGGGATTTCCTGTTGAAGCAATGTAGGATACAGTAAACGGATTTCCTGTGGCGTCTGTTGGATAAATGCCAAGTCCATGGTCTGTATATACGCCTTCAAAGCCATATTTTTTGATTTCCTCTAGGGTTGCTCCTTCTGTCAAGCCCTTCATCATCGCAACAAGGATTTCAACATGAGCCAGCTCCTCCGTGCCAATTTCAACTAATAGATTTTGCCCAATTTTGTCTGGCATTGTTGGAGCCTGAAGAAGATATCTAGTTGCAGCCGCAAGCTCTCCACCTGGTCCACCAATTGCAGAAACTAACTCCTTCGCAAACCATAAATTTCGTTTTGAAATATGAACTGGAAATTCAAGCTTCTTTTCATAGGTCCACATTACTTTCTTACCTCCCAAGTACATTTTCTGTCTAAGAATCCGTCAAATATTACAGAGCAGGATTTTAAAGCTCCATACTTTGACTCAATGTAATCTGTCAGCTTATGCTTTTCTAGATTCACCTTTTTCAAGGTTTCAATGGCTTCATTATGATCTGGATGTGTACAAACAAAAAGAGCTAATTCAATAGAAGCAAAGGTATAAACTTGTAGCATAAACAAAAATTGCTCTTCTTCTGTTAATTCCTTGACATCAGTCAAAATAAACTTATAGCCAGAGAATAAATTCTCCCAAAGAGATCCTTTTAAAAATCCCTTTTCAATATCACTATCTAAAATAAATTCCTGAGAGTTGATTTCTAAGGTTTTCATTCTTATTCACTCCCATATTTAGAATATGCTTTATGAAAAGACTCGTTTGGGCAAAAAAGAAAAGCTGACAATAAGTCAGCTAAATTCTTTGTTTATCTTTCAGAGATTGCAGAAACTGGACAAACAGCTTCACAAGCTCCACAGTCAATACAAGTATCTTCATCAATTACGGCAGCGTCATTTACTGTAATTGCTGAAACTGGGCATTGATCAGCACAAGAACCGCATGCAATACAAGTATCATTAACAAATCTAGGCATCTTTTTTTCCTCCTTTTATTGTTACTCTTATTTTACCATTTTTCTTCAATTTTGTCTACTATGTTTTTTAACTCTGTCTGAATTTAAATCTACAAAGGGAAGAATTTCGTTTGATTATTGCATTTAAAGAAAAAAAAGTGTACAATACTAAATAGGAGTTGATTAAAAAATGACATTGGAAATTTGGCAATTTGTATTAATTGTAATTTTAGAGCTGATTGCAGTAGCAATAATTACATTTTTCATAGTAAGAAAGATATTTGCAAATCAATTAAAAAAGAATCCACCTATCAATGAAAAAATGATAAGAGCAATGATGACTCAAATGGGACGCACTCCTTCTGAAAAACAAGTTCGTGCCGTAATGAAATCTATGGAAGATGCAAAATAAAAATGGTTCAATCGAACCATTTTTATTTTTGAAAATGATATGCAAAATCCTCTATTGCGTCAAGGTTTAAGGATGGCAAGGGAAGCTTTTGATCCTCCAAATCCTTAATACAGGCCATAATTACTCGTTTGGTAACTCCCTTAGCATTAACAGGATTAAGCTCTCCTCCAAAAAAACCAACATAGGAATCCTCTGGAAGAAGCTCTTGTACTAAATTCATATATTTATTTCGTTCATGCTCATTAGCAGCAACCACAAAAGCACCATAGGAAATATTCAAATTCTTTTTTTGAAGCTTTTTAAAAGTCTTTTTGAATGACTTATTCAGCCTTCCCATACGAATGTTAATTCCAAAAAGGAGCGTATCAATCTCTTCAAAATTCAATTTATTTTTTTTCATGCCATCATAAACAACAGAATCAGGAAGACGCTCTTGTAAAAGATTTGCTGCCTTTAATGTAGTTCCTGTGTTTCCAAAAGATAGGATAGCCTTCATTCTTCTAATCTCCCATATTTCTTTAATAAATGTAGATTCCAGACTGTTTCTGCACCAATCCATTTTAAACTAGCACTATCTGCCTCTGGATATCGATTAGAACCCCAGCCCTTTTTATGATCCCATAATCCATGAACTGCACGACTAGAAATCAGCTCATCTAATGCTTCATTTATTTTTTCTTCTAAAATCCCATCAACTGATATATGAGATAAATATAGTGGAAAATTGAAGGTTTCATCATCTAAATGCTTTAAAGTCTCTTCCTTTATTCTGGCTTCTATTTTCTTTACTTCTTCTACAAATAGCCCTGTTTTTTTTAAGGCTCCTACTAAAGCATTGTAGCTAATAAAGGAATAGGAATTCCAAGAAGCATCATCTTCAAAATAGGAAAAAATATATTGGATCTGCTTCATTGCCTTTTTATAATATGCCTTTGATTCCTTGGTCAAAAGAAGGACGTATCCCAAGATGGCCGCAGTAGGATGAACACCCCAAGTAGAGAAAGGATTTTCCATATAATTATATTCCTCACTATGTGCATAATCATCATTAGACTTTACTAGAGGATTCCAAAGTCCATCTACAATTGAAGAGCGATTAAATAAATAATTTTCAAGCTTATTTAGAAGCTGAATATATAATTCACTAGTCTCCTCTTTTGTGAAATCTAGTTCTGCAAGAATACGAAGAGCTTCATAAATTTGATAAACACTGGCATTAGGATTATAATTGTCAATATCAAGACCATTTCCTATACCCCCATCTTTAGTCAAATAAAGCATTAAAGAATCTACAACAAAATCCTTTGCTGTTGGATCCATCATAGCATTGTATATAGCAACATCAATATCTCTAGCCTTATTATAAAGCTGTCGTTCTATTGTTGCCAAATCTTCCTTAGATATTTTAAGCATAAATATCACCTCATTCTTATTCTTTATTATAAGCCGTTCCTATCTTGTTGTCAATAAAACCTACCTTGCTTAAAAATTTTTCCTGTTTCCAAAGAAAAGATATTTAAAGAAAAGCAAAGCTATGGTAAAATAGGAATAGTTAGGTGGTGAGATTGTGAGCACTCCTTTTATTCGTTATTATCTTTTAAAGGATTCTCTTCGCTTTATACATTCCAACATAACCTATATGCAGGATACTTCAAATTCAGCACTTTTTAAATATGCTCTATTTTATGATGCTGAGGACTTTTATAAGGTAATTCATCCACTAAAAAAAGATATCTATAAAATATCTTCTAAAATAAAAGACAATTTTTTTTCTTTTTTAAAGGAATGCTTAAACAACGCCTATTTGCATGCCTCTGCCATGGAACAGCTATTTTGTTATTATATATTTATATCCCATTTGGTCAATCTTAATATTGAGTCATATATTGAAGCATTTTCCTCAAAAAAGGACTATGCAGAAAAAATGATTGATACTTACTTCTTCAATAAAAATGAGAAGCTTAAGCTTCATAAGACCAATATTGCTGACTACTTCTTCTCCTCCTTTCAATTATCTGATGAGGACATCGCTCTACTCGAAAAACCAATAAAAAGACAATTTGGATTTTTCTGTACTAAAAATTATTATCTTGAATGTTATCAATCCGCAAGATTCTACTTTGATCATTTAGCAAACAGCCAAACAGGGATAAAAAAACTATTCTATATTTTTTATGACCTTATCCTTAATCATAGAAAAGGAAAGAAAAAAGCAAAAACCTTTTTATATCCAAAGCGAATTGATACAACAATTTTAAATTTGACAAAACAGGACTATACACTTTTAGATACAGAGGTAAATTTCTCTTTAGAGGAATTATATCAGCATCTTTTAAAAGAATCTAGAAAAGCCTGTGATCTTTTAAATAGTTATTTTACAGGAAATCAAAATCTAAAGCCTTTAGAAAAATATTTTAAAGTAAATGAAAAATAAAGAAGCAAAATTCTACTTGTTTTTTAAAATCAAATGAGAAAATGCTTCTTTTTATTTTTAACCTTCTAAAAGCTATGCGCCCTCTTCTTCCATCCTTTTACTTCCCAAAGGTATAAGGAAGACTTCCATAAAAAACAACTCCAGATAAATTATCAGGTAACTCTGTTGTTTCCTTAATGTCAGGTTTCTTTTCATATTTTTTGTGTGTTTCAGAAACCATACATCCTAAGGCCATACCAAGGATAGATATGAGCACAAAAGCTTTTAGTCCAATAATAATTTTTTTCATATTATTTCTCCTCCTTTCGACATTTATTTTAATAATGATTTTTGTTATGTCAAATTTGGTATTTGATTACAAGTGAACAATTCAAAGC
>JAIEEQ010000062.1 GCA_029067355.1 Anaeroplasmataceae bacterium | reverse complement strand
ATCAAGAGTAGAATAAAACCACAATTTATAAAATTTTCATTAAAAAATAATTTTTTTTAATTAATTTCTTGACTTTAGGAGATTTTAAACCATAAATGCTCTGAAAGGAGCATTGATGTATGATAAAATCGTTTTATTTATGGGAAATCAACTGGTTTTATACTCACCAAGAGTTGATTAATACAATCATTCAGTTGATAAGTACCCTATTAGATTTTATTGATTTAATTCGATAAAATGTAGACTATGAGATTTTAAAAGTTTCATAGTCTTTTTTATATACATGTATTATTATGAAGGAAGTGATAGCAGTGCCTAATAACATAGTGACTTTTGGATTGAAGAATGCTTGCTATTCTCTAATAAAAAATGAGAATGGTAATATCAGTTATTCAAAATCAAAAAAGATTCTTTATGCTCAAGAGATGTCAATTGATCTAAAAGGTGGAACTACAAATACTTATGCAGATGATATAACTTGTGCTACGTTTAATCTTATTGCTGGATATACATTGAATTTGAAATTGACCGAGCTTTCTGATGAATTCAAAATTGATGTATTGAGATACAAGTATAATAAGAACAACAATTTAGTAGAAACAAATAATACTATTCCTGTTCCTTTTGCTGTTGGATATGAGATGGCAGGTGATGTTAAGAATAGAAGAATTTGGCATTTGTTTTGTATAGCTAGTCCAACTTCCTTTGCTACGAAAAGTAAAACAGATAGTGTTGAGGCAAATTCCATTACACTTGTTATCAATACTTATAATTTAATTTTGAAAAAATATGAGGTATCAAAAGTAATCTGTAGTGAAGGTGATTCAAACTATAATAGTTTTTTAGATGTTCCTCCTGACTTAAGGATTACTACTAAACAAGTGAATTTATTTGATTTCTCTACATCTGAAAATGATGAGTTTATAGATGTGGAGGGATATTTGAGTTCCATCAATGGTTATTCTTATAATGGTAATTTGAAAACAAAAGGATTGAAATTAAACTCAAATCAGTATCTCATCATCCATACGAATCTAGGAGCGAAAGAAGTTATTATTAAGATAGTAGGGTATTGTAACAGCAACACTGCCTCAACAAGAGTTCTCGTCGAAGATCTTGATGAACTTACAAACTTTTATACTGAGGGAGAGTTTGCAAACAAAAATATAAAAGAAATAACATCAATTACCTTTCAAGCAGTAGCTGGTCATACATATAAATTGAGAAAAGGTGATTATGAATCCATGATAGTTTTGATCGAAAAAATCGAAGTATTTTTAGAGTAAAAAAATTTTTCACTATAGTGAAAATATAACTTGCTATTTATCCTCTTTAGAGTGATGTATATACACGACCGAAGGAATCGGCAGAAAGAGGATAAAAAAATGTTAAATACAAAATTTGGAATTGAAATTGAATTCACAGGAATCACAAGAAAAAAAGCAGCAGAGGTTGTAAGTCAAATTGTAAACGGAAGTATCACAGATATTAGAGATTATTATGATACAAAGAGAATTACAACATTAGATGGTAGAAGCTGGAAAGTAATGTATGATGGTTCATTGGCAACGCAAAGAAAGGTTAATGGAAGAGTTATAAGTGAGACATCAGATTATAGTTGCGAACTGGTTAGTCCAATTCTAACCTACAAAGAAGACATCCAAACCCTACAAGAGATTGTTAGATCCTTAAGAAAGGCAGGAGGATTTACAAATAGCTCTTGTGGAATTCACATTCACCTTGATGGAGCAAACCACACAATCAAAACAATTAAAAACTTTGTAAACATCATCGCAAGTAAGAATGACCTTTTCTACAAAGCATTAGAAATTAAACAAGAACGTATGACATATTGCAAAAAGATGGATGCAGCATTAGTCGAAAAAATTAACAAGAAGAAACCTAAAACAATGAAACAATTAGAAGACATTTGGTATGAAGGTTATAATGGAAGTAGAACACAACATTATCATAGTTCAAGATACCATTTCTTAAACCTACATAGTTTCTTCAATGGACATCACACAGTTGAGCTCAGAGGATTCAATTCCGAGTTGCACGCTGGAAAGGTAAGAAGTTACATAGTTTTAGCCTTAGCATTAAACCATCAAGCAATAGTTCAAAAGTCAGCATCAACGAAAAAGCCACAAGTTGAGAATGAGAAATTCGCAATGAGAACATACCTTAACCGAATTGGGATGATTGGAGAGGATTATAAAAATTGCAGAGAGCATTTAACAAAAGCATTAAGTGGAAGTTCAGCATGGAGATTCAATGCTCCATGCTGTGCCTAACAAGGAGGATGAGGTAGATGAGTAAGATGTATTATTTGGCATATGGTTCAAACTTGAATAAAAGACAAATGAGGATGAGATGTCCTCATTCTAAAGCCATTGGAGGCTTCCTTCTTAAAGGCTATGAACTAATATTCAAGTACTACTTGACGGTTGAAAAAAAGGAAGGTGCTCAAGTGCCAGTAGGCATTTGGGAAATCACACCAGAGGATGAGAAATGTTTAGATTATTATGAAGGATATCCAACACATTATCGTAAGGAGTATATTCCGATTGTTGTTGATGGAAAAGAAGAAAGTGGTTTGATATACATTATGAATGACATAAGAGGAGTTATGGCACCAACTGGAATATATATGGATGTTTGTATGGAAGGTTATAAAGACTTCAATTTCAATTTGGATTACTTAACAGACGCATTTCTAAAAAGTATATAGCAAAACTTCAAAAATTAGGGCTCACACAGGCTTTGTGTGGGCTTTTTAAATGCTCTTAGATAAAGCGTTCTATAGTAAAAATATAACTTGCTATTTGTTTTCTTTAGAGTGATGTATATACACGACCGAAAGAATCGGCAGAAAGAGGGATACAAAATGAAAGTAATACTTAATTCCAAAAAATCAGAATTGAAACCACTAGAAGAAATCGAAATACTAAAGGAGGTTATTTTAAAGGATGATGAATTTGAACATTTCATACATAACCTTTTAGGTAATTACGATTTTATTAAAGAGCATACAGACAAACTGGTTCGTGGCTTGGATAAGACAACCTGCTTATTGGTAAAAAGTGATGTCAAGCGTGGTTTTGGTGTATTGGTGTGCAGTGAAGGTTTTAGGTATGCAAGATACACTTGCATCTTACCATTTATAAGTGAATAAAAGGAGTGTGAGAAAAAATGAATTGTTGTATTTGTAAAAAAGAAATCTTTAAGTATCCACATAATGCAAATCCACTTATGGAGGGGCGGTGTTGTAAAGAATGTAATAATAAGTTTGTGATTCCTTTTCGAATATTTCTATTGAGTAAGGAAAAGCCTACTTGTGCATTATTGTTAAAACCTCAATATGTACTAGAGGTTTTAGAGCCTAAGAAGGAGTATTTTACTTTAGAGGAAAAACAAAAAGCAGTTGCTGGCAATATAGCGATAGCTCCTGAGCGAATGGGAGATTGCTTTGTTGTGGTTAATGAAGAAGGTGCATTAAGAGGAATGCCACCAAATCTTACTGGATATAATATATTCGGTTGGAAGTATTTGGGTAATATTTTAATTGTTCCTGAAAAAATATTTGAAGCACCAGAAGAAGAGTAAACAAGGAAAGGGCAAACGTGCCCTTTTTTCACTTTATGGAATAAGTATCAAACTTGAAAATAAAAAGGCGACGTGTGGGCAGTTTTGGGCCTTACGTTTGAAGGTGATTGAAATGAATGAAAAGATAAACGAAGAGTATAGAAGGTTAAAATCTCTTTTTGAAAATATAGATCCATCTAAAAGCAATTTGGTAGATGAGTTGTTAAAAAAAGCAGCATTTTTAAAATGTGAGCTTGATTATCTAGAATCCACAATCAAAATCAATGGAAGTATTGAAAAGTCTAACAAAGGGAATGTTAGACTTTCTATTTATTATAAAACTTATCTTTCCTCTCTAAATTTATATCAAAGCATCATCAGAACCTTAAATACTATTATGGGTAAAAACGTTATAGATGACGATGATGAATTTGATGAGTTTTTGAAAAAAGTAAATGCATAATTATCTTTTAGAATATTATGAAGAAATAAAGTCGAGAAGAATTTTAGTAGGAGAGGAACTAAAAAGTGTTTTAGAAGGTTTAATAAAGGATATAGACAATCCTAAATACATTTATGACTTAGCTGATGGAAATTTAAGAATTGAATTCATAGAAAAATTTTGTAAGCATACGAAGTCGCCCTTCAATGGTAAACCATTTATTTTAGAATTATGGGAAAAGGCATTTCTTCAAGTTGCATATGGGTTTAAATATATAGAAACAGGACTTAGAAGATTTACTGAAGTAATCCTTTTGATTGCAAGAAAAAATGGTAAAACAACCTTTGTGGCAGGAATAGACTTGGCAGAGTTCTTTTTATCTAAAGGTGGAGTAGATATTGTTTGTGCCTCTAACACAAACGACCAAGCTTCTATATTGTTTGAAGAAATCAACAATATGAGAGAACAATCAAAGAGTCTATCTAAGCCATCTAGAAGTAAGAAGAACATTTTTTATATCTATTCTCCAAAGACAAAGAACAAGATTAAAAAGTTATCAGCTCAATCCAGGAACTTAGATGGTTTTAATATAGAAGTTGGTTGTATTGATGAAGTGCATCAAATGACAGATTCAAAAGTTTATGATGCCATTAAGCAGTCACAATCTACCAAACAACAACCCCTTATATTTATCATTACTACCGAAGGAAATGTAGTTAATGGTTTTTTAGATAAGAAGCTGGAATATTGCAGGAAGATGATAAAGGGGGAGATTCAAGATGAAAGAGTGCTTCCTTGGCTATATACACAAGATGATGAAAAGGAAATCTATTCAGATCCTAGGACATGGCAGAAATCCAATCCATCTTTATATGCAATAAAGCAAGTGCAGTATATAGAAGATATAATGAACAAAGCAAAGAATGACTTATCAACAAGAATTACAATGCTTTGCAAGGATTTCAATATTAAGCAATTAGAATCTGGAACATGGCTTTCCTTTGATGAGTTGAATAATGAAGATGTGTATAATATAGAATTTTTAAGAGATTCTTACGCAGTGGCTGGTGTAGATTTATCAAGCACAACAGATTTAACAGCTGCCATCCTTTTAATTATTAAAGATAAGGTGAAATATGTCATTCCACATTTTTTTATGCCAAGTGAAGTCTTACAAAAAAGAATAGAAGAAGATTCAGTTCCATATGATATTTGGGTAAAAAAAGGATATATCACTTTGACCGAGGGTTCTCAAAATGATTTTAGTTTAGTAACAGACTGGTTTAAAGAGATGTTCTATAAATATCAAATTAGACCTTTATGGGTTGGTTATGATCCGTGGAATTCTAAATACTGGGTTGATGAAATGGAAGATTCAGGGTTTGAAATGGAAAAGATAAGACAGGGAGTATTTACTTTATCAGAACCAATGAAACAACTAGAGGCAGATTTAAAGGGACATAAAGTTAATTACAACAACAATCCGATTTTAAAATGGTGTCTTGCAAACACGCAGGCGAAAGTAGATATTAATAGTAATATTCAACCATCTAAATTATACAGCAAGTTTAAAAGGATTGATGGAGCAGTGGCTTTGATTATAGCTTATGCTGTTTTAAATATACACAAAAAAGATTATGAAACGATGATAAGTTAGGAGGATTCTAATGGGAATATTTAAAAGAAAAAATAAAACTGCAGAATCAGTAACTGGTTTTACGATGGTACATAATATAGACTTGCCTTTAATTCCTTTTGGAGACAACATCTTAAAAAGTGATGTGGTAATGGTTTGTATAGACAAAGTAGCAAGTCAGTGTGCCAAACTAAAAGCAAGATACATTAAAACGAATGATGCAGGGGTTCAAAGTGAAAAGAACAATGACATTTCATTTGTTTTAAAATATCAACCAAACATTGCAATGACCCCTTATCAGTTTATTTATAAGACTGTATCCTTGTTGTTGCTAAATGATAATGCTTTTGTCTATCCGCTATATGATAGACAGACTCATAAGTTAAAAGGACTCTATCCACTAGATCCTATGATTGTGCAACCTCAGGAATACACAGATGGTAGCTACACTTATAAGTTTTACTTTAAAGATGGGGAGTCTTATGAAATCCCTATAGAGAATGTGATTCATCTCAAAAGGTTTTATTGTAAAAATGATTTCTTTGGTGGGACAGGCTCAAGTGGTAATCATGAAGCCCTTTTAAAAACACTTAAAACCAATGAATCTTTATTGCAGGGAGTATCAGCGGCCATAGAGTCATCTTTTAAGATTAAGGGATTATTGAAGATTAATGGTATATTAAAAGAAACCGATAAGAATAAACAATTAGATGAATTTTCAAGAGCAGTAGAGAAAGCGACCAAAGGTAATAGTTCCATTATTCCAATGGATACGAAAGCGGATTATGTACCTCTTGAAACAAATCCTAAGATTGTGGAAAGCACAACATTAGATTTTATTCAATCTAAGATACTTGATTATTATGGAGTAAGCAAAGGAGTATTTTCAAATAAGTATGATGAAAATGAATATAACTCATTTTACGAATCAACAATAGAGCCTATTGCTATACAACTCAGTGAGGCTTTTTCTTTAGGATTACTTACAGATGGGCAGTTGGAAAGAGGAGAACAAATCCTCTTTTTTTCTGAACGATTACAGTATGCTTCCTGGCACACAAAAGTGAATGCCATTGGAAAGCTTATTGGACTTGGAATAATGAGTTTAAATGAATCTAGGAATTTGTTAGGGCTTGAACCAGTCGAGGGTGGAGATAAGAGACTGCAATCTTTAAATTATGTGGATGCCACAAAGGCTAACCTTTATCAAGTAGGAGAAAAAGAGGACGAAGATACAAGCTAAAATGAGGGTATTACCATTTTTGCAGTTTTATTAGCAAACTGAAAACTTTTTGCAGTTTTTAAAAAACTTTTCAGTATAAATGAATACTATTATTTATTTTTGCAGAAATTTTTAATGAGAAAGTATTTTAACTATTTACTTAAAATAAAAATAGTTTTATGGTATAATCTTATCAAGTAGGTGATAATGTGAAATATATTGAAACTGAATCAATTGAGTTAAAAGAACGCTTGAATGATTCTTTTACTAGAGAAGTAGTAGCCTTTTTAAATACGCATGATGGCACAATTTATCTAGGAATTACCGATGATGGAGATATTATTGGAGTTAAGAATGTTGATGAAACACTGCAATCTATTTCAAATATAATTGTGGATGGTATTAATCCATCCTGTAAAAACTTTGTAAAGCCTATGGCGATTTTAGAAGAGGGCAAGTTAATTATTAAGGTGGAAGTTACTAAAGGAACAGGTCTTTATTACATTAAATCTAAAGGTTTAAGTGAAGCAGGCTGTTTTATTAGAGTAGGTACAAGTTGTAGAGGATTAAATGATGCTGAAATTAAAGAAAGATATGAAGCCACTTTGAATATACCTGAGCCTAAGTTAGTAAACCAAGAGTCAATGAGAACGGATTTAACATTTAGAATTCTTAAAATGTATTTATCCAATAACAACATTCATATTAGTAATGAAACATTTTATAAGAATTTTAATTTGCTTGCTCCTAGTGGTAAATTTAATTTAATGGCTGAAATATTATCTGATGAGAATATGTATTCTATTAAAGTTGCTCTTTTTAAAGGAAAAGATAAATCTTATTTTCATAAAAGAAATGAGTATGGTAATACATGTTTAATAAGTTCCTTGGAAAAAGTATTAAATTATTGTGATGCTTTAAATGAAACGTATGTTGACTTAAGTGTTAGTCCTAGAAGAGAAAAGAAACTTTTTAACTATGAGGCATTCAAAGAAGCATGGATTAATGCATGTGTTCATAATAAATGGGTTGAAAAGAGACCACCTGCTGTATTTTGGTTTGATGACAGATTAGAAATTATGTCTTATGGAGGAATTCCTAAGGGAATGACAAAAGAAAGATTTTTATCTGGAGAAACTCAACCTGTAAACGAGGAATTAATGAGTGTTTTTTTACAATGTGATATCGTGGAACATTCTGGACACGGTGTGCCAATAGTTGTAAGAGAGTATGGAGAGAAAGCATATAAGTTCAATGAAAACTCTATAATTGTGACTATACCATTTGACAGAACGGGATTTGGCATTCAGACCACCCAAGAAACCACCCAAGAAACCACCCAAGAAAAAATATTAAAATTAATAAAAAATAATCCACAAATAACAAGAATCCAAATAGCAAGTGCATTATCAATAACAGAAGATAGTGCAAAATATCATTTGGACCAATTAAAAAAGAAAAATAAAATTATTCATCGTGGTTCTACAAAGGCTGGGTATTGGGAAATAAAAGAATAAACATTAGATTAATCATCGGTGTACAATCGGTGATTTTTTTATGCACTAAAGTAAATATAATTTAAACATGGATCATTCCTTTTGGGATGATTTTTTGTTTTTAGAAGAAGGAGATTAAAAAATGGATAAAACAAAAATTGAAACAAGACTAGCAGACATTAGTTTGCTAGAGAATGCAGAAGAGAAGATGGTTCTTGAAGGATATGCGTTGCTTTTTAATCAAGAAACATTAATCGGTGATGAAACGAAAGGTTATATTGAAAGCATAGATGCACATGCACTAGATTTGGCAAATATGAAGGATGTTCCTTTGAAATATAATCACAATGATTCATTCTTAATTATTGCAAGAACTAGGAATGGTTCTTTGAAATTAATAGTAGATGAAATAGGTTTAAAGGTACGAGCTGAGCTTATCGATACAGAATCCAATAAGGATATTTATAAGATGGTTAAGGCTGGACTTTTAGATAAGATGAGTTTTGCTTTTACAGTGAAAAGTCAAAAGTTTGATAGAACAGGGAATCTTCCAAAGCGTATCATTTTGGAAATTGATTGCTTGTATGATGTATCTATTGTGGATGTTCCTGCCTACGAACAAACTTCAATTACTGTGGCACGTTCTTTAGGATTAGTGGATACTGAACTAGAGGCTATGGATTTAGAGTTGCAAAAACAAGAGGCAGAACTTATAAGAAAAAGAATTCAAATTAAAACAAAAATTTAGGAGGAAAAAGAAAATGAATTTGATTTCAAGAATGAAAGAAATCGATGCTAGATTAGCAGAGATTAGAACTGCAGTAGGTGCAGAGACAGATGTAGAAAAATTAAAGGGCTATGAAACTGAGTGTGACAAACTCCAAGAAGAAAGGATGCAGATTCAAGCAAAGTTAAATATTATGTCTAAATCAGAAATTAAACCTCTAGTCGTTGAAACAAAGTCTAATAATACTGAAGAGCTAGAAACTAGAGGCAAAGCATTAAAGGAAGCACGTGCAGTAATGGTTTCTAGTGAGGAAATCTTGCTTCCGACACATACAAACTCGACAATCGCAGGAGTTCCATTTGCTGAATATTCTGAGATTGTTGATAAGGTGCATACTGTCAATTTGCTCGGTGGAGAAACTTATACAAAGAGTTATGTTAAATCAAGCGGAGAAGCAGAACTGGTAGAGGAAGGAAAGGCAGCAACTGAAAGTGATCCAACTTTTGGTTATGTTACTATTTCAAAAGTAAAGGTTACTGCTTATGCAGAGATTACCGAAGAAATAGAAAAACTACCAGCCATAAATTATCAAGCAGAAGTTTTAAAAAGTGTTAATAAGGCCTTAAAGAAAAAGATTTCAAAACAAATTATCAATGGTGCAGGTACAGCAAATTCCTTCACAGGTATTTTTTCTGATAAGGCAGATGCATTAAAAGATAGCGAAGCCTTAGAGATTAAAGAGATTGACAATACTACTTTACGTAAGATTGTCTTTGGCTATGGTGGAGATGAAGCAGTTGAAGGTGGATGTGTTCTAATTCTGTCTAAAGCAGACTTATCAGCATTTGCTAACTTGACAAAAAAGAATGGTGATTACCTACACAGAATTAATACACAAGCTAAGACAATTGATAACATCCCTTATATTATCAATTCCAATTGTGCATCATTATCTAACCCATCTACAAAGGGTGGAACTTACTGTATTGCTTATGGACCTTTACAAAACTATGAGGTTCCAATTTTCTCTAGTGTAGAAGTAACCAAGTCAAATGATTACAAATTTAAGGATGGAATTATTTGTTATAAAGCCACAGTATTTACTGGTGGTAATGTTGTAGGATATAAAGGTTTCTTAAGAATTAAGAAGGCTACAGACACACCTGCATCTAATCAGGGAACACCTGATAAGAACGAAGGATAATACAATAATCGAGGAGTGATATTATGGAAAAACGGAATGCAGATAAGTTTTTATTTAGAGTTAAAACAGCTTTGATGATTCCTTTAGAAGATAAGTTTGCAGATGAAGAAATCAACCTACACATTTCTTCCTGCGAAAATCTTTTGACAAGCATGGGCGTTCCACAAGCCGTGGCAGAAAGTGATAATCCTTTGGTGGAAGGATTGATTCTTATATATGTTAAAACCTTTTTTGGCTTTAAATCAGATGGAAGTGTAAGAGAACTTCCAGCTAACTTTGATTTGCTTACTAGACAACTTGTCTTGACGCATCTTGAGGAATAATCATATGCATCCATCTTCGAATAATACTATGCTATCACTCCTGACGATTTCTTCTAAGGTTGACAAACTTGGTAATAAAAAAAATATCATTACCAATTCGCATCAAGTTTATGGGACAACAAAGTCAATCACAACAAGCGAATATAATTCAGCTGTTATGATGAATGTCAAATATGATAGAAAGGTTTTAGTCCAAGCATTTCTATATAAAGAAGAAAAGTATGCTCTTATCCAATCTACGATTTTTAAGATTGAAAGAACATTTATGAAAGGCCAGTTTTTGGAACTTTATATGGCAAGCACAGATTTAAAATATGAGGATTTAATTGATGAGTGATTCAATTGATAAATTAGGATTGAATCTATCTGACTTGATAGAAAGATATGGTATAGAAGTAAAAAATGAAGCCTTAGAATTATTAGATAAAACTGCTGATAAGATACTAGATTATATAAAGAAGAATGTCCCTAAAGGACAGAGCTATCATCATTTGGTGGATTCTTTTGTTAAGACTCCTTCAGGAGATGGTGCTAAAAAAGTCATCTATATATCGTCTAAATCAAAAGGAAGATTAGTTCATTTGATTGAACTAGGTTTCAAGCATAAGTCAGGTAGGCATGTAGCTGCACGTCCATTCTTAAGACCTGCCTATGACTCCTTTACTCCTGAAATGCTAGAAGAAATCAAAAATATAATAAATGGAGGTAGCATCTAACTTGAAATTAGAAAAACTATATTCCATTTTAAATAAAGTTTTAGGAACTAAAGTGTTTTATGGAATCAATGTCTATGATAATGAGGATAATGCAAGTATGCCCTATATAGTCTACCAAGAGATATCAAAAAGACCAATTGGATATCACGATGATTTTCCTATACGTTATCAGAGGACAATTCAAATCACTTTAGTCACTAAAAGAAAAGATACCTTATTAGAACAGAAGTTGGAAAAGCAACTTTTAAAAAAGGGTATCTTTTTTTCTGTTTTAACTGAAACCATCAATTCAGATAAATCAGTAAATAGAATTTATGAAATCAAAATGGAGGAATAAAAATGAAAAATAACATTGTAAGCTTTGGCTTGAAAAATGTCCATTATGCTATTGCGACATTGTCCGATGATGGTAACACATGGAGCTATAAACAACCAGTTGCTTTAAAAGGAGCACAAGAATTTACTAGTGACATTATAGGTGGCTCTACACCTGTCTATGCTGATGATCAAGTGATTACAACATTAAATCAAAATGCTGGTAGAACTATTACTTTAAAAGTGACAGAACTACCAGATGAATTTAAAATTGATGTTCTTGGCTATAAAAGGTTAGAGAATGGAAATCTAATTGAGATTGCAAATGCCCCAGTAGTTACATTTGCTTTAGGTCTTGAATTTCAAGGAGATGTTAAAGCAAGAAGAATGTGGTTTTATTTATGTACTGCAACTCCTGTAAGTGAAAGCACAAAAAGTAAAACAGATAGTGTAGAAGCCAATGCTACGTCTATTACAATTTCTGCAAGACCAATTGAAGTTGATGAAGATACATGTATTACTTATATCTTAGCATCTAAAGGTGATGACAATTACGCAACATTTTTAACTAATGCACCTGTGCTACCTACACAATCAAAAGGAGAAAACTAATTTATGGAAAGAAAAGTATTTATTGGTAAGAAGGAAATGCGTCTTAGATCTTCCCTTTTTACTATCATTGCTTATAAAAGTGAGTTTGGAACAGATTTATTTCAGGATGTTTCAAAAATGGAAGTGAAAAATGATAAAGCTAAAACAGCTGACATCTCTAATGTGGTGCAGATATTATTTCAAATAATTTATATTTTGAATAAGCCTTTTTCACAAAGACCATTTGAAGATTTTTTAAACGAGTTTGACTTTGATGTTTTAACGGATTCAGATTCACTAACATCAGCTATGAAAATTGTTGGAGAGATGTTAGGTTCAACAAAGAATGGGAGTGGTAGGAAAAACCAAACACCCTCAAAACCTCACAAACCACACACCAACAAGTAATGTCATTTTTAATTTAGCACAAATGGGTATAGCCATAGGCGATGCCTATCATATAGAGATTGACACTTATTTTGAACTAATAGAGATATATAGTGAGAGCTTAGATAAAACAAGTAATGCTCCACGAATGGCTACTCAAGCAGATATAGATAATTTCTTATTGTAGGGAGGTGATGTATTTTGGCAGAAACAATTAAGGGTTTAAATATTAAACTTGGACTAGATGCTGCAAATTTAAATCAGCAATTAGGAGAATTAAAAACAGAACTTAAAGATCAGCAGAATGACCTTAAGGCAATTAATAGCAAGCTGAAATATGATTCAACTAATATTGATACATGGAAACAAAAGCAGTCTAAGTTAAATGAAACATTGCAAACTACAAAGGCAAAGCTGGATGCTCAAAACAAGCAGTTAGAGGAAGCAAAGAAAGCAGTTCAAATTGGAGCAATGAGTCAAGAGGAGTTCAAGAAGCTAGAGAGAAGTGTAGAATATACACAGGCAGATGTTGCTAAGCTAACAAAAGAATTAGAGAGTACCAACTCTCAAATTAAAAAGTTAGGAAATGCCAAATGGGATAATCTGGCCAAAATAGGAACTGGACTAACCAAACATGTCACTGCTCCTGTCATTGCTGCCACAACAGCTCTTGCTGGTCTATCTTACCAAATGCTATTTGAAGCAGATGAGATTGGAGACAATGCCTCTAAAGTGTATTTAAATGCAGAAGCCTATCAGGAGTGGGCATATGCATGTGAGATATTGGCAGTGGATAGCAATCAAATGTTTAAGGCCTTTACAAAAGTAAATGCCCTTCTCGGAGATATAGCTAATGGAGACATAGATAGGGTTGATGAAAAGTTAGCTTTAGTAGGACTTACTTGTGAGGATTTAGAAGGTCTATCTACAGATGAAGCATTTATGAAAATAAGAGATGTTTTATCAGAAGTTTCAGATGAGGCAAATAGGATAGCAGTAGCCAATGAAATTTTTGGAGATAAGCTGGGAGCAGAATTAACTCAGGTTTTATCTGTTTCTTCCTCATCAATTAGAGATTTAAGACAAGAAGCAAGAAAACTTGGTATCATCACAAATGAGGAAGCAGATAAAGCAGGTGTCTTTACAGATGAAGTATCTGCATTAAATCAGGCAATTAAGAGTTTGAAAATGGAACTTGCTATGAATTTTCTCCCTATATTATCGAAACTAGTGACTACGATTACTTATAGTGTTATTCCAAGAGTTAAAACTCTAATATCTTATTGGAATAATATGTCAGATAAAAATAAGAAGCTTATTAAGACTATAGGTGCCATTGCGGTTGCGGTAGGACCTGTGTTAGTGGTTATAGGAAAGCTAGTCCCTGCTATTAAAGGTATTGTAACATCTTTTACTGCTGTAGATGGAGCTTTAAAGGTATTTGGAGGAACTATAAAATTTTCTACTCTTGGATGGATTGCCTTAATTGCTGTACTGGCAGTTGTTTTACTTAAAAATGAACAATTTAGGGAAATATTAAAAAGACTATGGGAACTTCTACAAAGAATTCTAGCGAAATTGATGAATTTAATAACCTCATTAATGCCTTTACTTGAAAAACTTTTTGAGACTGCAGAAGTTATCATTAATGAATTAGTTGATTTGATTATTGGCCTATTAGATGTTATAGAGCCTATTATTGAAAGTATCATTGAACTTATAGAAAAACTGATGGATGTTACAGTTCACTTGATTGATGGATTGATGGATAGTCTAATTGCAACCATACAGATGTTAGCAAAAGTGATTCAAAAACTAACGCCTATATTAGAAAGAATCATAAGTAAACTTGCTGATTTATTAGTTCCTATTTTGGATTTGATAATTGCTCTTTTAGATCCTATTGTAGAAATACTTGATATGATTATAAATCTATTAGAAGATGTAATTACTGTTGTTTTGAATCTGCTTGATTCGGTGCTAGATCCAGTGATGAAGGTTTTGGAAATAGCAATTCAGTTATTAGATGTAGTAATCAAAGTAATCTCAAAACTCATAGAAGTACTTATGAATTTATTAGAGCCAATACTAAAGGTAGTTATTCAATTACTAGAACCTATCTTTGAAATACTAGAAGTCATCATCGATGTAGTAAGTGTATTATTTGATTTGCTTAGCCCATTTATAGAAGTACTATTAATGCCATTAACTATAAGCCTTGAGCTTTTAAGTAAATTGCTAGAAGTATTTGCACCTATCTTAACTGAAATATGTAATCTGATTGATACAGTCTTTGCCCCTGTATTAGAACTAGTGATGAAGTTATTACAGCCTATATTAGATGTAATTCATAAGATTATGGAAGCAGTTCAGTGGGTTGTAGATAACATTGCTGGATTCTTAAATGGTATATTTGGAAGTGTTGATGGCTTTGCTGGTGGAATTGTAAATAGTCTTGGAGGAGAATTTGATTTCTGTTTTGATAAAATTGGTGGGTTCTTTGACTGGATGAGTGGAAAGTTCGCAGGATTCATTGACTTTATAGGAAATATCACAGGAACAATCAGTTCCTTTTTTGGTGGTGTAGTGGAAAATGCATCCTCCTGGATTGGAGATAAGATGAATTCGGTAGGAAATTTCTTTAAAGATACATGGAGCGGAATAACAGATTGGTTTGGCGGTGTTTCAGATTCAGTAGGTGGATTTTTTGGTAAAGTAGGAAATACCATAGGAAACTGGGCATCTAATGTAACAAATTCTGTTGGAAATTTTGTAGGAAATGTTGCAGATAAAGTTGGAGGAGTTTTTAATAACGTAAAAGAAACGGTAGGAAATTGGGCATCAAATACGTTTGGTGGAGCGGTAGATGCAGTTTCAAACACGGTATCAAAAGTAACTGATGCAGTAGGTGGATTTGTAAGTGATGTGGGAAGTAAAATTGGCGGTTTCTTTTCAAATCTTTTTTCTGGTGGTAAAAAGGCAGAAAAACCAAATACATCGCAGAATACCACAGTTAATAATTCAATTGTTGTTCATACCACTGCAGCTCAAATAGATGTCGATGATTTAAATAGAAGGTTAGGAAGTGCTTATTTATAATGAGAAAACTATATTTATTAAATGAAAATGAAGAAGCCTATTATTTCGATTTTAGTACCAAGACACTTATATCTGATATTTCTGATTTAGGCTTTAAAAAGGATTTGACTTTTCTAGATTATGAAAATGAAAGAGTGCTAATTAGAGAAAATAATAGCAATTCTATAATTGAATTAGAGTTGATATTTTTAAATGGCTATAAAGGATACACAAATTTTATAAATTATAAAATGCGTTCTAGTGGTAGATTAAGACTTTGCTATGTAGTGAATAAAGAAATGAAGTATGTATTTGTTGCTATAGAATCATTAACCAAAACAGAATTACATTACCTTTCTTTGAAATGCTCGTTATCTTTAAACAAATTATCTATGTGGTATAAAGACATATCTAGCAGTATTGTTTTAAAGGAACCAGCAGATGGAAAACTTTATTCCTACAAATATCCTTATGTTTATGGATCAGGCTACGATGGAAGTCAGTGGTTTACAAATAGTGGAGAGATAGATGCTGCATTAAATATCATGATACAAGGTGCAGTTGTTAACCCTAAGCTTTACATTATCGATCACAATGAAGTAATAGCAACCTTAAGTATATTAGTTGAATCAGAAAACTGTATTATTGAAATTAATTCAGATGTGACAAATCAATACATGATAATGAAAGAAAATGGGATAACTTCCAATATTTATCAAAAACAAGATTTTAGATTTGATAATTTTTTATTTTTACCACGTGGAACATACCTCTTGAAATTTGATTCAGGAGTAGAAGACTATCATACATTTTGTAGAATCTCATATAAGGAAGGATATAGTGGTCATTAATGGAACTTATATTTTTGGATAGAATTGATTTTAAGGTATTAGATTTTGGTTATGTGAATAATGATTATAGAATAATTTGTGATGACGTAATTCCTCAAAAATCGACATTCATAGTTAACAAGATTGGCATTCAAGCAAAGCTAGGAGATTTGATATATATAAAAGATAAGAGAGTTAATTATATTGGAATCATTAATGAGCTTTTGGAAAATACAAATAAACTAGTAACAGAGGTTAAAACAGATGATTTTATTTCCATATTAAATGTTGAGGTAAAGGTAGATAATTATGAAGGGGATGTGTCACTTTTTCTTTCAAATCTAATCCATAATACTTATATAAATAATACGGATGCAAAACAAAACTTTAAATATCTTTCTATAAAAAGGGACAATGTGCAAATCATAGATACGTTGATATTTGAACCAGATACTCTTATGAGCATAGCTACTTTACTAAAGAGCTTCAATAAGTCTTATTCCATCGGATTAAAATATGAAATTGTTTATAGTCGAGGAAAAATATCAGGAATCGAATTGCACATTACAAAATGTAATCGAGGATTGATACTAAGAAGTGATTACAAAGGAATTTCTAATTTAGTTATTACGGATTCTTGTTCTCAAGTAACAAATAATATTACTTTCATTCCATCTGCAGATAATGAAGAACATAAAGAAGAAATTTGTTATTACTTATTAACTGATGGAACAGTAGGAACAGATCCTACATCAAACTTAAGATATAATGTAGTTAAAAATGAATCCATCATTTTTTATGATGAAGATTTTGACACCTTATCTACAACAGTTCAAACAGCACTCTTAAAAAAATCTTTTGATCATTCCATAACATTCGATTATGTGTTGGATAGTCAGGTGGCAATTCCATTTAAAGATTTTTCTGTGGGTGACTTTATTTTATTTATTACAAAAAAGAAAACCTACCAAACTTTAGTTAGTAAAATGGAGTTTAAAAAAGATTTAGGTAAGGTCGCAATTACGCTAGGGGAGCATAGAATCTCTCTAACAGAACAATTTATTTTATTTAAGAATAACAGGAGGTAGCAGTATGGCAATAAAAAAGATAACTTTTGATGGTGCAAATGTGAGTTCATTAATGGACTCAGATATCAACTATTTTAGAAATGGAAATGCAGAAGTTGGAGTTTTGGCATTGAAATTCAATGGAAAAGCTCCTTTAACAGCAACCATTTCAAACAACAACATTTATTTTAGTAAGGGCTATATAGAAATATATGGTAGAAGAATTGTGATTGAAGATAATACATCAGTTTATGTTTCTTTAGATAAAATAGCTTATGGTTATGTGATTATTGATATTGATTTGGAATCAAATTCATGTGAACTAAAATGCTTAGAAGGAACAACCACAACCTATCCAGCTCTTACACAAGAAAATCTATATGATGGAGTAGGAAAGGTTTATCAATATCCTATATTTAAATATTACAAAACCACATCATCCATTGTGGAACAACCTATCGATTTAAACTATATTTTAAGTCCTCAACCTAAATTAACCTTTGATGATACTCCAACATTAGAAAGCAGCAATCCAGTTACAAGTGAAGGAATCAAAAAAGAATTAGATAAAAAAGTCATCTCCTTATTCAAACAGACTATTAATGGGACTGAGATAACAAATAAAATTGAGAATACTTTAGAAAATGTCATTATAAAAAGGCATGCATGGTCAAGAGAGTTTCAAAAAAACGGTTCATCTCAAATCATTTTAGATTCTAAAGGATTACATCTTACCTATTCTTTTCCTGATCCGTCTTGTTTAGGCGGAATAGATGACGACTATTGGATTAGTCAAGAATTGCATTTTGAGGATGGAAAGATAACGTTGAAATCTAGACAGGATCAAGAAGAATCAGGCTATGGAACAGAAGCAATATTTGGATTACATGGCTTTGTCATTAAAGAAATGACTTATGATGAAGAAGATTATGTCAATGATGTATTTAATCTTCAACAGCATGTCGTATTGCATCAGGTTAGGTTTGCAGGTGCAGGACAATTGGGAGCCTTTACTCTTAGTATGTTTACAGGATTTAAAAGCCCTATTCAAGATCGAGTACTTTTTTACCAAAATACAAATCGTATTATAGGATGTTCTTCTATGGAAGGCGGTAAAGGATTCTTATATGGTGGTGTAACTGAAGATGCTAAAAGCCTTATTTATTATATCTATGATGCTTCTCAAGAGGTCTATGTGAAGAAGCAAGCCCTTATCAATTTTGATGGTATGCAAGACAACGTAATTGTCTTATATTAGGAGGAAAACAAATGGAAGCAACTATCGTATTATCAATCATTAGTGTGTTAGGAACAGTATCCTCTATTGTCTTTGCATATCTAGCTTATAAGAGAAATGCCAAAACAGACAATAAGCTGGAGGGTAAAAACGAAGGAGTCTTAATCAGTGATGTGGGTTATATTAAATCTTCAATTGATCGTATTGAAAAGAACATGGACAAGCTAGAAGATAGATATAATCAGCTTTCAAATCAGCTGACTAAAACAGAAGAAAGTGTAGCCCAAGCACACAAAAGAATTACAGAACATATCAACGATAAAACAAAGCATAAAGGAGGAAGTAATTGTGAATGATATTTTATTAAATATAATCAGTGTAGTGGTCACTGCAATTCTAATACCACTAATTACTATGCTAGGGAGTAAGTTAATCTCCTGGATTAATTCCAAGATTCAAAACGAGAAGGTAGCGAGCCTTTTAACACAGGCCACAGAAGCGGTCGTAAACGCCGTACGCTCGGTTTTTCAAGTCTATGTGGAACAGTTAAAGACAGACAAAACATTCGATGAACAGAAGCAAAAGACAGCCCTTTTAAAAGCAAAGGACTTAGTTTTAAGTCAAATGAGCAATGAGGTCAAAACATTTATTCAAAGTAATTATGGTGACCTTCAGTTATGGCTTACCACATCGATAGAAGCAACAATTAATAAACTTAAAAACTAGTAATGACTCCACTTGTTAGAACACATCTAATGGGTGGAGGTTTTTTCTTTTCGACATAGAATGTCGAACTTTGTCGGTCGATTTTGGGGTCGAAAATATATATTTATTTGTCGTAATTTGTTAAAATAAAAATATAAAAAGAATGTGAGGAGAAATAAAAATGAAACAAATTTCTATAATTACTGGAGGCTCTTCAGGTTTAGGTAAAGAACTTGCTAGAGAACTTATAAGAAGAAGCCAAAATGTTTGCATTATTGCTCGCGATGAAACGAAAATTCAACAAACCATAAAAGAATTAGGAGGTAATATCATTGGATATTCTGGTAATGTGGATGATGAAGCATTTATAAAGCAAGTTTTTGATAATTTGCAAGATAAGGGATATTATGTAAATTACTTGTATAATTGTGCTGGCATTGGTATTTTTGGCATCCCAGAGGATATGAATAAAGATAAAATTTATAAAGTTATTGACGCTAATGTGATTGGCTTAATGTGTATAACTTATGAAGCGTGTCGTCGTATGAGTAGTGGCGGATTTATAATTAATATTATGTCAACTGCTGGATTGAGGGGAAATCCTAATGAATCATTATATTGTGCTTCAAAGTGGGCAATAAGAGGATTTACTGAAGCTTTAAAGGCATATTACAAAAAAACAAATATTCATGTCGTTGGAGTTTATCCAGGTGGGATGAATACGCCATTTTGGAGTGCACAATGCGGTATGAATCCAGATGTTAACAAATTTATGGATCCTAATGAAGTAGCTAGACAAATTATTTTCAGTGTAGATGAACAAAAAACGATGTATGTTTCTGATATCATAATAGAAAGAAAATAAATTCTTCAAAAGGAGGCAAATATGATTCCTTATGTATTTTGTGTTGAATGGTTAATTGATATGCCATGGTGGCTAGATACTCTAGTTGGACTTATTATCACGATTTTTGGTCTATATATTGCAATGTGGTTACAAAAATATAGCGATGGTAAAAAGGAATTGAACGATGGAGTGTTCTGCATAGAAAGTATTGTTAAAGAAATTAATAATATAAATGAAGCACTGGGAAGATCTAATATTGATGCCTGCGAACCTAATAAAAATAGAATTGAAACTCCAATATGGGATGGTATTTTAAGGGGAAGCCTGGGTCAATCTCTTGCGAGATTGGACAAATATCTGCAAAAGAAAAAGAGACTGAAAAAGCATGCTATTGTGTTTTTGTGGTATAATAAAATCTTTGATTTTTATAACAATATCAATGAGTTTAATAAATGGGGCGAAATGTATACAAATATATATCTTTCACAACTTGTGTCATTTCAAACTGGTTCTCTTTCTATATTAAAAACTGATACTGAAATTAAAAGCCAATTATCCAGTATTGCACAGTATTGCAATGTGATTTTAAATAGAGTAAAGTTGGATAAAAATGAATTAGAAAAATTTTTAAAGCAACTTCTTGAATTAATGGAAGTTAAACATGCGAGAAAAGGCAAGGAGGAAAACAATGAATGAAACAAGGATTTGCAAGTTTAGTAAAAGAAAATAATGAACTTCAAAATATAGAAAAAATTTCAGAAATGGATAAACTTCTTGCAGTAGTTGAAGATGAGATGTTTGCACAAAATTGCGTAGCGGTAATTGGACCATGTATGAATGAATATTTGATGAATTTTAGAAGTGGAATAGGGAATACGGTTTACGAAAAATGGGAGAGTTTAGCACAACAAGGAAAACCAATTTTGGAAAATAAGTTGCATGAAGAAATTTCTGTTTCAGTAATACCATCTAAAATAAAGGAGCTAGTTAAACTTCCTTTTTCTGCTTATATAACAACTGATGAATATTCCAATATATGTAATGCTATATCGGATTTAGGAAGTAGAGCATTTATTGTAAAACCTGAATCTTCAAGAAGTTTTGATATTCAACATGGAGATGTGCCTGTATTCTTATTGAATCGTAGTTCAAAAGAAAAAGATGATTGTGTGGGATTAGATTCAGAAAGCGAAGTTTTGCTAAGAATTTTGCTTAGCGGTAGGCGTCTTATTTATTTAGGTTTTAATAAAGATTATCAAGGATATAAGGAAATTGGCAAATATCTTAGAGGACTACTAGGTGACGATTATTTTACCTCGACTATAAATATAGCCTTTGTCCCTAATGATGATATGCAGTTCGAGTCTATTTATAATGATGAAGAAAATAGAATGAAAATAGTAAATTTGTCTAGCGATCGTTTTTTGGATAAAATCATCTCTTCTAGTGAACTTTTGAAAAAAATTTTTAGTATGAATCAGAGCGATAATCATTTTGTTACTGAATTATTTAATATGGCTAGTACGCCTACAGAAACACAGGCTGTAGAACTATTAATAAATCAATTACAATCAGACATTAGTGCAGGTTTGGATATTACTATAATTATTGATAAATATGACAGGAATGTTTCAGCTTTAAAAATGCTTAAACCAAATTTCAATGCTTTTGTAAAATGTTGGATTGCAATTAAGACCAATTTACTTTCAGGTCAAACGAGACGACAGTTTTTAGAAAGAATTGTGAGAGAAGAAAAACGAAAAAGAGAAGACATTTCAGAGGGAATTCAAAATAATGGTAGTATATTACTTTCATCTTCTTCAATTAAAGAATATAAAAATATTTTGCTTTTTTCTCAAAGTCTGCGTGTGGCAGAATTCTTATTTGGTGCGGATGATAGTTTTTTGCGAGAAAGCAATATCTATATATGTGAATGTCGTCCGAAAAGTGAAACGCCTTTTAGAGATGCTATGGATATGGGTGAAAGGTTATGTAATGGGCTAGTTGCCTCTCATCACATAACTATTATTCCAGATATGGCTGCATTTAATTTGTTAAGCAGAGGGTTAATTGATTTGGTTATTCTCGGAGCACATGATGTTGTTTTTTATAAAGAAAGGCCTATAAGTTTCATAAATACATGTGGTTCTGCTGCAATAATGTCAATTGCTAAACAATTTCAAATTTCTGTAATAGTTGTAGCTGAGAGCGGTAAATTTACTGAGGCAACATATAACTCAATAGAAAAACAATATGAATATGCAATTTCATATGGACATGAGAGCACAATATACAAAGATTTCAATTTTGCTCTTTGGGCAAAAAAAATGAATATTCAAACTAGGAACATTGGGTATGATTATTGCTTGTTTTATAAAGGGGTAAAACTTGTGAGTGAAAATCAGATTTTTGATTGCAATGATGAGAAAATTGATGTAAAACTGATTGATGAAACTTTATAGGTGAAAAAATATGAAATTTTCAAAAGAAATTCTAAAACTTTTTCGAGATGATTTATGTAAAGACCAAAGGGAAATAGAAATACTGCCTTATCCAGATAGTATATCTGGAAAAATTATGCGTAAATACAATACCTCCAAAGAAGAATATGCGACAGAAATAGAGGTTATAAATTTTTTATTGCAATCTAAAGCTGGGTGTGTGCCACGTATTTTTGGCAATGGCAGCATATTGCTAGAAGACAAACAAGAAGTGTCATATTTAGATATTGAATATTTTGATGGTATTCGTGTCTATAATGTTTTGGCTTACTTAAGAAAAATTGATAAAATGAATTTAGGATTAAACGAGCAAACTAAAGAATTAAAAACTTTTTTGTATCAAAGATGTAGACAAAATCAAATTAATATACAATCAGCATTAATAAAATTGGCCCAAAAAAAACAATCAAAAAAAATTTATCCTCAGCAAAAACTGGTTGATCTTGTAAAAATGCTTTGTGAGATTATGAAATTAGATATACATGAAGAATTATTTAGTCATGATCTTCCATATATAATAAATGAATTTAATCGAATGGCAACTGTCCCATTTAGAGATTCAACAACAAAGAATATGGTTTTATATTATCCCAAGCTTTATTTGGAGCATTATTTAGATGTTGATAAAAATGTTCTTATGGCAGATGAAAAAAGACTTAGTAAATTTGTTGAGATGCTAAAAAGCGGAGAGTATAAAGACTTACTTAATTGTCCAATAATAGATTTTGATTTTTCGTCGTGTCAAGATTTAACATCAAAATATGATGATCCTATAGGTTTTTCATGTCATGAAATTAATTGGTTAGAGATGCCTAAAGCTAAAGATTTAATTTGGAACAATAAAGATTTTAACATTGATGGGAAAGAAATAGCTATAACATTTATAATTCGTTTTTTGCGTTTTGGTGGAAGGAAAATGGCTTACCATATTTTACACCCTAATGCGTATAGATATAGATTTAAGTATGATGATGAAAATTTTTATTTCAATCATTTAAATGATGTTGTGAATGAATTTTGGCCTCAAGCAAAAAAAGAGATTCCTTGTTTTATTAAATTTGTAGAACAAGTTATAAAATTTGATAAAACAAAAATCATAGACGAAGTAGATGAATTTGAACTTGAATTTCCCAATTGTAACAGAAAATTTTATGTGGATATATTTCCATATTAAATAAAAAAAGGAGACTAATAAATGGAAAATTTTGAATTTTATAATCCTACTAGGATAATTTTTGGAAAGGGCAGTATGGAATCATTAGCATTAATGATTAAAACAAGTGGTGGAAGTAAGGTTCTCCTTCATTATGGAGGGGAATCTATAAAAAAAAATGGGATTTTAGAATCAGTAAAAAAAACTTTACTAGAAAATAACATAGAATTTATTGAGTTTGGTGGAGTGGTTGTCAATCCTCATTTGCAACATGCTCTTAAAGGTGCTGAAATTTCAAAATCAAAAGGGGTTGATTTTGTTTTGGCTATTGGTGGCGGAAGCGTAATTGATTCTGCAAAATGTTTGGCATGTGCTGTTTATAATAGTGATATTTGGAGTTACTTTATGGATAGTAGTAAAACTATTAAAAAAGCACTGCCTATAGGTGTTGTATTAACTATACCTGCTGCAGGTAGTGAATCTTCTAATGGAGCTGTTATTACTGATGAAATTTCTAAATTAAAGCGTGATGCCTGCTCTGAAGTTATGCTACCTAAATTTGCAATTATTGATCCTGAATTTACTTATTCTTTACCTAATGAACAAATTGCAAATGGTGCTTGTGATATTTTAGCACATATGATGGAACGCTATTTTACATCTGTTCAAGGTGTTGATTTCACTAATCACATACTTGAAGGTGCAATGAAATCGCACATTGATAATAGTAAAAAAATAATGCGGAATAAATATGATTATTCATTGCGAGCCGAAATGAGTCTGGCTGCAATATATGCACATAATGGGATATTTTCTGTTGGAAGAATAGGTGATTGGGCGTCACATAACATTGAGCATGAGCTATCGGCAATAAATAATGTTTCACATGGTGCAGGACTTGCAATTATTTTTCCTGCATGGATGAAGTACATTCATAGTCTTGGTAAAGGAAAAGAAATTTTTGTTTCCTTTGCCAAGAACGTTTTTGGTGTGGAAGAATCTTTGACGCAGGAAGATACCATATTGAATGGAATACGCAAATTAGAAGAATTTTATAAGGAATTAGGTTTGCCTACGCGATTATATGAAATAAATATAGGAGAAGAATATTTTGATATTATTTCAAAAAATGCTTTAATTAATAGGACTCACATTGGCAATCTTGTAAAAGTTAATTCAAGTGACATATATAAAATTCTTCAATTAGCCTTAAAATAGTTAATGGTACGAATTTTTTCAATTGGTAATAATTTCTTTGCTTTTTTGAAAAAAATTATAAATTCGAAATTCAAATTGAAATGGGAAGAGACATGGTAAAATTCGCTTAGTGTTCATCAGCAGTGTAGGGATAGTTGTTAAGTGAGGAAAAGTGATTACTCTTAATCAATTCTATCGAACAAACATTTGTCAACTATAATAGATTTAGAACTTACTAAAACAGCTATTATCATTAAATATTTGTATCAGAAGAAAAATAGAAAATCGGTCACATAGTAAATAAATTAGGAAACGAATCACTTTTATTAAATTGTAAGGGGCTTAACCTGTATATTTTTCTTTAATTTTCATTAAAATTGGTATTACTTCAGTAAGCCTAACCTTTTTTGGAGGTATTATTTCAGTAGGCTTAAGACATCTTAAGAGTACACGGTTCTTTAAATTCTGAGGGGTGTGGGGAGAAAACAAGCTTTCCGTAACTCAGTACAAAGCAATAAAAAATAGAGAACAAAGCTTTAAACGAGAGCCAAAAAAGCCGTCAAAAATAGTACATAAAAAGTACTAAAATTTGGCGGTTTTTTATCTGGGTCACAATAAATAAAAATATAGATTATTTGTTATGCTTAGGAACACCTAAGAGAGGTGTATCAGGATTAGAAATATAGATAATACGTTTGCGAGTTCTTTGGAAATTAGTAAACCCAAAACCATTATAAAATAATTGTTTGATTGTTCTGTTAGTTCTTTCCATAGGACCATTAGAAATTCTTTTACCATTGATTCGATTGAAGGAATTAACAATTTCAACGAACCAGTTTTTAATAGTTCTAATAAATGGATAGAACTCTTTTATTCTAGAAGCTTTGAATTTATCCATAAGGTCAAGTAACCTATCTTTGGCATCACAAATAGAGGCAGAGAGATTAAAAGAACGGTATTCCTCTTTTAGCTCGTAAGCTAATCTAAGCTCATCATCTAAGGAAAGCATAAATTCTCTAATTTGATATTTATCCAGCAACATACCAGTTCTATTGACTTTGATTTTACCAGAGAAAATATTGGAGAAATCTCTTAGAAGAAACTTATTATATTTCTTATATAACCAGTAATAGCTATTTGAATCACTTTTAAGGTGAGCAAATCTTTTTTGAACTCTAAGTCTTACTTGATTAAAGGCGTCATTAAGATGTTTAATGACATGGAAGGAATCTACACAAATTAATAAATCTGATTTCCATCTAGAGTCTAAAACATCAATAACCTTTCGTTCAAAAGGGTTATACCAAATACAGATATATTTATTATCTACTAATTTTTTGGCATAGACTTCATCAATACAAACAACAGTAGATAATTTACCTAGTTTGATATCAATATACTTGTCAAAAATGTTTTGAACATAGGTGATAGATGTAGAGGTAAGGTTCGCTACTTTAGAATAGGTATTGGTAGGATCTTTAAGAAGATCTAGTATTCTAAAGTCAGTCATAATAGAGATATTTCTATTAGAAGAAACAATAGGGTTGTCTTCAGTGAAATAGTGACCACAATCAGGACAGAAGTATTTCCTTCTATGAATATATAATTCAACTTTGAGATCTGAATAGATAGAATGATTCACTTTAGTTTGAGATGTAGATCTGACTTTTATATTACCACAACCACAAATTTTACAAGCTTGAACTTTAGTTTTTAAGAATATATTTAATATTGATTTATCATTTGTAATATGAGTGACAAAAGATTTTTCTAAATCAACATCAAGATATGTTAATTTGAATAATTTTAATGTATAATAATCCATGTATGGGCTCCTTTCTTAAGTTTATTGTGACATTTAAATTTTATCATAGGAGCACATACTTTTTTTATTCATTTTTAATTATAAGTAAAAGAGGGCATTTTAACACCCTCAATTAATTAAAGCTTAATACTATACACTCACTTATTTATATTACTATTAGAAATATTGCTTCTTTGTTTTTAATGTGAAATTATTTCTTTTAATTATTGAATTTATAGGATTGGCGAATTAGAGTCATCAAATAATCAATATCGTCAATGCAATTAATATCAACACTATAATCGCCATTTCCATGATGTCCAGTTTGTGAAACATCCTTTGCAAATTGATTGGCATCTGTAAGTTTGCCAGAAGGGAGATTTAGGAACACCTTTAAATTATTTTTATATAGCTCTACATCACAAATATTTTTATTGTTACATTTGAAAGCTATAAATATGGTCAAAACATTTATTAGAATAAATTATGCTGACCTTCAGCAATGACTTATCACCTCAATAGAATCAATGATAAATAGTATAAAACAAAGATTTTCAATGTCAAGTAGTTCTTGTTATCAAATAGGCTCATCTTTTAAAATATGTAAAATGTTGTATTTTAGTGAGAGCAGTTTGATATTAATCTTGAATTGGAATATAATGTATGCTATAATGAACAAGCAATTTCATAAGACAGTTCGTAACCATCCTGTCTATAATTTAAAACTAAGGAAACATGTACTTGTAAGAGGCAGCTTTTTTTTAGTTGCCTCATTTTTTATTGTTAGGAGTTGATGTTTATGTATTCAGTAACATGTGAAAGTTCTTTTGATGCTGCTCATTTTTTAAGCAATTATAAGGGGAAATGTCATAACATTCATGGGCATAGATGGAAAGTGATTGTTTGCATCAAAGGAGAGCTTGATAATGGTATGGTTGTAGATTTTGGTATAGTAAAGGCTTATTTAAAGGAGCTGTGTGATTTTTTTGATCATTCCTTTATTGTTGAAAAAGGAAGTCTTAATAAGGAAACATTAAATCTCTTAAAGGAAGAGTTTCTTATTCGTGAGGTAGATTTTAGAACTACTGCTGAAAACTTTTCAAAGTATTTCTTTGATAAGGTAAATGATAAATATAAATGCTTATATGCTGAGGTTTATGAAACCCCTACAAATTGTGCGAGGTATATATGCGAGTAGTTGAGAAATTTATAAGTATTAATGGAGAGGGCATTAGACAAGGACAGCTTGCTGTATTTATCCGTTTTGCAAATTGCAATTTAAGATGTGTATATTGTGATACAATTTATTCCTATGATCATCCCAAATATACAGAAGAAAGTATAAATGAAATTGTGGATTATATTCTTTTTACAGGGATTAAGAATGTTACATTGACAGGTGGAGAGCCTTTAATTCAGCCAGAAATTAAGGAATTACTGGAAAGCCTGAGTAGGCATGACCTCTATATTGAAATAGAAACAAATGGAAGCATAAGCATTCTTCCATATAGAAATATTAAAAATGTTTCATTTACACTAGATTATAAAACTCCATATTCTATGGAGGAAACTAAAATGGAGGTAGATAACTATAAGTATATTACTAATGGGGATACAGTAAAATTTGTCTGTGGAGATAAGGCAGATCTTATCAGAAGTAAAGAGATTATGGATCAGTTTGATTTATATCAAAAGACAAATTGTATTATAAGTCCTGTGTTTGGAGTAATAGATCCTCAAGACATTGTAGATTTTATGAAGGAGTATGCTTTAAATTCTGTGCGTATCCAGCTTCAAATTCATAAATTGATCTGGGATAAGGAAAAAAGAGGTGTATAGAATGGTGGACGAAAAAAGACTCCAGAATGCGATAAAAGAAGTTTTATTTGCCGTAGGAGCTGATGTTTCTAAGGATGGACTAGCTGATACTCCAAAAAGAGCGGCTAGTATGCTTGCAGAAATGCTTGAGGGAATGAATTATACCAATGATGAAATTGCAGAAATGTTTGATAAAACATTTGATGAGGATATATTAACAGATTCTAGAAATCTAGTAGTAATAAAGAATATAGATATCTTTTCCTTTTGTGAGCATCATTTGGCATTGATGTATGATATGACAGTTGATATTGCTTATAGACCAAATGGAAGAGTTATAGGTCTTTCTAAGCTTGCTAGGATTGCTGATATGGTGTCTAAGAGGTTACAGCTTCAGGAAAGAATAACTGAAGATATTTTGTATATTATTAAAAAAATAACAAATGCAGAGGAAATATATGTACGTATTAAAGGGTGTCATTCCTGTGTATCAGCACGTGGCATCAAAAAGAAAAGCTATACAGTAACAAAATCAAAAATAGGAAATATAATGGAGAGTGATTTGAATTGAAAATTTTAGTATTGTTCAGTGGTGGAGTTGACTCTACAACAGCCTTAGCAAAGGCAATAGAAAAAGCAGGAAAGGATAATGTTGTAGCGTTGAGTATTCTATATGGTCAAAAGCATGACCGTGAGCTTACCTCAAGCATTGATATAGCTAACTACTATGGAGTTGAACACTTATACTTGGATTTGGCAAAAATATTTGAATATTCTGATTGTTCCCTTTTAAAGCATTCTCATGAGGATATCCCACACGAATCCTACGATTTGCAGGTCAGCAAAACAAATGGCGTAGTGTCAACCTATGTTCCATTTCGAAATGGGCTATTTCTTTCTGCCTCTGCATCTATTGCTATTTCTAAGGGCTGTGATACGATTTATTATGGAGCACATTCTGATGATTCTTGTGGAAATGCTTATCCAGATTGTAGCTTGGAATTTACAGAGTATATGAATCAGGCTATCTATATTGGAAGTGGCAAACAGGTCCATGTAGAAGGACCTTTTGTAAATGTTGGTAAGAAGGATGTTGTAAAAGAAGGTCTACGACTTCATGTGCCATATCATCTTACATGGAGCTGCTATGAGGGGCATAAAAAGGCCTGCGGAAAATGTGGAACATGCATAGATAGAAAAAATGCATTTTTAGCAAATGGGGTAGAAGACCCAATAGAATATGAGGAGGAATTATGAGTCGTACTAATGAAAATTTAACAGTATTAGGAGCTAAAACAAAATATAGTATGGATTATGCTCCTGAGGTATTAGAAACCTTTATTAACAAGCATCTAGAGAATGACTATTTTGTAAAATTTAATTGTCCTGAGTTTACATCCTTATGTCCAATTACAGGACAACCTGATTTTGCAACAATATACATTTCCTATATTCCAGATATAAAGATGGTTGAATCAAAATCCTTAAAGCTATATTTATTCAGTTTTCGTAATCATGGAGACTTTCATGAGGATTGCATAAATATTATTATGAAGGATCTAGTTGAGCTTATGGAGCCTCGATATATTGAGGTATGGGGGAAGTTCACTCCTCGAGGAGGAATTTCTATTGATCCTTATTGCAACTATGGTAAGCCAGGTACAAAATTTGAACAAATGGCACAACAACGCTTATTTTGGCATGATATGAATCCAGAGGTCGTAGATAATAGGTGAAAATAGTAGAAGTTTGAGGAAGGATGCATTCTTGGTTAAAGAAGTAGATATATTTTAATTTTTTTATAAAATGAAAAAAATTGTTTCTTTTCGACTTTCTTTGTGGTATAATCGCCCTTAAGGGTTGAAATAGCAACTCAAAAATTGAATAAAGAAAGGTAAATTTATGGAAAAAGAATTAGTCTTGGATGTAGAAGAAAGCCCAAAGAAGAAGTCGCAGTGGATTTTGTTTGCAATTCAGCATATTTTGGCAATGCTGGTTGCGTGTATTACCGTTCCTTTGATTACAGGATTGCCGATTGGTCCTACGCTGATAGCGGCAGGATGTGGTACTTTGATTTACATTTTTACCACCAAAAGGAAATCTCCTGTTTTCTTAAGTAGCTCATTTGCCTATCTTGCACCTATGTCAACTGCTTTAACCTTAGGTATGGTAGATGATGGCACAATGAATTATGGTGCAGTGATGCTTGGCATGGCTATGGTTGGTTTAGTTTATGTGGTTATTGCTTTAATTATCAAGAAGGTTGGAACAGGATGGTTAAATAAGCTTTTACCTCCTGTGGTAATTGGACCTATTATTATGGTGATTGGTTTAGGTCTTGCTGGCTCTGCAATTGGAAATGTTACAGGGGGTACCGCTGGTATTTCTATTTTTCAGTCCCTTCATGCTGGCGAAAGCCTTCCTTGGCAATACACCTTTATGTCTATTGTCATTGCGTTATTTGCTTGCTTCTTAACTGCCTTTTGTGCAACCTCTAAGAGAAAAAACATTACGTTGATTCCATTTGTTATTGGTATGGTTGGTGCTTATATACTTGCGTGTATTTTAACAGGTATTGGTCATCTAGCTCATACAGACTGGCTGAAGATTGTGGATTTTTCCCTGTTCAATAAAGATTGGTCGAATGTTGGCTCTTGGATAACGATTGATTTTGTGTTTGTCAAAACAATTTCTCAAAATGCTGTATTTTCTTTGAAGACAGTAGGACAGGTTGCTTTATTGTTTATCCCTGTTGCTTTGGTTACTATTTGTGAGCATATTGGGGACCACAAGAATCTTGGGAACATTATTAACCGAGATTTGCTTGATGGAGAGCCTGGCTTGACAAGAACTTTGATTGGTGATGGTGTTGCAACAGCAGTATCTGGAGTATTATGTGGTGCTGCAAATACGACGTATGGTGAAAATGTGGCTGTCATTGGTGTATCTAAGATTGCTTCTGTTTCTGTAATTATATTAGCGTCTATCCTGTCGATTGTGTTAGGATTCTTTGCTCCTTTAACAACTCTTTTACAAACTATTCCTGCATGTATTACAGGTGGAGTTTCCTTGATTCTTTATGGATTCATTGCTTCTAGTGGTGTGAAGATGCTTGTAAAGGAGAAGGTTGATTTTGGACAAACTAGAAACATAGTTATAGCCTCCGTTATTTTAGTTGCTGGAATTGGTGGTCTTGCTTTAGGCTTTGGTGGTGTATTAGGAAGTAATGTGATTACAATTTCTTCAACTGCGGTAGCCATGCTATTAGGTATAATAATGAATTTGGTTTTGCCAAAAACAATAAAAGAAGTCGCAGAATCTAAGGATATAGATTCAATAGAGTAGTTTTATGAAGAGCCCCATGGGCTCTTTTTTCTTGAAAATAGGAGCTTGGTCTGCTAAAATATAGATGAGAAGATTATAAAAAAGAAGGGAAGACAATATGAAAAGGATATTTTTACTCTTTTTATTACTATGTGGAATCCTATGCTCATGTAGTAAGAATGAAAAGTTAGAAATTCGTTTTGATATATCCTCTACTATTGAAATTGAATTAGAGGATTATAATGCAAATTATGATTTTAGTCCTTATGTGAGATGCTATAAGAATGAGGAAGCTGTTTCTTATCAGGATTTGGTAATCTCTATAAAGGATGGCAAAAGTCCTCAGATTGGTGAAACTATATTTTATGTAACCTATACCTTTGAAGAAATTCAATATAAAGAGGAATTTAAGGTTTTGTTTAAGGACAGCTATTCAACAATTGAACTTCATTATGGCAGTAAAGAGTCAATCTATGAAATTGAAAATGGGAAATCTCTTAGCTCTTTAAATTTACCATCTACGAATACCACTCTTTCTGGAGAGGTTATGAAGGTGGGGGGATATTATTTGGATTCTTCCTATAAAATTCCTTTTGATATGCAGACACCTATTACAAGGGATATGGCACTATATGCTAAGCTTACCTATGATTTAGCCTATGTGCCAGGCATTGTGAATAAAGACGTTCTTGTAGAGAGCTTAGATCAGTATATTGATAATTTAATTGCTCAAACTGATTCTTTTTATCCAAGCTGGAATAAAGAAGGATTTAAAGGAAGATGGAACTATATTGATGGAGTGTTTTTGAATTCCATAGTCAATCTTTACAAGGAAACAAATAAAGCAGAGTATAAAAATTTCTTTTTACGCTATATCAATTATTATATTGATTTTGAGGGAGATTTCATCAATCCAGAAACACAGAAGAAAGAAGGATATCGTTCTGGAGAATTAGATAGTGTATGTGCAAGTCGTATTTTATTTGATGCTTATGAGATGACTAGGGATGAAAGATATTTAAAGGCCATAGAAAAAACGTACCAAGAATTAATGAAAATGCCTTTGGCACAAGGAACGATGAATTATTCTCATAAGACCTCCTATTTGAATCAAATTTGGCTTGATGGAATGTATATGTATGTCCCTTTTTTGGCTCGATATGCACAAATGAAAGAGGATCAGAGTACATTTAATTTAATTAAACAGCAATATGAATATATTAGGAATCATATGTTTGATGAAGAGAAGAAGCTTTATTATCATGGACATGATACAACTAAATCTATATTTTGGGCTGATTCAAGTACAGGAAATAGTTCAAGCTTTTGGCTAAGATCAAATGGCTGGTTTATTGTTTCTTTGGTGGATGTGTTAGAGTATTATCCTGAGGGAGAAAATAAAGAATATTTAAGAAAATTATTAAAAGAGGCCTTAGAAGGTATTTTACAATATAAGGATTCTAAAACAAATTTATTTTATCAGCTTATAGATCAAGGACCAACAGCTTTTCTTGTTGAAAAAAACTATGTTGAGGCTTTAAAGAATCATCAGTATGGGGCTAATGATACGACAATCAAGAATTATTTAGAAACCTCAGGCTCTAGTATGATTGCCTACGCTCTTTTAAAGTCTGCGAAATTAGGATATGTGGAAAGCCATTATGAGACTATTGGAATAAGCATTTTTGAAGGTATTTATGATTATAGCTATGAGGATAATACTTTGCATAATATCTGTATTACTGCTGGATTAGGACCAGAGAAAAGTCCTCATCGAGATGGTAGCTTTGCTTACTATCTTGCAGAGCCTGTTGGTAGTAATGATGCAAAAGGGGTTGGACCATTCCTTATGGCTTATATAGAATATGCAAAATCCCAAAATAAGCTGAAGCAATACCATAACATTCATCAGGTTTATCTTGATATTGAACGAGATGTTTCTTTTGAAAATGAAATTAATTCTAATGAGATTATGTATCAGTATGTTCCAGGCTATATTTTTGAAGGATTTTTCTATGATAAGGATTATAAGATAGCAGTTCCTAGTAATATAATGATTACTGAGGATATTACTCTATATGGTAAATGTACAAAAGAATAAACTAGAATATTTGAGGGCTTGATGCCCTCTTTTTCTTTTCATACTCTTATGATATAATAAGAATACTTGAGAAGGCTTAATAAAGTTTTGAGCAACTAATAACCCCTTCATTAGTCAAATAAGAAAGAATCGGAAAGTAGCTTAGCTTGGTAAAGTGCTAGCTTCGGGAGCTAGAGATCGTGGGTTCAAATCCCATCTTTCCGACCATATAAACTCTAATTTGTCTTAAACGAAAATAACAAAAATAATGACATTACTAATAAAATAAGCACTTACTATCCTAAACAGATAGTAAGTGCTTATTTTTTACGCTTTAGTCAGTCAAGACAAATTAGAGTTTCAACCTTAGCAGAAGACTATGAACAACAATGAATTTATTAGTGAATCTAGTTAGCCTTAATAAAAATATATATCACTAATGTCATTTATTAATTTGATGCTGACATAATATAATTAATATTCATTGCCTTCAAAATCTATCTCGTATAAATCAGTCCAATTATATTTTTTTGCAAAGGTTTGTTTTTTAACATACTCTGTAATTATTTTATATGCATCCTCACGGCTTACAAAGCTACAAGCTGGCACAACCATAGGTTCACCACCAACCTCATGCTCAATGCTTTCATTATCTTTATCCTCATCATAAGGCACTAAATAATCTGGATGACGCAAAATTAAAAATCCATAAGGCTCTTCATAAAAAATTATAAGAGCTTCATCACAATTATCTGCTTCAAATGAAGAATCACCACTTCCTTGTTGCCAATAGTCCGCTTCTTTGTTGGTAAATTCTTTTATAAATTCATCGCTTGGATTTTCAAATTTTTCACCATCAGGTCCATAAAAAGTAATCATAAGTTTCTCCTATCATATTTAAATTTGTAGAAAAAATTATAACATTTTTATACATTATTTTCAAGTGCTTTTGAGTCTTTTACTACTTTTTTACAATTTGACAATATTGTGAGTGCCAAGAATTTTTAAAAAAACTTGATCAATATCAAGGTGTGATATAAGTTCAGGATAGAGTGGATGAAAATATGGATATGAATTAACTTGTTTAAGAAAAAAAGAATTGATATAAAAGAATCTAAAACTTATAAGAATTAATTTTTAGAAATTAGGAGACGAATGGCAACAACGAAAGAAGAATATAGAAGAGTAATACGCTTGTTGTCCATATTATAAAATGACATTGACGCAAGGGAAAAACGATACGACTGCATATTGGACAAATGGAAATATGAATAGAGAAAGAATGAGAATATAAGACTTTTTGTAGTGGCACATTTCTATTTTGAGGCGTTTCTATACCTTTCGTGGTCTTCTGCCATTATAGCAAAATAGGTTCTAAATACATCATTATCAAACTTTATATCATAAAATCGTTGTAAATTGCCATCTTTAAGAAAATTTAAATAAGAAAACAGTTAAATGAAGGTAAAATTGATAATTCTAGTTATTTTTTTCTTTTTATACGCTTTAATGCGATTTGAAATTCAAGTGATATCTTATTGACTTAATTTTGACAATAAGAGATTAATTATTTTAGGTATTTTAAAACTAGTGATAATGTGCTATAATTTAATTGAAGAAGGGAGATTTTATATAAGGAAATTTAAAAAAATTTTTGTAGCTATTTTAATAGTATTTCTTACTACATCTTTACTTTCAATTGATAGTACATCCG
>JAIEEQ010000061.1 GCA_029067355.1 Anaeroplasmataceae bacterium | reverse complement strand
ACGGCGCCCACCGATTTCTACACGTAATGATTCGGCGGCAGCGGCATCTGTGTATAAGTTCCATGTGAGGAATGGTTATGAAGAAAAGAATCTTAACTGGAATACTTCTTGGAGTTATTCTGGTTCCCTTATTATTAGTTCGATCTTTATTCCCCCTATTGCAATGTGTGATTACTTTATTTTGTGTAGTTGCAACAGTTGAAATGATTCATATGGTTGAAAAAACAAAGCCAATGAAGCTTGGAGTGAAGATTCTAGTCATCATATCAACGCTTTTAATTTATTTAGGTATAGTCAATGAGGACCCATCCTGTAAGCATTCTCTTATTTATCAGCTGATGGACAAAATTGATTTTAAGCTAAGTATTTTAACCACTCTAACCTTAGTTTGTGCTCTTGTTTTTGCATGTCAGATTTTTGTAGATGATTTTGATGCAACTGATGTAGGGCGTTGTTTTATGATTATTCTTTATATTGCTTTAGGCTTTTCTTCTATTACAATCCTCTTGTTTAATGGTATGCGTTTTATTGTCTATATGATTTTAATTACAATTTGCACAGATGTATTTGCCTTAGTATTTGGAATAAATTTTGGTAAGCATAAAATGTGTCCAACAATTTCTCCAAAGAAAACATGGGAGGGGGCTATTGGCGGGACTGCTGTTGCTGTTCTTGTTGGAAGCTTATTTGCAATTTTTTATGATAAATTTGGACATTACTTTGTTATTGGAGCAAATGTAAAGCCAATCAAATTCTTTGAAGGCGTGTTTGATGTTGAAAAAATGCCAACGGCGGGATTGGTTTTCTTTATTGTGTTTTTAAGTGTCATTATTTCAATTGCTTCTCAGGTTGGAGACTTGATTTGTTCAAAGTTTAAAAGAACCTATGGAATAAAGGATTTTTCTCAAGTGTTCCCAGGACATGGAGGAGTATTAGATCGCTTTGACTCAGCATTATTTGCAAGCATTGTATTCCTATGCTTTATAACGATTGTGAGAATTGCATTTGATTTACCAGACTTTATGGTCTTCGCTTAAGAAAATGAAGTATTTATATATTTTAGGTGCATGTGGTTCCATTGGTACACAAACCTTGGATGTTGTAAGAAATCATCCAAAGGAATACAGGGTTGTGGGAATGAGCGTTGGATCTGATCTTGTACTTGCAAAAAAGATAATTGAAGAATTTAAGCCAGAAATTGTATGCTTCCGTAAACAGGAGCATCTCTTTTCTATATCCTATCAGCCAATTGTGGTATATGGTGATGAGGGGCTTTTGGCTATATCTAGGTATCGTGCCTATGAAAATGAATGGATTGTTAATGCATTAGTTGGTGTGGCTGGTTTAGAGCCAACAGTTACTGCAATAAAAAGTCATAAGAATATAGCTTTAGCAAACAAGGAAACTCTGGTTGTGGCAGGAGATATCATTAAAGAACTCATCAAGGAATATAAGGTTGAGCTTGTTCCCATTGACTCTGAGCATTCAGCAATTTTGCAATGCTTAAGAGGAGAAGCTCATAAGGAAATTGATAAGCTTTTGATTACGGCTAGTGGAGGGTCTTTTAGAGATAGGACAAGGGAGGAACTAAAAAGTGTTACTCTTAAGGATGCTCTTAAGCATCCAAATTGGAGTATGGGACCAAAAATCACAATTGATTCTGCAACCATGATGAATAAGGGCTTTGAGGTGATAGAAGCACATTATTTATTTGATGTTGATTATTCACATATTGAAGCCATTTACCATCCAGAAAGTATAGTTCATTCTTTAGTTCAATTTAAGGATGGATCTTTAAAGGCTCAGCTAGGCGTATCTGATATGCGTATTCCAATTGCCTATGCTTTAGCCTATCCTTCCCATACAAAAATTAATGCAGAGGAATTAAATTTTAAAGGATGCATCTTGCATTTTGATGAATTATCCTTTGAGCGTTATCCTTGCTTAGGATATGCATACTATGTGGCTCAAAAGGGTGGACTATATTTGGCTGTGTTAAATGCCAGTAATGAGGCAGCAGTACATTTATTTTTAAATGAGAAAATATCTTTTTTAGAGATTGAGCATATTATTAAAAAAGAGATTTATAGTTCAGCTTATGAAAGAAACTATATACCCTCTTTAGAAGAGCGTATTACAATAGGTAGGGAAGTATATAAAAAGATTTTAAAAGAATTTGGAGAGATAATATGATTTTAGCACTTACAGGAGTACCTTTAGTAATCGTTAGTATTATAGCCTTTATTTTAATTTTAGGTATTATAATTATTATCCATGAGGGAGGACACTTTTTCTTTGCAAGAAGAGCTGGAATTCTTTGCCATGAGTTTTCAATAGGTATGGGACCAGCAATTTACAAAAAGAAATTTGGGGAAACAACCTTTTGTATAAGAGCGATTCCAATTGGTGGTTATGTATCTATGGCTGGAGAAGAGGTTACTAGTGAACTTATCAAGGTTGGTGAGCAAATCGGGGTGAACCTATTAGATGGCAAGGTCAGTGAAATAGTAACGATTGAAGATGCAGAGGCTCAGATTCGTGGAGAGGTTGTTGAACTTGATTTATATGGTAAGGATGGAAATCCTTTATTTATAACTATTTATGATGGCTTTCAAAATCAGTATTATGAGGTTTTAAGAGATGCCTTTTATGTAATGAAAAAAGATAGTAAAATGCAAATAACACCATATGATCGTAGTTTTGAATCTAAAACAATTTTGCAACGTTTTTTAACTTTATTTGCTGGACCTTTTATGAATTTTATTTTAGCAATCGTTTTATATTTGATTGTAAGCTTTGCAACAGGTGTGCCAAATTATAATTCTAATGTTATAGGAGCTGTATCAACAACTAACACAAGTATGGTAGAAAAGGCTCCTGATGGAACACTTTCAACGAAACTAAAAAAAGGAGATCAGATTCAAAAGGTCAACGGGGTAGAGGTTGCCAATTGGAAGGAAATGAGCAAAGAGCTAGATAAGCTTTTGGAAAATGCAACCACTAAGGTTCAAATAGAGGTATTAAGAAATGAACAGCCTATTCAAATTGAATTGGATTGCTATACCTATATTGTATCCTTAGGTATTTCTAATATGCAGGTTGATATAGAAAAACCATTTCCTGAAGGGGTATCTGGTGTGCGTCTGGGTGCTATTGGATTACGATATCTTGATGATGGTAAAAAAGGAGAATATCCAATTGCTTCAGGAGATATTTTAACAAAGATTCGTATGGATAAGGTCAACCCAGATAAGACCATTACAACTGGTGAGGTAGAAGAGATTCAATCTTGGGATCAGCTGATCGCAATGTTTAAGGATGCAGATATTGTTAATGTTTACTTTGAGTATTATTCCTATAAAAAGGAAGGCATCGTATCCATTGAGGATTGTGCTACTCTACAAACATATGGAAATGAAGTGTTAGAAAATCAAAGAATTGATAAGATAGAGGTCAAGCTAGGTATATCTCCAAAAATGAAATTTGACTTTTTCCAAAGTATAGGGAATGCCTTTGTGGATTTTTGGAATGACTTCACTCTGATTTTTAGAACGTTAGGACTTTTGTTATTTCCAAGCAGTAGTGGGATACGGCAGGTTGGTGTAAATGACTTGTCAAGCTTTGTGGGTATATTTGATTTAGTGAAAACCTTTGTTGGCTCAGGATTTTTATCCTTACTAGCTTTTATGGCTATGCTATCTGTTAATATTGGTGTGATGAATTTATTGCCTATTCCCGCACTAGATGGGGGAAGAATTGTGTTCTTAGGCTATGAACTGGTCACTAGAAGAAAGCCCAGCAAAAAGGTTGAAAATATTATTAACAATGTTTTCTTTATCCTATTATTAATTCTTTTTGTATATGTTACATATAATGATATTTTAAGAATGATTCGGAAGGGGTAATGAGATATGGATTATACAAACCCAATACTTTATCAGGATTTTTCTGATCCAGATGTTATCCGAAGAGGAGATAATTTCTATATGATTGCCTCTAGCTTTAATCATACACCAGGAATTCCCGTACTTAAGAGTAAAAATTTAGTGGATTGGAAATATATTGGTTATGTGTTTGATACTTTACCAATGGAAAAGTATAAGGATGTCTGTCATGGGGATGGTGCTTGGGCACCATCTTTACGGTATCATAATGGAATCTATTATGCATGTATTCCTTTTCCAGATGATGGAATTTATGTAAGTAGCTGTACAGATATTGAAAAAGGAAATTGGACAAAGCCTTGGTGCTTACTTGAAGGAAAGGGATTTGAGGATCCTTGTCCAATTTGGTTAGATGGTAAATGTTATGTCGTTTTGGCTTTTGCAAAAAGTAGAGCAGGCTTTAATTCCTGTTTAGGATTATATGAGGTTACTCCAGATTTAAAACGAAAAATTTCAGAAACCTATACAATCATTTATGATGGACATCATATGAATCCGACGATTGAGGGACCTAAATTTAATACAAGAAATGGTTGGATTTATATTATGGCTCCTGCAGGTAGTGTAAAGACGGGCTGGCAGGTTGCCTTAAGAAGTAAAAATATATATGGGCCTTATGAGCCTAAGATTGTTTTAATGCAGGGAGATGCTCCTATTAACGGACCTCACCAGGGTGCATTAATTGAACTAAAAAATGATGAATGGGCTTTTATTCATTTTCAGGATATGAAATGCTATGGAAGAATTACTCATCTTCAGCCTGTTACATGGATTAATGATTGGCCAATTTGTGGGCGCGTTGGTGATGAATTTTTGGCAGGGACCCCTGTTTTAAAACATGAATATTTAATAGAAAAGAAGTCTAATTTTAAAATAAATACAAGTGATTTATTTCATAAGGACAAGCTAGATTATATGTGGCAGACTCCTGCAAATAAACAAGTAGGCTGGTATCAGCTTAACAATGGACTTGTTTTATCCTGTTACCACCATTCTAAAAAGGCAGATTTAGCCTTAAATCAAACTCCAAATTTATTTTTAACCAAGCTTTCCTATCCATCCTTTAAAGCAACTGCCTTTTGTGCATTGCGTCTAAAGGAGGATGGAGATGAGGTTGGATTCTGTTATATGGGAAATCATTATAGTTATATTTGCATAAGACGAATCTCAGGAAAGAATCATCTGCAAATTCGATCTGGTGCGTTTAATCAAGCAGAGGATGTTGTTTTATTTGATTCTATTTATCAGAATAATGAAATTGAATTCATTTTAAAATTCACATATCCAGGAAAATATCAGTTGGGTTTTAATAAGACTATATTTAAAAATGAATACCAGGCTCTTCCAGGACGTTGGATTGGTGGCAAGATTGGTATTTATGCTAGAGGACAAAAGCAATCTTCTGGCTATGCAAGATTTAAATACTACAAGGTAAAGGCTGTGAATACCAATGAAAGAAAAGGATAATTTCATATTAGATATTAAGCGATTAGGAATCAATGGTGAAGGCATTGGCTTTTATAACCGAATGGTCGTGTTTGTTGAAAATGCAATTCCAGGAGAGGGTCATAATGTTGAGGTGGTAAAGCTAGATAATAAAATGGCATTTGCCAAAACCCTAGACATAAAGCATATTTCAAAGGCTCGTGTAATTCCTAGTTGTCCTTATTATAATGATTGTGGCGGATGTAATGTTTCTCATATTGCCTATGAAAAGATGCTGGAGTTTAAAAGAGAATCAATTATTGAGGCAATTAGTAGATATACAACGCTCAATCCTAAATCATTTGAGATTAGAAAAACCATAGCGTCTGAGGAAATTTTTCATTACCGAAATCGAAGTCAACTTGCGGTAAAAACAATTGATGGAAAATATAGTGTTTGTATGCTAAAGCCGAATTCTAATCTCATAGTTCCAATTGAGGATTGTCTTGTTCAAAAGGAAAAAATAAATGCTGTGAATTTTAAAATTTTAAAGTTTGCAGAAGAACTAGACATTTCTTGTTATATCTCTAAATTTGGAAGAGGCGTTCTTAGATATTTGGTTACTCGAGGTAATGAAAAAAATGAGGTATTAGTCTGTCTGATTTGTGGAGAGAAGAGTAATAAGATAAGAGAACTTGCAAAAAAGGTTATTACAATTGATGGTGTTATTGGTGTGTATGAATCTTTCAATGATGCTAAAAAAGAGATTGGTTTCTTTGGTACAGATCCTGTTTTGTTAGAGGGCAAGCCATTCATTATTGAAAAACTTGGCAAGATATCCTATCAGATATATCCAAATACTTTTTTCCAGTTGAACACAAAACAAGCTAAAAACATGATGGATATTATCCTTAAGGCTTGTAAGCTTTCCTTTAAAGAACGTATATTAGATGCTTATTGTGGTGTAGGTGCAATCGGATTATATCTTGCTCATATGGCTAAAGAGGTTGTGGGAATTGAGTATAATAAGGATGCTGTACTTGCAGCAAATGAAAATGCTAAGCTGAATAATATAAAGAATGCTCGATTTTTACAGGGTGATGCTGCACAGCTATTACCTAAATTGTTAGAAGAAGAAACCTTTGATGTCGTTGTTGTAGATCCTCCCCGTACAGGATTAGAAAAAGGATTTATTGATGCGATTATAGAGGCAAAAATTAAGCGTATAATATATGTTTCCTGTAATCCAGCTACCTTGGCAAAGGATTTAGAAATACTTTCAAAGGTTTATAGTGTTAACTCTATTACACCTTTAGACATGTTTCCTCAAACTGCTTTAACTGAAACGATTACGACTTTAGTAAGAGTAGAAACTAAAAAAGATTAAATGAAATATATCAAGAGGTGAAATAGTCGCGACATGTCGCGACTATTTATTTGTCATAGTAGTTAAAATGAAATTCTCTACGCACTATGTAGAACATTTGAAAGATAAAATTGTAGAATAGGACGGACACTATCTGACCAATTAAGTTTTTTAATATTATTGTCATTACCTGTTAGATTTCATTGCTGAATGGGGACATTAATAGGGACAAAAGTGTCCCTATTAATACGGCCCTTTAAACTTTAAGAAAAATGCCAAACATTGTCTAGCAAATTGCATAATAGTATTGTTGGGAATATTTAGGGAGACATAGGGAGACAAAAAGAGAAACAAAATAAATAATTGATATTTTCATTTTATGCTTCTATTTTGAATGAAATATTACATTTAGATATCTATAGAAGCTTCCTCTAGACATATTTAAAATTGAACAAGCTTGCATGCTTGTGATTTCCTTTTTTATAAATCTTCTTGCTATTTCATTAAAATTGTATGGTAATTTTATTTTTGGTCTGCCAAACTTTACTCCTCTAGCCTTTGCAGTTTTAATTCCTTCCGCTTGCCTTATTTTCATTGTTTCTCTTTCATTTTGTGCAACAAAAGAAAGAACTTGCAAAACTATATCACTGATAAATTTGCCTACTAAATTATTTCCTTTAATCCGTGTATCTAATAGAGGCATATCTATGACCATTATATCTGCTTCTATATCCTTTGTTATTTTTCTCCATTCATTGATAATCATACTATAATTTCTTCCTAGACGATCTATTGATTTTACAATCACTAAATCGTCTTTTTTTAATTTTTTAATTAGTTTTTTATAATTTGTTCTATCAAAGTTTTTTCCTGATTCATAATCAATATAAATTTGTTTATCTTTAATTCCTAATGATTTAATTGCTTCTATTTGTCTATCAATATGCTGAGTAGAAGTAGATACTCTTATATAACCATATTCCATAATAAAACCTCCATTGTGAATATATGGTTATATATTAGCTATAAAAAAAGAGAATAATCAAGAGATTAGTCCCAAAAAGTACACATTTTGAACAATTATGATCTATTTTATCATTTTCATTCATTTTTTTCAATAATCCCTGATAAATCTCAAATTTTTATCAAAAAATTTGGTGCCCTAAATGTGTACTTTTTGGGATACATTTAGTCTGAGGGGAGTGGACTTTATGAAGAAAGTCTTGAGAATCGGTATAATAGATGCAGATCTAATAGGTAGAGACAAGCATAGATTTCCAAATTTAGTCTGTGAAAAAATATCTGCTTATTGGAAAGAAAAAGGAGCAGAAACTCACCTATTATTAGATTATAAAGATATGAAAAAATATGATGAAGTTTATATCTCTAAAGTATTTACCGATACTGCTTGTCCTGATGATTTAAATAATACAAAATGGCTTGCAAAACATCCTCATATTCATATTGGTGGAACAGGATTTTATTTTGATAAAGCACCTAATCTACCTGATGAGATAGAACACCATATGCCGGATTACCATTTATATGATGAATGGATTAATGAAAATGTGGAGAAGGCTAGAAGAGAAAGCGGAGATCAATTTGACGAAAAAAAATATAAGGTGCAGTTTAAAGAATACTTAGAATATTCTATTGGCTTTTTAACAAGAGGTTGTTTTAGAAAATGTGGCTTTTGTGTAAATCAAAAATATGACAGAGTTTTTATGCATAGTTCTTTAAAAGAATTTTATGATGAATCACGAAAAAAGATATGCTTGTTAGATGACAATTTTTTTGGATGTCCAAACTGGAAAGAAATGTTACAAGAATTAATCGCAACAGGTAGAAAATTCAAATTTAAGCAGGGATTAGATGAAAGACTCTTAACAGATGAAAAATGTAAAATGCTTTTTAATTCGAATTATGATGGTGATTTCACTTTTGCTTTTGATAAGATTTCAGACTACGATATTATTCATGAAAAGTTGAAATTAATTGCTAAATACAAAAGGAAAAAAAGTGTTAAATTTTATGTTTTAGTAGGCTATGATAGTACGGATGCTGTTGATATAGAAAATGCATTTAAAAGAATTGAACTTATCCTTAGATATGGATGTTTGCCATATATAATGAGATTTCAAAATCAAAATGTCACCCCTTGGAAAGATTCAAAATATAGATCGTTATATGTTGCAATCGCACGATGGTGTAATCAGCCAAATATAATAAAGAAAATGAGCTTTCGTGATTTTTGTGAAAGAAATCAATTTTATAAAAAGGATCAATCAAAGAAATGTAGTACATTAGTTGCAATGGAGGAATTTGAAAAAGAGTATCCTAAAATTGCTAAGAATTACTTTGATATTAGGATGGAAAATATGAATGTTTGTAATAAGTGTGGTGAGTGACAATGGATTTCTATCATTTATGGAAAGAAGTAAGAAACAATCAAATATCAGAAATTTCCTTTTTTAATGATTTTTTATTAAAGAGAGAGGTGTCTTTGAAAACAATGCTTAATGGTTCTGAAGATGACCTCATCACTATGTCTAAAATATTGTTGGGAACATCAATAGAAAATTTTATTGAAAATTTTCCGTCATTTAATTCAATTGTTGGGGCGAATGAAGTTATTCAATTTAGCAATTTAAATCATGCGCTAGATGATGTATGTAGAATTGTTAAATTTGAGGGTTCTGAAATTACTTATTCTATACTTGGTCAAAGATTGGTTAATGCAAAAACAGAAATTGCAAACAAAAAATATGGTGAAAACCATTCTAAACTTGCTGCGGAATTATCGTTTGTCATATTAAAAAAGAAAAAATCATTTGTTATTGAAAATACATTATTTGGTGATTTTGTATTAAATTTAACTCATAATGAACGATTAGAATTAGCCAAAAGGCTTCTATTAAGAAATTCTTTTATTCGCCTTATTATTAGTGAAGCTAAGAAAGGTAAATGCAATTATGTTGATGTTGCATCAAGAGTAATATCCGGAAGTACTATTGATAGACGAAGATCTAATGTTCGCATGCTAGTCAAACTGATTTTAGAAAATACGGATTATGAAAATTTATATAACAACATTTATTGGTAGGTGATTTGATGAGTTATAGGGAGTTAAAACTAAAGAAATGTTATGAAACCTCTGCAGATGATAATGGATTATTAGATACATTTTATATTCCTATGTTAAGAGAAACTGCAAGATATTATAGGATTGCAGGATTCTTTAATAGTACAAGCTTAGCTATTGCTGCTAAAGGTATTGAGGCGTTGGTTTGTAATAATTCAAAAACAGATAAAGAAGTGATGAGATTATTAATTTCGCCTGAATTGTCTATAGAGGATATTAGAGTTTTAAATGATTATACAAATGGTGAAGAAATTTCAGACACATTGGACATTTTTAAAAATTTTGATGAATCAGATTTTGAAAAAAATGATAGACTAAAACTATTGGCATGGCTTTTAGCAAATAATAAATTGAAAATTAAAATTGTTGTTGATAAGAAGAGAAGAAATGGTATTTTTCATCAGAAACTGGGAATTGGAATTGATATTAACGGCAATATGATTTCTTTTAGTGGCTCAATTAATGAGACTGCTTCTGCATGGTTAGGTAATATTGAAGAATTTAAGGTTTTTACTTCTTGGAATAATGAGCAATCTGAGTATTTAATTAATGACCTTAAAAAATTTAATTCCTTTTGGAATGATGAAAGAAAAGATTTTGCAGAAGTTTATGAGATTCCAGAATCAATAAAGAAAAGAATAATTATACATGCTCCACAAGACATATATGATTTGGCTGTGATGAAAGATTATAAAAATCAAAAAAAGACAAGAGATAATTCTTTAAGTTTATTTAAACATCAGAGTGATGGTGTCTTAATGTGGATACAAAATAATTATAGACTTTTATTTGAAATGGCTACTGGAACAGGAAAAACTAGAACAGCAATAGGATGTTTTCTTGAATTATTAAAAATTGAACCCAAACTTTTAATTATTGTTTCAACGCCACAAAATACATTGTCTAGGCAATGGATGAATGACATTAAAGAACTCGGAATTGTGTTAGATGATTCAAAGATTATAGATGGAACCAATTCTAAATGGAGGAAAGATTTAGAAGTACTGATGCTTAATCTCACATTAGGTATTAAGAAAAATGCAATCATTTATACTTCACATGCGACTGTTTCAGATTGTGATTTTATTAAAATAGTGAAAAAAAATAAATCTTTTAAAATTCTTTTTATTGGTGATGAAGTACATGCTATGGGATCTAAAAAACAGCAAATGGGATTATTAGAAGATTATGATTATAGAATTGGATTGAGTGCAACACCTGAAAGAATGTTTGATGAGAGTGGAACTAGTTTAATAAAAAAATATTTTGGAAATAAGTCATTCGAATTTTCAATTTTTGATGCTCTTCATACAATTAATCCAATTACTGGCAAAGCATTTCTAAATAGTTTTTGTTATTATCCAAGAATAGTCCAGTTATCTGAACAGGAATTTAAGGAATATCAACGTTTATCACAGCAGATTATAATTGCATATGATACAGAAGAGCAAGAATCCAAAATAAATATGCTAAAAATGAAAAGGGCAGATATTCTTAAAAATGCTGAAATGAAAATTAGTGAACTTTCTACTATTATTGATGAAATGGGATCACAAGGCAACATCAAAGATACTATTATTTTTGTTTCTGATAAATCCGAACAAATCAAAAAATCAATCGAAATTTTAACAGCTCATAAAATTACTAGAAGTAAAATAACAATGGAGAAATCAGCAAAGAAAATGGTTGATTCGATTAATACAGAAAGACAAGCAATTATATCTCAATTTAAATCAGGAGACATTCAAGTTTTATTAGGAATAAAGTGCTTAGATGAAGGGATTGATATTCCTAATGCTAGAATTGCAATTCTTATGGCTAGTAGCATTAATCCAAGAGAATATGTTCAACGAGTAGGAAGAGTAATTAGACAATCCTTCAATAAGCTAGAATCAATTATTTACGATATGATCGTTGTTCCACAAGTTGAAAGCAATGCACGAGTGAAAATAATTGAGAAAGAGGCTAAAAGAGCAAAACTAATTGCAGAAAATGCTACTAATTATATAGATGTCAAAAGAATTTTCAAAAAAGAGGGAGTTGATTTGGAATGCCTATAAGTGAAAAAATTGTACTACGTATAAAGAATTCCAAGAATGATGATGATTTTAAAAAATTATTGTTGAACATACTTAATGAGGAAGATATGGGAAATCATCAGTTTAAAAGAACTTACGAAAAATATGTAAACGATTATTTAGATGTCAAAAAAGAAAGTGAGGATTCAAAAGATGATACAAATAACTAGAATTGAGTTCTCAAATTATAGACAATATAAGAATGTTTTAGTAGACTTTAACGGCAATGGCGAGAATAATCTCTATGTATTAAAGGCTCAAAATGGAACAGGGAAAACAACATTTTTAAATGGAATTCTTTGGTGTTTATATGAGAATGAGTATTATTCATCAATAGGCAATAAACTGCTTCCCTTAGTTAATGATTCTTTAATTGAAAAGACACCTAAAGGTGAAAGTGTGATGGTTTCAGTAAAACTTTCTATTGCTGATGATGACAAATATATTACTTTTCTTAGAACTAAAGAATTTAAGATAACAGAAAACCCATTAACAAATGTGAAAAATGTGATTGAAGGAAAAAAACGATTTGTTGTTACTTTGACTAATACTGATGGTACAAATACGCAAAGTTATGAAAATGATGAAGAAACCAAAAATATAGTTACTCAATATTTTGCAGAACCTATTTATGAGTTTTATTTTTTTGATGGAGAAAATTTAAAGAATTATTTCGATTTATCATTATCTAAATCAAGAAAAATAGAGGAATCAATTTTTAATATTGCTCAAGTTAATTTATTGAAAACTGCAATAAAGCATGCTGATGATATATCTGCTTCTAAATACAGGGAGTCTGAAAAAGGTCGTTCTAATTCAAGTTCCTTATATAAAGAATTACATGAAAAAAAGGAATTAGTCGATAGGTACACTAAAGAAAATATTGAATTAACTGACAAAGGACCTGCAATAGAAGAAAGAATTAAGGAGATTGATCAAATTTTAAGAGAATATGCACCTATTGCTGAAAAACAAAAAACACGCGATGACTATGAGGAAAGATTAAAAAAATGGAAAATTGACTATGCTGAATTTGTCATAGAACGTAGCTCATTTATTCGTAAATATCTAACTTTACTTAACATGTATCCTAGAATAAAAAATACATATGAGATGATTCAAAATAAGAAAAAGTCTGGGAAACTACCACCTAACGTTAATCGAAATCAATTAAAAGAAATACTTGAAAATCATATTTCATTATGCCCAGTTTGTAATAAAAGTATTGATCAAGATGCAATATCGTGGATTTCTGAGCTTTTAAAGAAAGTCGATGTTTCACCAAAAGCATCAAATTTTCTTGTTGAAGTAAATGTTGTTTTGGAACACTTTTTAGATGATTGTAGAGAATATTCTTTATTAAGAGACAAGTTAATCAAGAAAGAAGTATTTTTAAAGGATGAGTATAAGAAAATAGATAATG
>JAIEEQ010000060.1 GCA_029067355.1 Anaeroplasmataceae bacterium | reverse complement strand
TCGTCAGTTGTGTATAAGAGACATAAAATAATCAGCCCAATTATGAGTATTACGAAAATATGCAGTTAAATCGAATCTACTATGAACTTGAGGACTTAAATCGAAAGATTAGAAACCTAAACAATCGATTAAGAAGAATTGAAGGTTTTTTAGGGTTAACTGCAGATGACGATAATAAATAGGCAAAATTCACAAGCAAATTTTAAGTGACTTACATATTTTAATGTAGGAGGTGAATATCAATGTACTATTCAATGCCTACATACGGATATGGCTGTGGCTGTATGACTCCACAAAACAACTGTGGTTGCAATAGAGGTCGTGGTGGTTATTCATACGCTTTAATCCTTGTTTTATTTATTCTTCTTGTTATTATCGGTGCAGCTAGATGGTAGAAAAAGCTTTTTAAATGTGCTATAATAATTTAGGTGATTAAAAATGTACTTAAATAAAGATATAGTTAAAGAAGGAAATCAAATCCTAAGAAAAAAATCAGCACCGGTAAGTACACCACTTTCCAATGCTGATTTCAATTGCTTAAAAGGTTTATATGAATATGTTGTAATCTCCAGTATGGATGACTTAGTTAAACAATATGACATACGACCAGGTGTTGGAATTGCTGCTCCACAGGTTGGAGTAAATAAAAGAATGTTTGCGATGAATGCAGTTGACTTTTTAGATGAAAAAAGTCCACGCTATCTTTTTGCCATTCTAAATCCTACCATTACGCAAAAAAGTAAAGAAATGACTTATTTGCCTGGTGGAGAAGGCTGTCTTTCTGTGGATCGTCCCACAGAGGGACTTGTAACCCCAAGACATTATGCAATTACAGCCAAATGCTCATTATATGATTTTCAAACCAACAAAATCAAAACCGTAGCATTACGGCTTGAAGGGTACCCTGCTATTGTCTTTCAGCATGAATACGATCATCTTGATGGCATTTTATTTACAGATAAAATGTTTCAAGTAGCAGATTTAGATCCGTCTATTCTTCCGCTTTATGAAGAAACTGATGAAGAATAAAAAAACCGCCTGAGCGGTTTTTATTTTTTTAATATTTTTATATTTGCCTGTGCAGCAGCCAATCGTGCAACAGGAATACGATATGGAGAACATGAAATATAATCTAGCCCACACTGATGATAAAAATCAATAGATAGTGGATCTCCAGCTGTTTCTCCGCACACTCCTAAATGCATATCAGGTCGAGTTTTTCTACCTAAAGTAGCAGCAAGCTGGATAAGCTTTCCAACTCCATGAATATCAACTGTTTGAAAAGGATCATGCTCTAATATATTATTTTCATAGTAATACTTTAAGAAATTAGAAGCATCATCTCTAGACAATCCCATTGTCATTTGAGTTAAATCATTTGTTCCAAAGCTAAAAAATTCTGCATCCTTTGCAATTTCGTCAGCCAGTAAGGCAGCACGAGGAATTTCAATCATAGTACCTACATGATAGCTCATCTTTACGTTTGCCCTATTAATTTCCTCATCGCAGGTAGAAACAATAATTTCCTTAACCTTTTTAAATTCTAAGGAATCAATAACAAACGGAACCATAATTTCAGGCTCTACTGAAATCCCCATCTCTTTTTGTGCTTCAATTGCAGCTAAAATGATTGCACGTGCCTGCATTTGAGCAATTTCTGGATAAGCAATAGATAAACGATCTCCTCTAAAGCCCATCATAGGATTATGCTCCTGATGAACCTCTATACGAGTATGGATTTCTGTCAAAGATAGATGGAGGGCTTGAGCAAGCTCTTCAATTTGCTCTTCTGTCTTTGGAAGGAATTCATGAAGAGGTGGATCCAACAAACGGATATTGACACTGCGTCCTTGCATCGTAAGGAACAATGATTTAAAATCCTCCTTTTGATAAGGAAGTAATTCCAGCAGAGCTTGCTTTCGTTCCTCTAAGCTCTTAGACAAAATCATTTTACGCATATGGAAAATTCTTTGTTCTCCAAAGAACATATGCTCTGTACGGCATAATCCAATTCCCTCTGCACCAAATTCCATTGCCTTAATTGCATCTCTTGGAGAATCTGCATTTGCACGAACAGCAAGTCTTTTAAATTGATTTGCCCAAGACATTATTCTTGCAAAATCTCCAGACATTTGAGAAGGAATTAATTCAATGGCTCCTAAATATATAACTCCTGTTGAACCATTTACAGAAACCAAATCATCTGGACCATAAACCTTTCCATTGACTGTCATCGTTTTTGATTCCTCATCAATATAGGCATCACTACATCCTGTGACAGCACATTTTCCCATACCTCTTGCAACAACAGCTGCATGAGAGGTCATTCCTCCACGAGCTGTAATTACTGCCTCAGCAGCAACCATTCCAATAATATCCTCTGGTGAAGTTTCCTCACGTACCAAAATAACTTTTTCTCCTTGATCCTTACGAGCCTTAGCTTCTGCCGCACTAAAGGCCAGCTTCCCAATTCCTGCACCTGGAGAGGCAGGATTTCCTGTTGTAAGGACAACCCCATGGTCTAAGCCCTCACTTGAAAATGTAGGATAAAGCAAGTAATGGAACGTAGAAACGTCAATTCTTGAAACTGCCTCTTGCTCTGTGATTAAGCCCTCATCAACCATATCACAAGCTATCTTTACTCCAGCAGCAGCAGTTCTTTTCCCACTTCTGGTCTGCAAGAAATATAATTTTCCATCTTCTACTGTAAATTCCATATCCTGCATATCTCTATAATGAGCCTCAAGCTTTGCAGATGTATCCGCAAATTGTTGATAAATTTCTGGCTGTTGTCTTTTTAATTCCTCTATTTTAAGAGGAGTTCTAATTCCAGCAACAACATCTTCTCCCTGAGCATTTACAAGGTATTCTGCAAATATCTCTTTTTTTCCTGTTCCAGGATTTCTAGAAAAGCCAACACCCGTACCACTGGTTTCCCCTTTGTTTCCAAAAACCATAGATTGCACATTTACAGCAGTGCCCCAAGCATCTGAAATATTATTCATTTTTCGATAAACAATAGCTCTTTCATTATCCCATGAACGGAATACAGCACCAATGGCCTCTACTAATTGATCCCAAGGATCCATAGGAAATTCCTCGCCAATGTTCACTTTATACCATTCTTTATATCGCACAATTAATTTTTTCAGTTCTTCCGCTGGGATTTCATAATCTTGAGTATAGCCTTTTTCTCTTTTTACTTCCTCTAGCATTCCATCCATTTCTTTTCTGGAAAAGCCTTTTGCAATATTTGTAAACATCAAAATAAATCTGCGATAGGAATCATAGGCAAAGCGTTCATTATTTGTTTCTTTTGCAAGAACCTCTACTGTCGTATCATTTAAACCAAGATTTAAAATGGTATCCATCATACCTGGCATTGAAACTCTAGCACCTGAACGAACAGAAACCAATAATGGGTTATGTTCTCCACCAAAGGTCTTACCTGTTATTTTTTCTAATTCTTTAAGCTTCTTATGAATTTCTGAAAGTAAATCCTCTGCCAGTTTCTTTCCATCCTCATAGTATTTATTACAAGCCTCTGTTGTTATTGTAAAGCCTTGAGGAATAAGAATCCCTAGACTCGCCATTTCTGCAAGTCCTGCACCCTTTCCCCCAAGAAGCTCTTTTCCTAGCCCATGAGCCTCTGTAAATAAATAAACGTATTTCTTTTTCATAACTAACTTCTCCTCAACAACTTAATTCATATAATATTATACTACCTGCAACAGAAACATTCAAAGATTCTGTATTATTCATAGGAATAAAAATATTCTCCAGCTTAAGAGCTTGAACCTCTTTAGAAATTCCATTTCCTTCATTTCCTAAAACAATAGCAACCTGATTCTCTTTTACTACCTTTTTAAGAGGTATCCCATCAACCACATTCGTTCCATATACCTTATGCTTTAAGCTTTTAATAAACTCTACTGGATTTCCAAAAATGAAATTCAATTTAAAGATTGCTCCTTGTGATGACCGGATAACCTTATCATTATAAATATCAACAGAGCCTGCACCCACAAATATTGTTTCAAATCCAAATGCACAGGCACTACGTAGCAGACTTCCCATATTCCCTGGATCCTGAATTCCATCTAAGATTAAAACCTTATCTGAAATTTTATTTTTCTCCACCATTTTACATAAACCAACTTCTTTGACTAGACTATCTGTATTGCATAGCCTTTTCATTACTGCTGCTGATACCTGTATATAGTCTTTTTTTTCTTCTACTGAATATGCCTCCAGTAAAACACCAGCCAATCTAGCCTCAGCAACCAAATGTGCACCTTCCACAAGAAATTGTTTTTCCTGTTTACGATACTTTGCCTGGGAAAGCTTAATCAGTGATTTTATTTTAGGATTATCAATTGAACTCAGCATAGCTCACCTACATAATCGTCTTTCTAATGAACCTGCCAATTGTACCTTTAGCAGGAGCAATAATTACAAAGACGTGAGGGTCAACTTCCATACAAATCTTTTTTGCACGAGCAAGTTCATAGCTTGTCAAAATGACAAATGCATCTCTTTTCTGAGTATGAGTATAGGCCCCTTCTACACTCATCAAGGTCACTCCTCGTTTTAATTCCTGCATAATACGGTCAGAAATCGCATCCACATGATCTGAAATAATATCCAAACGAACAAAATTATAAGCTGTATGTATCTTATCAACAACAATAGATGAAATGATAATTCTTAGGAAAGTATACATAGAAATCTCCCACGCATTCGCAATGACTCCACCACCAATTAATGCAATTAAACAATTAAAAATCATAGAGAAAGTTCCAATAGAGATTCCTTTTTCAATAGATAGTGCCTGTGCAATAATATCTAGTCCACCTGTTGAGGTTCCAAAACGTAAGGCAATACCATTAGCAAGTCCTGTAACTAAACCACCAATCAACGCAAATAATAATTGATTTTCCTTGGCATTAATTCCAAAGGTATATTCTGGAATCCAGCCCATCATTATGATAGATTGTACAATTACAGATAATAAAGAGTATATCGCAAAACGGACAGAAACCTTTTTCCAGCCATAAATAAATAATGGTACATTTAATAAGAAGGTAAATACACCCAAAGGGATAACAACCTTTCCGCCTGTACACAAGGATATTAAATCAGAAATAATTTGTCCTAATCCTGTAACCCCAGAAGAATATAACCCAGCAGGTGTTATAAACCACATTACTCCTAAAGAATATACAACTGCTGATACTAATACTATTGAAACATGAAAGGATTCTTCCATTACTATTTTCTTATTCATACTTCTTACCTCAACAAAAAAATATACATTCCTATTATATCACGAATTTTTATAAAAAAAAGGTGGAATTTCTTCCACCACTTCAATTTTTTTGGCTATATAAAATTATTTTGCCTTCTTCTTTTTCTTAAAATCAACAATAACCACATTATCTTCTTCCAAAGACTGTGTGCTTTCTACTTCCTCATATGCACAATCCTCTTCTGTTATTGTCCTTGTAGTAGACTCGTTAAAGAATTTAGCATGTTCTGTATCTATCGCAACTAATACGTCATTTTCTAAAGAAGTATAGTACTTCATATTCATCTTTAATACAATTTTAGCACTACCTAAGCTACCATGAACATTTACTACGTCACCTAGCTTTTCTACAATATCCTTAGTCATTGTAAAAGAAAACTTTTTGGAATCCTCAAATAAAGAGCTTTTATGAAAAATTAAGTTTTCAGGACGGATTCCATATACTACTCGACGAGATTCGTAATTTTTTAAAAGCTTCTTTTGATCACTCGTTAAAAGAATTTTACAATTTGTTTCATCCGGATAAAAATATCCTTTTTCTATTCTGCCATGAATAAAATTCATTGCAGGCGTTCCAATGAAGGGATTTGACAATTTGACTGAGGCTTATTCTCTTTCACCATCTTTAACCACCTTCTCTTTGGATAAGCATTTTTTAGGTTCTGAAATACTTAGAACTTTAATTACTCGAATTGAGAATAAAAATATTCCTTCTAGATTTATCACAATATCAACAAACCTCATTTCAAGAGAATCAACGAATCAATAGAGCAAGGAATAAATATTAGAAACAAAAAAGGTGGAGTGAATCCACCTGTTTTATATTTGTAAAAATTAGTTATTACTCTTCTTACCCTTTTGATATAGCTTCTTTGTCATTTCTCCACCTACTCTACCATTTTCAGCAGCAGTAGCGTTTTTACCAGGTTGAATACCTAATTCAGAAGCAACCTCTTGTTTTAATGCTGCTGTATTTGTAGATTGTTTTGCACGGGAAACAGCTTGTTTTGTCATATTTCCGCCCATTCTACCATTCTCTTTTGAGGATTTTGAAGCAGTATTAGAAGACTTTGTGTTTTTCTTACTTGTTGCCATAATTTCACCTCCTCGCAATAATTATTGTTACCACGATAGACAAAATTATACAAAATGATTTATTTTTTTAATTCCGCAATAACTTCTCTTACCTCAAGCCCTAGCATAGACAAATCCAGATCACTATCCATAGAGATTGTGATACTATTTGTATTTACAATAGCCTCTTCTACCATTTTTTCAAAATCAAATGCCTTTTCAAAGATTTCACATTTCTCAACACGTGGAGCTGTTGCAGGAGCCTTAGGAACATACACTGTACAGCAATCCTCAAATGGCTTTATAGAGGTTTCATAGCATTCCATTTTTCTAGATAATGCAATAATATCCTGCTTATCATAGGTACATAGTGGTCTTAAAATTGGAAAATTCGTAACAGAATTAATCGTATTCATACTTTTTAAGGTCTGGCTCGCAACTTGTCCAACAGATTCTCCATTGATAATACATAAGCAATCTTTCTTTTTGGCAAGACCATTTGCAATTCTATACATCATCCGACGCATAATTGTAATATTGTAGCTTTCAGGAACAAAATCTAATAACGCCATATGAAGCTCTTTAAATGGAACCATATGCAAGTTGATTTTATTCTTTGGAGCATATCTTGCCATAATTTTTACCAAATCCACAACCTTTTGAGCAGATTCTATTGAGGTTAAGGGTGTAGATTCAAAATGAATACACTCAATTTCCACGCCCTGCTTCATTGCCAAATACCCAGCTACTGGAGAATCTATCCCCCCAGAAAGCATTAAAAGTCCCTTTCCTGCAACACCAACAGGGTATCCTCCCATTGCTCTAATCTCTTTATTATATAAGTAGCATGAATTCCCCTTTAATTCTATGTGAAGCGTAATCTCTGGATGATGAACATCCACATGTAAACAGGAATGATTCGCTAATACATATCCAGCAACCTGCTTTGTCACCTCCATAGAATGGAGTGGGTAGTTTTTGTTTGCACGTTTTGTTTCCACTTTGAATGTCGTATCCTTTGAAGCAATTTCCTTCATCAGCTCCAAAGCCGTAGTTTTAATCGTTTGTAAATCATTTGAACACTTCACAACAAGAGAATAGGAGGAGATACCTGAAACATAATTTAACCGTTTTACTACCTCTTCTACATTGCATTCATTCAAATGAAGATAGATACGATCATAGGTATTTTCAATTGTTATAGGTAATCCCTGCATCTTGGTAGCTACCAGTTCATATAACCGACGTAAAAAGTCTTTTTGATTTTTCCCCTTTAATGTTAAATCTCCAAAGCGAACTAAAATTTGATTGTAAAGCATAAAACAATTCCTCTTTTCTCATACGTTATTATACCAAAATATCCCAATTTTTCAATGGAAATCTCAAGCTTTCCATAGTATAATGAAAATATATGGAGGAATCCCTTATGACAATAAAAAATGAAACTTTGCAAACACTAAAAGAATTACTAAATAATACCTCTTATGATATAACGCTGCTTTCAAACTTTAGTGCTTTCTTCTTTGAAAAATTAGAACAGGTAAACTGGGTTGGCTTTTATATGAATAAAAATAGGACTCTAAAGCTTGGTCCCTTTCAAGGAAAGGTAGCTTGCATAGAGATTCCCTTCTCAAAAGGAGTCTGCGGATGTTGTGCAAGAGAAAAACAAACCATACTTGTTCCCAATGTTCATGAATTTGAAGGACACATTATCTGTGATACTGCCTCTAATAGTGAAATATGTATTCCAATTCTTATTCAAGAGGAGTTGTATGCAGTTTTAGATATAGATTCTCCTATTTTGAATCGTTTTACCAAAGAGGAGCAAGTCCTTTTAGAACAGGCGGTTCAAATTCTAACCCATGAATTAGAAAAAATATTATAATAGAGGCTATGACGATGAGATATTCATGGAATCCTTGGCATGGTTGTAAGAAAATAAGTGCAGGCTGTAAAAATTGCTTTGTTAATTTTTTAGATAGCCAAAGAGGAGCCAAGGAAAAAGGGATATATAAAGTCAAAACAAAATTTAATTATCCCTTACAAAAAGATAAAAATAAAAATTATAAAATACCTTCACATATACAAGTGGCTACCTGTTTTACTTCTGATTTTTTCATAGAGGAAGCTGACCTATGGCGTAATGAGGCCTGGAAAATTATAAAAGAACGTCCAGATATAGAATTTTTAATTCCTACTAAAAGAATCCATCGCTTTCATCAATCCCTTCCTATTGACTGGAGGGATGGCTATGAAAATGTTTTTATTTGTGTTTCTGTTGAAAATCAAAAGATGGCTGATTTGAGAATCCCACTGCTTTTAGATTTACCCATCAAGAAAAAAGGGTTATTCTTAGCTCCACTTTTAGAGGATATTGACTTGACGCCCTATTTAAAAACTGGAAAAATAGCCTATGTATCCGTAGGCGGAGAATCCTATAAATACGCACGAGAATGCAATTTTGATTGGGTTTTACATATTAAAGAACAATGTGATCTCTATCAAGTCCCTTTTGATTTTCACCAAACTGGATCAAATTTTATTAAGGATGGGAAAAAATATAAAATTCCTCACAATAAAGAATATGGGCAAGCAAAAAAAGCATTTTCAAAAAAAGACTTGCTGTAAAGTAGAGTTTATAGTTTATACTAACAATTGAGGTGTTATTATGAAAATAAAAGAGCTCGCTAAACAAGTTAACCTATCCATTTCCACTATACGATATTATGAAAAAATAGGACTCATAAAACCTTTAAAGCAAGGATACTACAAGCAATATACAGACTTCATCAAGGAAGAGCTTATAGCAATAGATAAACTTCACAAAGCAGGATTAAAACTAAGTCAAATACAATTCCTCATGTCATTGAATGATAAAGAGATTGCCCAGCTTAGGGTTTTAGAAATCAATCAAATCAACGCTTTGCTTTCTTCTACAATGAAAGAGATCACTTTGAAACAGCAACAGCTAGCCACATCTAAAAAACTAATTCAGAATATGTTGTTAAAGGTAAAAAAACTATATGAAAATTGCGAGTAGTGTCATCCTTATAATTTATGCCTCTATTATGCTACTTCCCTTAGGAAAAAGAAATATATCTCCTTCTACTAAATTGTTTTTGTTAGGGTGTGAGCTTTCAGTTCTTGTACATGTTTTTTTATATTTTTATGGTCATCCTATAATCTATACACTCCTTTTATGTGTAGGCTCTTTTCAAATCTTTTCACTGATTCAAGGAATTAAACAAGGAAAAATACACTGGCAGCATCAACTTATCCGCTTTTTGATTCATTTGATAATAGTCATTTTATTCATTTTATAATTCCACTTTTATTTTACAATCAAGGATTCAAAAATTTCACAAATGATTTGACTTCAGCTGATAAACTGTGGTATAATTTTATGGCGTGGGTAAAAAGCAGCTGTCTATTTTGTTATAGCTCATATCTTAAAGCCTTTAAGGCATTACTAGTAATCTTCGCTGCTTCATGGTGAACGTATAATTTAAGATATCCTATAATAAAAGACAAAAATTTTACTCCCAAATCAAAATTATTTAGGAGGACAAATATGTCAAGATTTACAGGTTCAACCTGGAAGGTTTCTCGTCGTCTAAACTATTCTGTTAGTGAAACAGGAAAAGAATTAGCAAGAAGAAAATATGCTCCAGGACAACATGGTGCTAAGCGTAAAAAGCTTAGTGAATATGCAACACAGCAGGCTGAAAAGCAAAAGGTAAGATTCACTTATGGTGTTTCTGAAAAACAGTTTAGAAAGACTTTTAATGAAGCTTCTAAAATGTCTGGTAAAACAGGTGTTAACTTCTTAAAGTTATTAGAAGTTCGCTTAGATAACCTAGTTTATCGTTTAGGATTTGCTAGCACAAGAGCTCAAGCTCGTCAGTTAGTAAATCATGGTCACGTTGTTGTTGATGGCAAGAAGGTAGATATTCCTTCTTATCGTGTAAAGGTTGGTCAGACCATCGCAATGAAGGAAGCATCAAAGGATTTAGCTATTGTTAAAGCAGCTTTAGAAGCTAAACTAGCACGTGCTGAATATCTTTCATTCGATGATAATAATGTTGGTACACTAGTAAGAATTCCTGAAAGAGATGAATTCCTACCAGAAATCAATGAACAGCTTATAGTCGAATTCTACAATAGATAAGACAAACAAAAAGAAACCAAATTTGGTTTCTTTTTTTATTGTTTCCTTAAGTAAAAAAATCCCTCTAAGGGATTTATTCTTCATCATCAGAATTATAAGTAAATATTACACTATCCTTCTTCTTTTTAGTCTTGCTTTTAAAAATATGCTTGTTTTTAGGTAAAAAGATTTCTACTACTGGAATGGTTAAAAAGATAATCCAGCCTGGATGCCAAAGTTTTCCAATAAGCCCCATTAGTAAATACACAATAACAACAATTAAGGGATATAATCCTGTTATCGTAACATCTCCTAATAGCATTGGCACAAGCGGTATTGCGAAAAATACAATCCAGCCTGGATGCCAAGCATTAGCACAAAAGCCTAATAGTAAATAAACAATGATTGTAATCATTGGTGTTGCAGCAATAATCTTAGTTCTTAGTTTCATATCATACACTCTCCTTTAAATCTATTATACCATAGTTTAAAATAATATGTTATAATATTTTTGGTGAGAATATGAAAAAAATAGGAAAAACAGATCCCATTATACAATTTTTTAAAGAATGCTTAAAAACAAACTTACACAAGGAATTTGTAATAACTGATGATTTAGAGGTACTCTCTTTACTCCATGCCTATAAATTAGAAATTCCTTATCTGCTCTTGACTGAAGGGCTTGATTATAAGCAAGAAACAAAGGCTTTAATAGAAAAGCTAATGAAGCAAGCCAGTCAGACCTACGAAATCTCAATTTCAATCTATAAAAGCTTGCAAACAAAGGAAAACCATGCAGGAATACTTGCTGCCGTACAAATTCCTACGTATAGCTTAGATGATTTAGGTGATTTTGTGATTGTATTAGATCATTTGGAAATTCCTGGGAATATAGGGACTATCTATCGAACCTTGGATGCCTGTGGAGCTACGGGTGTTATTCTGGTAGATCCAATATCTAAGCCACACAACCCAAAAATCACAGCCTCTGCACGAGGAACCAATCTCATCATCCCAACCGTCTGCTTATCCTATGAAGAAGCACAAAAATTTTTATTAAAAAAAGACTATACAATTTATTTAGGAGAGCCTAAGCTAGGAAATGACTATCAAGGCTATACATACGAAGGGAAAATAGCACTTGTATTTGGAAATGAACGCTTTGGTATTCAATCACAGTGGTATCAAAATCCACACCAAAAGGTATATATCCCTATGAAAGGCAATAACAATAGCTTAAATGTTGGAGTTGCTACATCTATTATAGCCTATGAAGCAGCAATGAAAAGAAACTTTAGACAATAAAAAGACCCAAATGGGTCTTTTCATTTTAATTTAGATTGCTTTGTTGCAAAGCTCAATAAAGCTTTCTGCATTTAAGGATGCACCACCAACTAAACCACCATCAATATTTGGTTGTGCCATAAGTTCACTCACACTTTTAGTTGAAACAGATCCACCATAAAGGATACGAATTTCTTCAGCACAATTTGGGCAATACTTCTTCGCAATTAAGGAGCGAATAAATCCACAAGCCTCATCAGCCATTTCTGCTGATGCAACCTTTCCAGTACCAATGGCCCAAATAGGCTCATAGGCAATAATAATTTTGGATAAATCCTTTGCCTCAATCCCTTCAAATGCTTTAGAAATCTGCTGCTCTAGCACCTGATGAGTTGCATTGGATTCTCTTTGCTCTAAAGATTCTCCACAGCAAACAATTGGTTTTAGTTCATTTTCTAAGGCAGCCTTAATTTTTAAATTTACTGTTTCATCTGTTTCATTAAAATAGGCTCTTCTTTCACTATGTCCAATAATGACATATTCAACACCTGTACTAGTAAGCATTAAAGGAGAAATTTCTCCTGTATATGCTCCACTTTCCGCATAGTGTACATTTTGAGCACCAATCTTTAGATTGTTGCCTTTTCTTTTAACTAAATCTCTTAAAATAATAGCTGGAGAACAAATAATAGAATCAACTTGACTTGAGCTGGGAAGCTTATCACTTACTGCATAAATAAACTCTAACGCATCATCACGAGTCTTGTTCATTTTCCAATTTCCAGCCATAACTGGTTTTCTCATAAATTTCTTTTCCTTACCTTATTATTTTTCAAGGATAGAGGCAATGTCTTGAATTGCAGCTTCAGCCTGATCACCAGTAGCCTCAATAATAACATTTTCACCTCTTGGAATAGCTAGAGACATTAATCCTAAAATAGATTTAACATCAATTACTTTATTATGATAATGTAAATTAATATCTACTGAATACTTAGATGCAGCCTGAACCACCTTAGCAGCTAGGCTAGCATGTAAGCCAACAGTACTTTTTACTACAATTTGCTTTTGCATTTCCTTTAATTCTCCTTTTTATAATTCATCAACACAAGCAATACCAGGTAAAACTTTGCCCTCTAGATATTCTAAAGAAGCTCCTCCACCTGTTGAAATATGGGACATCTTATCTGCATATCCTAGACTCTCAGCTGCTGCTGCAGAATCTCCTCCACCAATAATTGTATTGGCTCCTTTAAGATTTGCTAATAATTCACAAACTCCAATTGTACCTGCTGCATAATTCTTCATTTCAAATACACCCATAGGTCCATTCCAAACTACTGTCTTAGCACCAGCTAATACATCAGCAAATAATTCTAATGTTTTTGGTCCAATATCTAAGCCCATATCATCTGCTGCTAAATCATCAACAGACTTAACAACACCTGGAGCATCTGCAAATTCCTTTGCACATACTGCATCTACTGGTAAAACTAATTTAGAGCCAGCCTTTGCTAAAAGATCCTTTGCTAAATCTAACTTATCTTCTTCACACTTTGATGCACCAATGTTCTTTCCTAAAGCCTTTAAGAAAGTAAACATCATAGCTCCACCAATTAAAATCTTATCTGCCTTTTCACATAAGGCTTCAATTACACCAATCTTGTCAGATACCTTTGCCCCACCAAGAATAGCAATATAAGGACGTACTGGATCATCAACAGCTCCACCAATGTATTTGATTTCCTTTTCTAAAAGGAAGCCAGCTGCTGTTTCACTCACATTTGCTGCAATACCAACATTAGATGCAGCTGCACGATGTGCTGTACCAAATGCATCATTAACAAATACATCTCCTAAAGACGCCCAATACTTTCCTAACTCAGGATCATTTTTAGATTCTTTTTTGCCATCTAAATCTTCATATCTTGTGTTTTGGAACATCAAGATTTCACCTTCGCCTAGAGTAGCTGCCGCATCCTCTAAAGCCTTCCCCTTTGTAGCATTAACAAAATGAACAGGCTTTTTGATTAATTCTTCTAATCTCTTAGAAACAACAGTTAAGTCATTCTTTGCTAAATCAGCCTCTTCCTTAACACGTCCTAAATGAGAAAATACAATTGCCTTACCTCCATGATTTACTACATATTCAATTGTAGGTAAAGCTGCACGGATACGTGTATCATCAGTGATAACACCATCCTTCATAGGGACATTAAAGTCTACACGGATTAAAACTTTTTTTCCCTTTACATTTAAATCTGATACAATTTTTTTAGCCATATTTAATAATCCTCCAAAAATAAAGCCACTTTTTTCACCACACATTATAACATTTATATATAGATATTTCAAATAAAATTCTTAGAAAACGTATTACATCAGCAAAAATAAAACAATAAAAAGGGCTTCTAGCAGCATAGAAATGTAAATAAACGGGAAAAAAACGAATTTTTTGTAATGATATGTTACTCTTAGTACCTTCCGTTGTTTACGATAAATCACATAAAAGGGATGAAGAGTAAGAACAAATACACTTATAAATAGGCATAATATAAAGCATACAAAAACCATCTGTTTCACAATACCACCATTGTAGTATATGCAAAGCTTACGTATATCGTTTAATATTATAAGCATTATAATTTTTTGGATCACTATAATATTCAAACAAGGCTTTTTTGGCAAGTGTATTGCCTAATTTAGCAGAAATATTAAGTAATTTCAAAGGATTATCCTCTACAATATGATCCTTGACCAGTTCTGCTAGCATATATCCACTCTGTGGGTTATATTTCAATGTCATATAACAATAAAATATTTTATATCGCAAGGACTTCTCTTTATTCTCCCAAATCTTTAGATACTCTCTTTTTCTAAAATAAAAGATAAGTTGATTCAAGTAATCCTCATGCTTAGAGTATTCCTCATATTTCACATTTTTTTTAAGCTTATTAAGCAGGGTTGCAGGCTTAATATATTTGAGCTGTTCTGTTGTTTTCTGAAAAACCTGAAAGGATAAATCATAGTATTCATTCACATAGTCTTTTGGGATATAAACAATAGGACTTTTATAGAGTTTATAAA
>JAIEEQ010000006.1 GCA_029067355.1 Anaeroplasmataceae bacterium | reverse complement strand
ATTGATAGTACATCCGTTAATTCCCAGTGGAATTTAATTAGTATTTCTACTAATGAGGTGAAAAAATCAAAATTAAGGAATTATGTTGGTAATAGTAACTATGAACAAGAGAATTCTATCGTTGATATTGATTTTATTTTACAAAACATTAAAACATCAAAAGTTGAAATCAAAAATGATAATTTTGAAATTTATGGAAACCTCGAAATGAGTGATAAAGAATTTAGAGATGTTGTAAATAATGGCAGCCCCAAAATTTACTTGATTTATCGAACTGATCGGGAAATTGATTTACCTTATGATGCTTTATTAAAAGTTAAACGAAAAGATAAAACTTGTTCTTATGAGTTTGTTGAGAAAGATAAAGATGACTCCAAATCTATATTAAATGGTATTACTTCGTTTATTGAAAAATATACTGGAATAATTAATAATAAAGAATATTATGAATTAGAAAGTAATATTCCTATGACATTGTCAGATTCAGTTCCCACTACATTTATTGATTGTGTAGTTGATAAAGGATTTTGGTGGGCTGCTCAAACGAAAAATGGAAGTGCGGATTTAATTGTTCGTGCAGGCGAACTTCAAGATATTTATGGCTTTTGTTCAGGAATGATTTAGGAAGGATGAAGAGAAGAATGAAAAGAATAATTGATACATTTTTACAAATGGTTTATCCAACACTTATTTCTTTGTTTATTTTTGTATTTACAGCTGCATTTGTTAAGGATAACTCTTTAGAGCCATTGCAATTAATCTCAGCAGTATTGTCTATTGTCTTTGGATTAATCTTCTTAATTGGATTTGTAATGAATATTATATATAGTTTAAAGCATAAAATAGAGTAATAGACACTTTAATGAAAGGGAGTGTTTGTGATGCCTTTATTGACTAAAAACAAATTTACCTCTGGGTTTACCAAAACGTTAATTGGTAAGCCTTTTTCTATACCTTAGAATTGTATCATTGATACAAGATATAATTTAACTTCTTATTCTTTTAAAATTAGAAGAACCTAAAGAAATAAAAAAAGGATTTTTGATAGCTCTGTTTACTCTATTTATAGAGTCATTTGTTATTTTGTGCTTGCTGAATCTATTAAATGAATTAATAATCTCATCATATCAATTGATAAGGATATTTCACAGTATATGCTTTGATAAAGGAATGATTAGGTTTTAATATAGGTTTATCTAACCATTCACAGGATTTATTTATAGTAGATGTGGAATAAGAG
>JAIEEQ010000059.1 GCA_029067355.1 Anaeroplasmataceae bacterium | reverse complement strand
AACTAAGACAGGTAAGCAGTTTGGATATAAAGAAATCCAAATATTTTTTAATGATAATAAATTAATATAAAAAAATGACAAATTATTTTTAATTTTATATCTATAATATAGATGTTTTGTGGTAAAATTAACTTATCAATCAAAAGATGAGGGTATTTATGAGAACAATTGTGATTGCCACAAATAATTTAGGGAAATTAAGAGAATTTCAAGATTTATTTCCACAAGATAAAGTAATAGCATTAGCTGATATTTCCTATACTAAAGAGATTATGGAGGATGGCTTAACCTTTGAGGAAAATGCAATTCAAAAAGCAAAGCAGGTAGCTTTAGATATTCAGATGACTGTTATAGCAGATGATTCTGGATTAGAGGTAGAGGCACTACATGGAGAACCTGGAATTTATTCTGCACGCTATGCAGGAAATCATGATTCAAAGGCAAACAATGAGTTGCTTCTTAAAAAATTAAAGGGGATTAGCAATAGGAAAGCTCAATTTGTCTGTGTGCTTTGCTTATATAAGCCAAATGGAGAATACATCCTTTCAAAAGGCATCTGTAAAGGAGAAATTACAGAAGAGGCAAAAGGAACAAATGGCTTTGGCTATGATCCTTACTTTTATGTAAAGGAATATGGAAAGACCTTTGCTGAGCTTCCGATTTCTGTAAAAAATCAGATTTCTCATCGGGCAATTGCCATGAAAAAATTAAGGGAGTATATGGATGAAGCTATTAGTGATTAGTGATAGTCATTCCCTCACTTTAAGCTCTTAAGATTTTAAGGAATATGATGCAGTTCTTCATTGTGGTGACTATGGAGGAAGTCTTTCAGCTCTACAAGAGGCTAAGGCTTATTATGTAAAAGGAAATTGTGATTTTGATGGAGAGGAATCTCTTTTTCTCACTCTTTTTGGAAGGAAAGTATATATAACTCATGGACATCATGAGAATGTAAAATATGGAGTACAACGATTAGTTTATCGGGCTTTAGAGAAACAAGCAGAAATCTGTTTTTTTGGTCATACTCACCAGCAAAGCTTTTTTCAAGAGGAGAATATTATCTTTTTAAACCCAGGAAGCTATCCAAATAGTTATATTGTTATAGCGGAGGATAAAATTCAATTTTTTAGTGGGAAAACTAAGAAAGAAATTTCATATCGGTGGTGAAAAAAATATGTATATTAATGAAATTTTAAAACTAGATAAGACAATGGCATCTATAAAAAAAATAGATTTGTTTTTATCTGGCTGTAATAAAAAGAGTATTGAGTATTATCAGGCTTTTTCTTATCGTAATCTTATTTTGCATTCTTTGGGTAAAACCAATGAGGCATTAAAGGCTTTATATTCTTTAGTTAATGATTTTTCTAAACTTCAAGATGCAGAAGTGATTTCTGTATGTGATGCAATCATTGAAATTACTCTTTCTGTCAAGCAACTTGATCAAGCCAGAAAATTCATTGATGAAAAGAAGACACATTTAAAAGTATCCAATTCAATCTTAAATATAAAGGATGAGATACGTCTGGCTATGGCTCGTCATGATTATCATCGGGCTATTGCAGAACTGAAGTCCTATTTAAATGAAATATTGACCTTGGACGAGTCTTGTTGGGGATATGAGGCTTTGGCTAATATCTATTATGAGGTTCATGATTACAAATCCTATCTTGAGATTATTCCTGAACTAGAAAGAATATATCAGGACACCTTGAATACAAATCAGCTGATTGATATTGAATATAGAAAACTTGAAATTGCTTATAATGAAGGCAATTATATTAAAGTGATATGCGAGGGAAATCGTTTATTAAATGAATATGATGTAGAGGATGAGGTTAAAATTAAAACGGCTACCTTGCTGATAGATGCTTATCTTCAGGGAAAAGATTATCGAAAGGCATCAATTATAGAAAGCAATTATGAGGAATTTTTGAAAAATGCATCTGCGGAAGCTTCCCTTTTATTTTGCAAAGCAAGCTTAGAGCTTTATACTCAGACGAATTCCTTGATTTCTGTTAAGCATTATCAGGATTTGGTTAAGGAATATTCATCGCATAAGAAAAAGGCAAAGATGAAAAATGATTCTGTTCAATCAGGTATTATTATTCCTAAGATAAAAGAATCAGAAGAGGAAATGAAGCAGGAAAGTCTTTTTCATCAGGCTCCAAATCTTCACGAGCTTACAAAAAATATTAAAGAGGTATATGTTTCAACCTTCTATACCAAATTAGAGCATCTTTTTTCTAAGATTAACAATATGGATGAGGCAACGAAATTTAGAGAAATTTTTCGTTCATCCTTAGTTGAATTATCTAAATTTGTTTCCTTTGAGGAAGCTTATCTTTTATACTATGATCGTTCATATTTAGGATTACATTACAAAAAAGAAAGGGCCTATGATAAACGTCTTGAATATTCAATGATTGAAAATACGATTAATTTTTTAGCATTGTCACAAGAGCAGGAGGTCTATCTAGATTTTCATTCAACAGAAGGCTTGAAAAATATTGTCTCACAGGAAGACTATCTGGATCCCCCTTATGGAATCGCAATTCCTTTATTTAAGGAAGATATTCCTTATGCCTCAATTGCTTTCTGGAGTAGGGAGCCTTTCTTAGATCAGGATATGGTTTATGAAACGTTAAAGCTTGTCTGCCAGATGCTTCATCACAGTCTATCTGCTGAGCTTAAGCAAAATGAGATTCGTTCTTCCAATAAAAAAATGTTCTTTATTTATGAGCATATGTCTTCAGGAATAAAGGAGCTTATGGAGGGGCATATTCATTTGTCTTGTCAAGCTAAAGAAATTTTGGGAAGTCTAGAGGATATCAGTGAAGAGGATTTTAAGGCTCATATCCATGCCTCAGATTTGGCGCGCTATGAAGGTGTAGTTCAGGATATATATAAATATCTTTCTACCAATCAGTCCATTGAGTATCGATATAAGAAAAATCAAGGCTATATAGAGGTAAAAGAAACATTTTTCCCTTCCTATGAGAATGGAATTCTTTCTCTTTATTCCATTATAGAAGATAATACTACCGCAAAGGATAAAAGTAAAGAGCTGTATTCTATTGCCTTTACTAATCCAATCAGCAAGCTTGAAACTGAAGTAAAGCTGGGAATGGACTTGCAGGAGCGGATGCAACATCGTAAGCTAAGTCTTGCCGTTTTGGATGTATATGATTTTAAGCTTTATGAAGAGCTTTATGGAATTAACTTTGCAAATCAGCTGATTTACGCAATTGCAGAAGAGATGAAACAGCATTTTGCCACTAATTTTCAGATTAAGCTTTATCATTTGGGATATGATCGCTATGCTATCTTAGTATTAGATACAAATGATAAGCGGACAATTGATCAGCTGTTACTAAGACTTTTTGAAAAGACAGCAAAGAACTTAAATCTATTAAATAGTCGAATTAAGCTCTATTTTAATTGTGGAGTGTATCGATTATCTAAAAGCTCCTCTTTGTTAGATCCTAATAAAATACTAGATAATGCCTATGATGCACTTCAGGATGCTAAGCGAATTAAGGACGATTCTGCTCATCATATTAGCCATTATGATAGTGAAGCTGCAAAGCTTCGGTTTAATGAAAACCAGCTAGTTACACATATTAGTGAATCTATTGACCACGGGAGATTAGGAATAACCTATAAGCAGTTAGTTCATTTAAGTAAAAATGAGGTGTATGCGTATGTTGCTCAAATCTCACTAGATAATTATGAGATAGATATAGCCTTTATGAAAAAAGTAATTGCTAGAAGAGGATTAGAGGAGCTGATTGACAAATATATCATCAGTAGCTGTTCTAAAGAGCTTAAGATGCTAGGGGATACATCAAAAGCGTCCATTCCCATTTTAATTTCCTTAAGCCAGCAGGTATTAAATGAAAATTTTATCCGTTTTGTTGAGGCACAAAACCACTTTTATAGAACAACAAAAAATCTCATTTTCTATTATGCACCAGGTACTAAGACAGAACTGAAAAAGCTTAAGGAGATGGGGTATAAGGTTGCTTCTGGTAATTTGATGGACATCTATCATCAGGCCATTGATTACTTTATCTATGACATTTCCAAATATGGATATGAGGCCATAGAGGAAATTAAGAAACTATGTAAAGAAAAAAATATACTATTTATTTTATCTAATATTTCTACGAAGGAAGAGGTTCTAAAGGCTTCTAACTTGGGCATAGAATATATGTATGGAAGCTACTGGAAGAAATCTATCCGAATGAAGAAAGTTATAGAAAAGCTATCATAAAAAAAGAGTTCCTCACATATACTTTACTATATAGGAGAGGAATAGCATATGAAAAAGAAACTAAGATTGCCAATATTACTTTTAGCTGTTGTTGTTATGATGTCAATATTCTATATTCACGAAGCGAACAAGACCACAGATCCCGTAGGTTCTCCAAGCCTTGACACAAGCACAACCAATCCAGAATTTGCTGAGGCTAGAATGAAAAGTATTGAAGAGGTTAATGCCTTGATTCAGGAATCTGAAGCTAAAATTGCTTCTGGAAGTTTAAGTGTTGCACAGATAGAGGTAGAAAACGCAAAAATTGCTTCTTTAAGGCAGACAAAGGTCAATGAAATTGCCTTAGAGGAAATGATTATGGCTTCTTTAAATTTTGAGGATGTGCTTGTACTTCTAGAAAATGAGGTTCTTGTGATTGATGTTTGTACAAAAGAAGAACTCACCAAGGCTACCTTCATAAGTATTTCTAGATTGGCAAAAGAAAAGTTTAATACAAACTATACGGTTAAGCTTTCAACAACCTCAGATAGCGATTAAAAAAATGGGTTTTTAACCCATTTTTTTTAAGGATTTATTCCTCTATCTTATCATTTTTTTCTTTTTTCTTATTTTCTGATTCCTGCTGGAATAAGCGATTAAGGAATAGGATTCGTTTACTTACGGATATAAAGGCATTTGCAGTTAAGGCTAAGGATACAGATAAGTCTGTTAAAGCACGAAGATCATTTTGCTCAATTTGATCAAGTAGAGATCTTGTAAGAGCAACTGCCTCTTTGTTTTTTTCGGTTACCAAAGATTTAAAATGATTAAATACCTCATCCTTGGCAACCTCCTCCTTACGGTATCGTTCATCAATAATTTGCTTTACCTCAGCTATGGTTAAAACCTGCTTTAATGTGCAAACCTCTTGAATTAAAGCCAAATGCTCACGATTATATTTTTTAGATATAGGCGCACTTACGACTTCTCCTTTAACATAGTTGTTAATCATAGAAGAAGTAATTTGCTTATCTAAAGAAGAGGTTTGAAATATGGCAAGCTGCTTATCTAAAAAAGTGACAACCTGATCCATATACAAATCTATATCTGGAAGTTCCATATAGTCCTTATATGAAAATCTATCTAATTCATCTAACCATTTTCCTAATATATCGTTGATTGAATTCATACTTTCACCCCACATTGATTATTTTATCATGAATTTTTAAAAATTACAACATTTTTTACAAAAAATGCTTGACAAGCTATTGATATTGAAGTAAACTGGTATTGTAAACTAGATGAAGCGAGGAATGAAATTATGAAAAAGCGTATTGCAATTTTTGGTGGTAGTTTATTTCAAGACTTAAGAATAGAAGAGGAAAGATATATTCCTACGGGAATGCAGACGGTTATTGAACTTGCTAAGGAGTATGATATAGATAACTATTCTATGATGGGAATGAGTATCACAAGAGCAAAGAGGTTGATTGAAGCTCTTCCTATGCAGGAATTATATTCTGATTGTATTTTAGCCTTAGGGGAAGCTGATTTTGATCAACCAAAATTGTTTCAAGAGATTTTAGAAGAACTGATTGATACTTTACAGCATAAGCATATTCGTCCATTATTAGTTAGCCTTCCTAAAAAGCTTTCTAAGGAAAGAAAGGCTTTAGAAATTCAGGAATCCATAGATCAGCTTGCAGTAAAGAAGAATGTAGATTATATTTATGAGGGGAAAACAACAAAGCAGGTTTCCTATGTTGTCTTAGAGAATCGTGATATTACGAAGGCAATTTTAAATTTATGCTAAAAATGAAAAGCCAAATTTTTGGCTTTTTACTATATATTCATTTTTTACTTGTTTAAAGAGCACGAATATTGTATAATATTTGTAAAAAGAAGGGTGAGAGTTTTATGATTATTACATTAATCGTAGATTCCTATGCTCAAGCATCTAATGGGACTACTATGACTACTCGTCGATTTGCAGAGGTGTTGATGCAGCATGGTCATACCGTTAAGATTGCTGCTTCCACAGTAGATAACATTTCACCAGATTGTGCATTTGAGCTAGGAATAAGTAAGATTCCTGTACTATATCAAGTTTCTAAATCACAAGGGTTTATTTTTGCAAAACGAAATAAAAAGGTATTAAAGGAAGCAATATTAGGCAGTGATGTTGTGCATTTTTTATTGCCCTTTGGATGTCAAAGATTAGGCAAAAAGCTTTGTGATAAGGAGGGGATTCCTACTACAGCAGCTTTCCATTTACAACCAGAAAATATCACTTCAACACTACATATGAATAAGCTTCAGTCTGTAAATGATATGATTTATAGAAAATTCAAGAGATTTTATAATAAATTTGAACATGTTCATTGCCCTTCTAATATGATTGCAGGTCAGTTAAAGGAGCATGGCTATACCGCTAATTTACATGTTATTTCTAATGGAGTAAGTCCAGCCTTTGTTAAGAAGGATGCTTTACGACCTGAGGCATTAAAGGATAAATATATAATTCTAATGGTTGGAAGATATTCTGTGGAAAAACGTCAGGATTTAATTATTCAAGCCATTTTAGAATCCAAATATGAATCAAAAATTCAATTGATTTTAGCTGGAAAGGGGCCATGGAAAAACTATTTAGAATCTCTTGGTGAAAAGTTGACCAATCCTCCAATCTTTGCCTTTTACGAGGAGGAAGAATTGATTGAGGTAATCAATTATAGTGATCTATATGTCCATTCTTCTGATGCAGAAATTGAGGCAATTAGCTGTATGGAGGCATTCACCTGTGGACTGGTTCCCATTATTTCAGATAGTAAAATATCTGCTACAAATCAATTTGCTATTGATGAGCATAATCTGTTTGAGCATGGAAATTCTCATTCATTAATGGAAAAAATAGAGTATTACATAGAAAATCCTTTAGAAAAAGAAAAACGTAGTCAGGAATACATTGAATATGCGAAGCAGTATTCTATTGATAATTGTGTTAGAAAGCTTGAAGAGGTATTTTTGCTTGCGATTGATGAAGCTAAAGAAAAAAAATCTTAGGAAATAGCCTAAGATTTTTTTAATTGACTCCAAAGAATGATTGCAATTTGTGCAGGAATTCCTAATAAAAAGATTGCCCAAACCTGATAGGATTGATTCAGATAGATCAGCAGTAAAAATATGGCAGTTAAAAGAGACCAGATAAATAAGCTTAGAATAAAGAATTTATATTTTCTTTTTCCCCAAATCCGATTGAACACAAGAAGAAGTAAGAAGGAAGCAGGAAATCCCCAAATGAATAGAATCCAGAGATTAAATTTGATCATAACGTAAGGATATACATAGGAAATAACAATTAAAAACCAAACTAAGGAAATAGACAATAAGGTGATGATAATTTTATTTACACTATTCCTATCCTTTTTTAAAAACTCCTTTTTTTCCTCAAAGGTTCCCTCATGTGTTAGATAATCTAAAGTAACGCCATAAAAATTACAGAGCTGGTATAGAATTTCTATTCCAGGTAAAGATTCTCCTTTTTCCCATTTAGAGATTGCTTTATCTGAATACTTGAAAATATCTGCTAAATCCATTTGAGTGTATTTTTTTCTTTTTCTTAGTTGGACTAAATTTTGTCCAATTCTTTTTTTTATATCTTCCATACTCTAACTATACCATTAAATAAAGAAGAAAAATGTCTATCCTTGTATTCTACTCATAGTAGAATGCATTCTTTTTTATCTAGGGATTGTAGATACTTCTTTAGGTGGATTTTTTTTCTAATCTCCATATAATTGAAGTAGAGAGGGGTTAGATATGAAAAATAAAGTTATAGAATTTGCAGATGAGCAGAATGATGATTTTAGTGGAATTCATCGTCTCCCTTTTTCCATTGATGCTACCTATTCTTATAAACGAGGAATTATATGGAGAGCCATTAGCTTTTTGTTGTATTATGGAATTATGAGAATTTTAGCCTATCTTTATATGAAGCTATGGTTAGGCTTTCGTGTTGTAAATCGAAAGTGTCTTAAAAAATATAAAAATACAGGCTATTTTCTATATGCAAATCATACTCATGCTCCTGCAGATGGATTTATGCCATCCTTAATCACATTTCCAAAGCGAGTTTATGTATTGGTGTGCTCAGAAAACCTAAGTAAATGGGGTACAAAAAATTTTATGGCCATGATTGGAGCTGTTCCTATTCCAAATCAATATAGCGGAATGAGAGCCTTTAAATCCTATTTAAAGGAATTACTTCAAAAAAAGAAGGTAATTATGATCTACCCAGAAGCACATATTTGGCCATATTATACAAAAATACGCTCCTTTCCTTCAGTATCTTTTACCTATCCTGTGGTAGAGGAAAAGCCAGTGTTTACCTTCACAACCACTTATCAAAAGGGGTGGATTAGAACAAGGATAACTGCTTATGTGGATGGACCATTTTATGCGCGAAAGGACATAGATAAAAAGGAAGCCATAGAGGAATTAAGGAACAAGATATATGAGGTAATGATTCAAAGAAGTAAAAATAGTACCTATGAGAAAATAAAATACAAAAAGAAGGAGCAAAATACGAAATGAAAATATGCTTTTATATTATGCTAGGAATGCTATTCCTTGCAACCTTGATTTTTTTAATTGCCTACCGCAGAAGAATCAGCTGGTGGTTTTTAAACCGCAAGCCACAGGAAAGAATTGAATCCTTTCACTTATATGACTTTGCAGTTATTATCCCTGCAAGAAATGAGGGGAAAACAATTATCCCCTTATTAGAATCCATAAGAAAGCAGACCTATGACAAAAAGTGTTTTGATGTTTATACGATTGTTAAGGAAGAGCAGGATCCAACCATTCAAATGATTAAGGAGCTTTTACCTGAGGCAACAATTTATATTGACACAGAGCAACAAACAAAGGGACATGCCTTAGACTATGGAATCAAAGAAATTCTACATGCGAATAAAAAATATGACGGATATCTAATCATAGATGCAGACTGTATATTAGATTCTTTATTTTTATGTGAAATGAACAGAGCCTTTGGAAGCGGAAAAGAGGTCTATAATTCTAAGCTGGTTGTAAAAAACTATCTCAATCAGGATAAAGGTGCAAATCGCTGGTCTTCTTATTGTAATGGCTTAATATGGACCCTTATGTCTGAGCTTGGCAATCGTGCTAAATCAGATCAAGGTATTGTAACCATGACCTTGGGAACAGGATTACTTATCAAAGGTAGTCTTATTGAGGCATGGGGCGGATGGCCCTTTCAGGATACATTAACTGAGGATATGGAGCTTCAAAGAACCTGCGCAATTCATCAGTATAAAACAGAGTATGTGTCCTATGCCGTTTGCTATGTGGAAGAATCAACAAAACTTTCTGTAACCAATCAAAGAAGAAATCGTTGGATGACAGGTGTCGTTGATTGTGATCGCCTATTTGATGAGGAACAAAGAAGAACTAGAAAAACAAAACAGGATCGGCTGAATTTTTATGCAGTTCATAGCCTTTATTATGTATATAGCTATGTTGGATTTTTATGCTTGTTTTTCTTTACAAATTTCATTATAGGAATAGTAGGCTCTATAATGAAGTACTCCTATGCTTTGGCTTTTTATCTTTTAGCACTTTCTGCATTTCTTTTCCTTTATACTGGATTATTTATTATGACGCTTCGCTGTATGATTGTAGATAAAAAGTACCTTCCTATGAAACGTAGAACCTGGCTTTGGATTGCCCTTACCCATCCTTTTTACTATATGGGGTATATTGGAATTATGATAAAAATCTTCACCTTTAAAAAGACAAAGGTATGGAAGAAAATTAAACGAGTTGAATTTAAGGAAAATGCTTTTAAGCAGATTTAGCCTATGAGATTATATCAAACCACAAAAGAGGTTTTAAATCAAATCAAGATAGCTGAACAGGAGGGTAGGCTAAATGATCATATTGATGATGTCTATTGTATGGAATATAATGAGATTGATGAAAATTTTTCCTATCATAAAAAATGGTATAAGCGAGGAATCTATTTATTTTTAAGAATAAGCATTGTAAAGCCATATACGTTTATTGCAAATCATTTTTGGTTAAAAACTAAGGTGGTAGGAAGGACAAATGTTGACGGTCTTTATGGAGGGGCTATTCTTACCTGCAATCATGTGAATAAGCTAGATTCTCTTGCGATTGGATATGCTTTAAAGGGGAAGAAGATTCATTATACAACAGCGGAATTTAATAATTTAAAGTGTAGGCTTGGAAGCTATATGCGTGCATATGGCATTATGCCTATTCCAACTCGAACAAGTCAAATGAAAAAATTTCAAGAGGAGCTAGAAAAAAAATTAAAGAAGAAAGAATGGGTCAGTTTTTTCCCTGAATCTGCTGAATGGTGGTGCTATGAAAAGCCAAGACCTTATCAAAGTGGAGCCTTTCATTATGCTGCAAAATTTAATGTTCCCATTGTACCACTTTTTATAACCTTTCATAAAACTGCTAAAGTGGATAAACAAGGAATTGAACAAAGGCAGTTTATCCTTCATATTTTAAAGCCCATTTATCCTGATCCATTAAAATCCATTAAAGATAACAAAGAAATGATGAAAAAGAAAAATGAAGAGGCCATCTGGAAATGCTATTCTGAGTTTTATTTATGAAAACAGCTCTAATCATAAGCTGTTTTTTTTCTGTCCTAATAAATTGTAAAAAAGCTGAAATAATGGTATAATATAATCCATAATGTGAGGTGGTAGCTTGAAAGTTGCAATTATTGGTGGTGGAGCCTGTGGACTTATGCTTGCTAATATTTTAGAGAGGCAGGGTATTTCTTACGAATTATTTGAAAAAAGTCTAGTTGGAAGAAAAATTTTAGCAAGTGGAAATGGGAAGGCCAATATTGGGAATATAAATCTTACAGAAGAAAAATATAATCATCCTTTTGCCTATCATTTGGTAAAGAAGTATCAAAATCAGCTTTTTCAGTTTTGGAAAGATATTGGTCTTTATACTAAGATAGATGAGGAGGGAAGAATTTATCCAATAAGTGAATCCTCCTTAAGTGTGTTAGAATGCTTGCTGAAACGTCCTTTACATATTGTTGAAAATTTTCCAGTAACCTCTATTCACAAACTCAATCAAGCGTACTACTTAAATGAGGTTAGAGGTCCTTTTGATTATGTCGTTTTAGCTACGGGATCAATTGCCTCCTTTATTCCTAAAAAACAGGCAGGCTTTTATTCATTTTTAGATAGCTTTGGTTTAAATCAAAGCAAAATCAGGCCAAGTTTGGTTGGCTTTAAGCTTTCCTGTGATTTTAAACGTTTGAATGGAGTTCGAGTAAAATGTGTAGCCTCCTTATACCAAAGAAAAAAACTGCTTTATCAGGAGACTGGAGAGGCTATCTTAAAGGTTGATGGCATTTCAGGAATCTGCATTATGAATTTATCTAGTATTTATGCTCGTCTAAAGGATAAGACAGATTGTGAGCTTTCCTTAGATTTAATCCCAAATATAAGTCCAGTACTTGTAACGCATAAGGATTTGATTGGCTTACTTCATCCAAAGCTTGTTGATTATATGAATCCTTATTCCATCCAGCAGGTAGAAGAGCTTTTACATCATTTTTCCTTTCCAATTGAAGGAGTTTATGACTTTGAATTTGCTCAGGTTGTCTCAGGAGGTATTGCTTTAGAGGAAATCACAGAACAAATGAATTTAAGCAAGGCACCAAATGTCTATGTAGGTGGGGAATTGCTAGATATAGATGGTATGTGTGGTGGATATAACCTGATGTTTGCCTTTTGCTCAGCATTAAAGATTGGAGAAGAGCTATGCAATATCAAGTAAATGATTTTAAGGTGATGGCTGATATAAGAGAACCTCTTGAAGAAATTATTCGCAAGCGTTTGAAGGTGAATCAATTTACCTACACGATTCTTTCTAGATCCATAGATGCAAGGAAGAAGAATGAAATTTATTATGTTTATCGCCTTTTCATTGAAACAAAGGAGTCTTTAAAAGGAAAAAACGTATCTTTATTCCAGCAGATTCATTCAGAACCTGAATACGATTCATGGACACAGCCCTATGCTCCTGTAATCGTTGGATTTGGCCCTGCTGGAATTTTTGCCAGTCTTTATTTGGCTAGGTGTGGAGCAAAGCCCATTATCTTAGAGCGTGGAAGTAAAATAGAAGAACGGGTAAAGAAGGTAGAAGATTTTTTAAATCATAGAATATTAGACCCAAATTGTAACGTTCAGTTTGGTGAGGGCGGTGCTGGTACATTCTCAGATGGCAAGCTCACAACAAATTTAAAGAATCCCTATATTCATTTTATCTTAAAGGAATTTGTTAAGCATGGTGCTAATGAGGATATATTGTATGATAGTATGCCCCATATTGGAACGGATGTGTTAAGAGAGGTTGTTAAAAATATCCGAATAGAAATTGAAAAACTGGGAGGAAGCTTTTACTTCAATACCCCTTTTTTAGATGCAAAAGAAAAAGAAGATGGCGTAGAGGTGATTGCTTTAAATCATAGCTTTTATACAAGGCATTTATTGTTAGGAATTGGCCATTCTGCAAGAGACACCCTTCGTCATTTGTATCAGTCTATGCATATCAGTATGGAGCCAAAGGCCTTTTCTATGGGGGTGCGAGTTGAGCATAAGGCTGATGATATAGATAAAATGCAGTATGGAAATTATGCCTCCTTTTTGCCTAGAGCCTATTATAAGCTATCCACAAGATATATGGATCGAGGCGTTTATACCTTTTGTATGTGTCCAGGAGGGTATGTAATTGCCTCACAATCTGAAGAGCATACAATAGTTACCAATGGAATGAGCAATCAAAAACGAGAGGCAGAGAATTCCAATAGTGCGATTTTGGTTGATGTAAGACCTAAGGATTATGGAGCTGGCGTCTTGGATGGTCTTTTATTTCAGGAAAAATATGAGCAAATGGCATTTACTTTAGGCAAGAATTATACTGCTCCAGCAAATTTGATGAAGGAATTTATGGAAGATGAAATAGCTACATCTGTAAGAAGCATTCAGCCCTCCTATCCTCATGGAATTACCCTAAGCGACCTAAGGAAATGTCTTCCTGAGTTTGTTATAGAAGGAATTAAGCAGGGGATTATGGATTTTGATCAAAAAATGAAAGGCTTTTATCATCCAGATGCTATTTTGATTGGTATTGAATCAAGAAGCTCATCACCTGTTCGTATTTTAAGAGATAAAATGCGTAAATCCAATCTTCCTTATCTATATCCAATGGGGGAGGGTGCAGGGTATGCAGGTGGAATTACAAGTGCAGCCTTAGATGGACTTTTGACAGCCATAGAAATTATAAGAGGTGAGTAAATGAATATTAAAATTGATGTATCACAAATTACTTTAGAAACAGATAGACTAATACTAAGAGGCTTTTTAGATTCAGATTTAGATGATTTTAATGAATATGCTTCTGTTGCTGGTGTTGGAGAAATGGCTGGATGGAATCATCATAAATCAAAAAAAGAATCTGCTGAAATTCTAAATGAGTTTATTGAGCAGAGGAAGACCTTTGCTCTTGTGGAAAAAAATACAGGTAAGGTGATTGGGTCTTTAGGCTTAGAAAGGTATAATGAAGATTTCTTTCAAAGTTTTTCAAAAGAACGAGGAGTTGAGATTGGCTATGTGCTTTCTAAGGCGTATTGGGGAAAAGGACTTATGCCAGAAGCCGTAAAAGAGGTGATTCGATTCTTATTTTCAGAGGATAAGGTGGATTTTATAGCTTGTGGCCACTTTTTATCTAATGCTCAAAGTAAGAAGGTTATTGAAAAATGTGGCTTTCATTTTTATGGGAATACTCTTTTTGATGGAGCAATCGGATGTGTAGAGTCAGCAAGCTATATTTTAAGAAAAGAGGATGTAAAAGGTGAAAAATTTTAAAATTGCTTATATTGGAGGAGGCTCTAAGCAGTGGGCAAGAACTTTTATGACGGATCTTGCGTTATCTGAAGGGCTATCAGGGGAAATCGGCTTATATGATATAGATATAGAGGCTGCAAAAAGAAATCAGCAAATTGGACAGAGAATTAATCAAAATCCAAAGACATTATCTCAAATAAACTATAAAGTCTATGAAAAAATAGAGGATTGTTTAAAGGATGCAACATTTGTTGTTATTTCGATTCTTCCTGGTACCTTTGAGGAAATGAGAAGTGATGTGCATGCTCCTGAGGAGTATGGAATTTATCAGTCAGTAGGAGATACGGCAGGTCCTGGTGGTGTACTGAGAGCTATGCGTACAGTTCCAATTTATGAGGTATTTGCAAGAAAAATTAAGGAAATTTGTCCCAAGGCATGGGTTATTAATTTTACCAATCCAATGAGTATTTGCGTAAAAACCTTATATGATGTGTTTCCTGAAATTAAGGCATTTGGCTGCTGTCATGAGGTCTTCCATGCCCAGGCATTCTTATGTCTTGTTCTAGGGCAGGAGCTTGGAATTAAAGCAACTCGCAAAGACATATATACAGATGCCTCAGGAGTAAACCATTTTACATGGATTACAGAAGCAAAATACAAGGATATTGATTTACTCAAGCTTTTGCCAAGCTTTATGGAAAAATACTATGAGGATGGCTATTACGAATATTTTGATCGATTCCAGTTTGAAACTGATTGCTTTGCTTATGGTAATAAGGTTAAAATGAATATGTTTAAACGATATGGTATTTTAGCGGCTGCTGGAGATAGACACTTAGCTGAATTTGTTAATCCCCATTGGTATTTGACAGACCCTCAGACAGTAAAGGATTGGAAGTTTAATTTAACTACGGTTGATTTTAGAGTCCATCAAATGGAGGAGCGAATTAATGAATCTAAGGAGCTTGCGAGCGGAAAAAAGGAAATAAATTTAGTAGCATCAGGAGAAGAAGCCACAGATTTAATGAAGGCAATTTTAGGACATAAGGTCATTATTTCTAATGTGAATTTGCCAAATCAAGGTCAATGTCCTCAGCTACCCCTTGGTTCAATTGTGGAAACAAATTGTATTTTTGAAAATGATCAGGTTAAGCCAATTGTTTCTAAGCCTCTTTCCTTACCTGTTTTACATATGGTAGAGCGTGCATCAAACAATATTGATGCTTTGTATGAGGGAATTAAGAAACGTGATTTTTCTTTAATTTTTGCTTGTTTTATGAATCAAGCACTTTGCTCAACCCTATCTATTGAGGATGGAGAGCAGTTATTCAAAAGAATGATTCAAAATACAAGAAACTATCTTGAGGAGTATTATCCTAATTTAGATGATTATTTGCATCAATAATAGGAGTATGGAATTGTCAATATTGACAATTCCTTTTTCTTTTTTTGTTGACAAATCAACAAATGTGGTGTATGCTTATAATTGTTGATAAGTCAACAGGAGGAAAGATATGAATCGTTTTCAGACATTTACGACGCTACTTAATGGAATCACCAAAAGCATACAAAAGATAAAAACAGAGGAAATGAAGCATTTCGGTTTAAAAAGTGTTCATGTCAGCTGTCTATATTCTTTATATGAAAGGGATAAGCCTATGACCTTTAAGGAGCTATGTATAGCTTGTGATGTAGATAAGGCGTTGATATCTAGAGCGCTAGATGACTTAAAGAAAAAAGATTTAATTGTCCTTGATGTGAATCAAGATAAGAAGTATCGCTCCTTGATTTCTTTGACTGAGGAGGGAAAGCAGGTTGGAGGATATATAGAAGAGCGTATTCATTTATTTCTTGAAGAAGCAAGCCAAGGATTAACAGAAGAGCAAAGAGCCTCCTTATATCAGTCATTAGATTTAATTCGGAATCATTTAGAAAGAATTAGTAGGAAAGGAAAAGAAAATCATGATTAAAATTGTAATTGACTCAGCTTCTGATATTGATTTAGAGGAAGCTACTGAAAAGGGAATCTATCTTTTACCCATTGAGGTATCCTTCAAGGGAGAAACATATTTAGATGGAGTAAATTTATCTCATAAAGATTTTTTTGAAAAGCTTATTGAAGATGATGAGCTTCCTAAAACAAGTCAAATAAACCCCTATCGCTTTGAGGAGAAATTTTTAGAACTAACAGAAGATGGCTCAGAGGTCATCTGCATTACTCTATCCTCTAAGCTTTCAAACACCTATAATAACGCATTACTTGCAGCAAAAAATTTTAAGGATAAGGTATTTGTAGTAGATAGTCTTAATGCGTGTATTGGAGAACGAATTTTATGTGAATATGCAATACGACTTGTTCATGAGAATAGGCTTTCTGCAAGTGAAGTTGCTAAGGAGCTAGATAGAAGAAAAAATGATATAGAACTTCTTGCTGTGGTTGGTACATTGAAGTATTTAAAAAAGGGTGGAAGAATCTCATCAGTAGTTGCCTTTACAGGAGAACTATTATCTATAAAGCCTGTTCTTTCTATTGTGAATGGACAGGTGAAAATGGTAGGCAAGGCAAGAGGCTCTAAAAACGGAAATAATATGCTAGTTGAAAAAATAAATTCCTGTGGAGGTATTGACTTTACTTATCCTTATGCTACGGCGTATTCTGGACTTTCTAGTGATTTTTTAGAAAAATATTTAAAGGATAGTGCACAATTATGGCAAAAAAATACAAATGAAGTTCCAATTTATCAAATTGGAAGTACAATTGGTACACATATTGGTCCTGGTGGAATTGCGGTTGCTTTTTTTGCTAAAAAGGAAAATTAAAATAAGTAAAAAAAGGATGATTCAGTTTTCATCCTTTTTTACTTGCTATTTTTATAAAAAGCTATATAGTCCATAGAAAATATAGTTGAAATTAGTATAAATATTCCTCTTGCTTTTTGTATTGCTTGAAGAACATAAGTGTCAAAATGAAGGTAACTATGATGCCAATTGCATCAGCGATAGGACCTGCATATAATATGCCATCAATCCCTAGTACGAGAGGCAGACAGACAATGAGAGGAATAAAGCAGATAATGTCTCGAATCAAGGAGATTATTGTTGCCTTTATGGTTTGCCCAACAGCCTGAAAGAAAATAGAAGTAAGCTTTATGATACAGGAGCAGGTTACTAAAGATAAAAAGATTCTAAAAAATTTTTTAGCAAATTCTAAATATAGTGGATCTTTTGTTGAACCAAACATACGAATGATTCCCTCTGGGAATAATTCAATCAGCAGAGTTGCTACAAGTCCAATAATCAAGCTAGAAAAAAGCATTAGAAGATAGGTCTTTTTTACTCTGTCTTTCTTTCCAGCTCCATAATTATATCCAATAATAGGCTGTCCACCAAGAACGATTCCAACTACTAAATTGACTATAATAGTAAATACTTTTGTTTCAATACTAATAACAGAAATGGGAATATCTGGTCCATAGATGGAAAGCTCACCATATTTTTTTAGCATAACATTGCATAGTACAGAGATAACCACGATAGATAATTGAGTAATTAAAGTAGAGATACCTAAGGATAAGGCATATTTGAAAACTTTAAAATTTGGAATAAAGCTTATTTTGCTTAAATGGAATGTCTTAGTTTTAAAAAGATAGAAAAGTAGAAAACCAAAGGAAACCACCTGGCCAATGACTGTTGCCCATGCTGCACCCGCAATTCCAAAATGACATCCAAATATAAAAATTGGATCTAGAATAATATTTACAATGGCACCAGATGCCATCGCAATCATGGAAAAGGCTGGACTTCCATCAGCTCGAATGATAGAACTCAGCATATTAATGAGCATAAATATTGGGAAAAAAGGAACAACTATGGTAAAGTAGGCTATTGCCATATCTATGCTTTGATCAGATGCACCAAAGAAACGAAGAAGAGGATCCTTTGTTGTCATAAAGCAAAGGATGAGCAAAAGACTGATAGCAAGAGTAACCATAATTCCTGTTCCCACACACTGATGAGCTGACTTTGCATCCTTTCTTCCTTGACATAGACTCAAATATGCTGCTGATCCATCTCCAATACACCATGAAAAGGCCATAGCCACCATTAGAATAGGAAAGACAACACCTGTGGCGGCATTGCCTAAATAGCCTAACTCACTATTTCCTATAAAAATTTGATCCACAATATTGTATAGTGCACTTATTAATAAGGATACAATGCAGGGGATTGAAAATTTAAAGAGTAATTTGGATAGCTTTTCTTCTCCTAGATATGCATTTGTTTGTTCCATAATTCATTCTCCTTTAGAGTTTATGTTAGAAAAAGTGACTTAAAAATTTCTACTAAAGTAAAGTATAAGTCTACTATGCTGTAATTTTTCACATTCTAGCATATTTTCCTTATGAAAGCAAGTCTCAAATTTTATAATAAATTCAACATATTTCTTTTTCATTTTTGGAATTCATATTGTTTATAAT